>NZ_CP137559.1:0-165000 GCF_019249725.2 Segatella hominis
ATGTTAGCAAGTCCTAAAGCTCTTTGGGACAATTGTCTTACGCTTATCCGTCAGCATGTCTCTGAGCAACATTTCAATACGTGGTTTAAACCCATTGTTTTCGAGTCGTATAAGCCGGCTACGAAAACTTTGCTGGTTAGAGTTCCGAGTACTTTCTTCTATGAGTATTTGGAAGCAAACTTCGTGGACTTACTGAGCAAGGTATTGCATCAGAATTTTGGTGAAGGTATTCGTCTGACTTATCGTGTTGTGGTAGTCAAGGATGCTCCTGGTGGTACTACACCTTTGCCTTTAGATCCTGATGATGCTAATGACTTGAGTCCTAAGAGTCATCAGGCACAGGCAGGAAGCGAGACTGCTGCAGCAGGAGAATCTCAAATGGATGATATTGATACCCAACTTGATCCTAAGTTGACATTCAATAATTACATGGAGGGTGAAAGTAATAAGCTTCCACGTTCTGTGGGATTGTCTATTGCAGAACATCCTAATACAAGTCAGTTTAATCCGATGTTTATCTATGGTCCGTCTGGTAGCGGTAAGACACATTTGGTCAATGCCATTGGTGTTAAGGCTAAGCAGATGTATCCGCAAAAGCGCGTGCTCTATGTGAGTGCCCGTCTCTTTCAGACGCAATATACAGATGCTATTCTGCACAATTCAAGCAATGATTTCATCAATTTCTATCAGTCTATCGATATGCTGATCGTTGATGATATTCAGGATTGGGCAGGCAAGGCAAAGACATTGAATACGTTTTTCCATATCTTCAATCATCTCTTCCGTAATGGTAAGCGCATCATATTGGCAAGTGACCGTCCTCCGGTAGATTTGAAAGATGTGCCAGATCGCCTTCTGACGCGTTTCTCTTGTGGTTTGGTATGTGAATTGGAAAAACCGAACGAGCAGCTCTGTGTGGATATCTTGAGCAATAAGATACGTCGTGATGGTTTGAAAATCTCCAAGGAGGTTGTTAGTTTCATTGCTCAAACCTGTAATGGTAGTGTGCGTGATTTGCAGGGTGCCATCAATGGTTTGCTGGCTTATAGCATTGTGTATAACAGCAATATTGATATCCGCTTGGCAGAACGCGTTATCAAGAGAGCCGTGAAGGTGGATGACAAGCCTTTGACGATAGATGATATCGTAGAGAAGGTTTGTACTCATTATAATGTGACTACAGCTGCCGTGAACAGTAAGAGCCGTAAGCGTGATTATGTGGTGGCAAGACAGGTGACGATGTATCTGGCACAGAAATATACCAAAATGCCTGCTTCACGCATAGGTAAGCTTGTAGGAAACAGAGATCATAGTACTGTGATTCACAGTTGTTCAAAAGTGGAGGAGCGATTGAAAATCGATGCAACTTTCAGCGATGAAATAATGAGTATAGAAAACTCGTTTAAGTTGAAAGCGTAATGATTTGCATTTTTAAGTTGCAAAGAAGCGTTTGAATTCATTATATCTTTTTCAGTTTGCATGTTTCATATTCATGCTCGTCAATGCCTTTCTCTCATCTGCATGTAAGATGGGAGAACAAGCGGTATGAGCGTTCTCAATGCAAGTTCCCAGTCAGATTCTATTTTCTGAAAATTTTTCGTAAGTTTTTATAAAATTTTGTGCGTTTATCACTATTTTTGATTATATTTGCAACCAATATGGAATTAACCTAAACAAAAGTGCAGATATGGTTATGAAACAGAAATTTAAACTCATATTTTATGGTGTAGAAGCGCTGATTTTATTGCCCCAATCCATTCATGCCCAATTTGTAAATATGGAGGGGTTGGACTCTTTACGCCTGTCGGGATCGGTGAGCGTGGTAGAACCTGAACTCCTGAAGAAAGGCGTACTTCACAATGCCCTCGATGCCTTGAGTGGACAGACAGCCGGTGTCAATGTCACAACCAATGGACTTGACCGTATCGCCATGTTGAACGCTGTACGTGTTAGAGGTACTACTTCCATTATGGGAGGTAACGAACCACTTGTTATTATTGATGGCGTAACCTCTGATGTGGCTACACTTGCAACAATTTATCCTGCGGATATAGAAAGTTTTACGGTTCTGAAAAATGCCAGCGAAACTGCACTTTATGGTTCGCGCGGTGCTTCGGGTGTTATTCAGGTGAAAACCAAAAAGGGTACAGGTAAGGGATTTCAGATCTCTTATGAGGGTAGCTATGGCATCGAAGCTATGTATAAAAGTATGGAGATGCTCAATGCTGCTGAATATATTGCGGCTGCACAGAAGTTGGGATTGGAATATAATGACAAGGGATATGATACCAACTTCCGAAAGGCTATCACTCGAACAGGAAATATCCAAAACCATTATCTGGCTTTCAGTGGTGGAAATCCACAGAGCAACTATCGCGCTTCTTTTGGTTATATTGATCATAATACCATCATCCGTAGTAAGGGGTATCGCAATTTAGTGGCTAAGATTGATGTCACTCAGAAGGCATTTAATAATAGGCTGACTGGCGACTTCGGTGTATTTGGTTCTTCATATAAGAACAATGATATCTTTGACAGTCAGATGCTCTTCTATTCTGCCGATGCAATGAATCCTACCTATCCATTCGATAGAGAGAATGGCAGTTGGGTAAAGAATGGAGCGGCTTCGCAGGTGAATCCACCAGGAATCTTGCTGCAGGAGCGAAATGATAGTAAGAATATGAACTTCAATGGTCATCTGAAGCTGAAATATGATATCTGTGATTATCTGAATGTCACTGCATTCGGAGCATACGGCTATGCTTCCAATGAAAATAATCAGTTCTGTCCTACATGGGTTTGGGCGCAGGGCAATCTCTATCGTGGTGAATTCAAGAGTGAGGAATGGCTTGGTAATGTTTCCTTAAACTATCAGCATTCCTGGGGTATTCATCATCTCAAGGCGATGCTTGGCGCAGAATATCAGAAAAATATCCGAACTGGTTTCTGGACTTCTGCCAAGGGAATTACCAACAACGGGATGTATTATCACAATATAGGTGCTGCTGCCTCTCGTCCTTATGGAGGAACGGATAGCAACTATGAAGATCTGGCCTTAGCTTCTGTGATGGGGAATATCGACTACACCTTATTAAATAAATATAGCCTTTCGGTTTCCATGCGTGGTGATGGTTCTTCGATGGTGGGCGATGATCATACTTGGGGCTTCTTCCCATCCATCTCTCTTTCCTGGGATATGAAACAGGAAGAATGGCTCCGTCATATCAAGGATATTACGATGCTGAAATTCCGCACGGGCTATGGTAGGTCGGGTAATCTTGGTGGCATATCTGCTTATACCACGATGAACACGGTGAGACAGAACGGCATTGTTTCGGTGAACAGTTCGCCTACGGTGACGATGGGGATGATCAGCAACAACAATCCTGATTTGAAATGGGAAACACGTGCTACCTGGAACCTGGGTGCTGACCTCGGCTTGTGGAATAACCGGCTGGTTCTGACGGCTGAATATTACTATTCCAAGACTACGGATATGCTTTATGCCTATGACGTGCCTGTACCTCCATTCGCCTACGATAAACTGTTGGCGAATATCGGTTCGATGAGCAATCAGGGTTTAGAGATAGGCTTTTCTTTCACTCCTATCCTGAAGAAGGACATGGAACTGAACATCAATATGAATCTCTCTTGGCAGAAGAATAAACTCCTGTCGTTGAGCGGTGAATATGCTGGTATGCAGATGTCGGCAGCTGATGTGACGGCGATGGGCGCCTTGTCGGGTGCCGGGCAGCATGGCGGTTATAATAATGTGGTCTATCAGATTGTGGGGCAGCCGCTTGGTGTGTTCTATCTGCCTCATTGCAAGGGACTCGTGGAAGATGGCAACGGACATTATCGTTATGACATCGAAGACCTGGATCAGAATGGAACCGTTGATTTGAGTGATGGCGGCGATAGATATATTGCCGGACAGGCTACTCCTAAAGTAACGTTGGGCTCCAATATCAGTTTCCGTTATCGCGACTGGTATCTCTCTCTGCAGATGAATGGTGCTTTCGGACATAAGATTTTCAACGGCACAGGATTGTCATACACCAATATGTCGAGTTTCCCGGATTACAATGTACTGAAGGGGGCACCAGAGAAGAATATCGTAGATCAGAATGTTTCTGATTATTGGCTGGAGAATGGTGATTATCTCAACTTCGAGTATCTTACCCTCGGCTACGACATTCCTATCAAGAAAGGGGTGATACAGTCGCTCAGGGTATCAGCGAGCGTGAATAATCTTGCCACAATCACCAGTTACAGCGGATTGACTCCGATGATCAACAGTTATGTGGTAAACAGCACGATGGGTATAGATGATAAGCGGACTTATCCTCTTTACAGAACCTTCTCGCTGGGTCTAAGTGTTCAATTCTAATAATAGATGAGTATGAAACGATATAGAATATTATCTGTTCTGATGGCAGTCTTGGCATTGACATCGTGTTTGAATGAGCATCCGAAAGATCAGCTCGACGAGGATGCCATCTATGGTTCTGCATCGGAGATTTATACCAATGCCGTAGCTTCACTCTATAATTATATAGGTGGAGCCAACGAGAGTGAAGGTATTCAGGGAACTTGTCGCGGCATCTACGATTATAATACGCTGACCACTGATGAGGCTATCATTCCAATCCGTGGCGGCGACTGGTATGATGGTGGCTTGTGGAATGCCATGTATCAGCATCGGTGGACAGAAGATGATGCTTCACTCTATGATACCTGGAAGTATCTCTATAAAGTGATAGTTCTGGCTAATAAGTCGCTTGACATCATTGATGCCAAGTCTTCCATGCTTACTGCCAGCCAGAAAGACAAATTCAAGGCTGAGGTTAGGGCTATCAGGGCTTTGATGTATTATGAGGCGATGGATATGTTTGGCAGGATTCCTGTTGTCTTGTCTTCGGGAGAATCGGAAATCTATCAAACTGCCTCGAAAATGCCAGATATCTCTTTGACAGATACGAACCTGTCGGCACAGAGCGAGCGAAGTGAAACATTCCGGTTTATCTTCAGTGAACTGCAGCAGGTACTTCCTTATCTGTCGGAAGAACATAGTAATAAGGAAGGAAATTATTATGGCAGGATGACGCAGCCTGTAGTCAATTTCCTTTTGGCAAAGTTGGCTTTGAATGCAGAAATATATATGTTTGATGATTGGACCGAGGGGTATGCTAAGCGTCCGAAGGGTAAGGATATTTATTTTATGGTGCAAACAGCCGATGGGGCTTATTCTCTGAAAGGCGGTAAGGCAAGCGAGCATCGCAGCATGAAGTTGAATGCCTGGGAAACCTGCATTTATTATTGTGATAAACTGGCGAGCGAAGGTTATGATTTGGAAGAAGATGATGCTTTCAATTTCTCTACGCATAATGAGACATCGAAGGAGAATATCTTCACGATTCCGATGGATAAGAATATCTATACCAATCAGTTCCATTATCTCTTCCGCTCTTATCACTATACACATGGCGGAGCCTTGGGATGGGGTAGTGAGAATGGTACTTGCGCCACAATCTCTACCATGAAAGCAAACCGCTATGGCGAAGCTGATGAAGATACCCGTTGCAGGATGAACTTTGTGGCAGGTGTGGTGGAAGTAGATGGTGAAAAACTTCTGATGGATAATGGTAAGCCATTGGAATATCAGCCTTTCGAAGTGGCTCAGAACCTGACCAACAGCAAGTATATCAAGACGGCTGGAGCGAGAATGGCAAAATATGAAGTGGATAGAACTTCGTATATGGATGGTAAGTTGCAGAGCAATGACATCGTTCTTTTCCGCTATGCAGACGTATTATTGATGAAAGCGGAGGCCAAGGTTCGTAATGGAGGAGAGGGTAATGTGGAACTGAATAGGGTTCGTTCCCGTGTAGGTATGCCAAACCGACAGGCTACGCTCGACAATATCCTGGAAGAACGATTATTAGAATTGGTGTGGGAAGGTTGGCGTCGTCAGGATCTTATCCGTTTCGGAAAGTTTACTGCAGCCTATGATCTTCGTATTCCTTTAGCTGGTGAGTCATCGGGTTATACCACCGTTTTCCCAATTCCTAAGAAATGTATGGAATTGAATAAAAAGTTGGTGCAGAACAAGGGGTATGAGAAATCATTATAAAGAGGTTTATACAAAAATCATCGGATTCCGCAGAATCCGATGATTTTTTGTTATAACTGATAAAACTTCGTGAAAGCCTTGACGCAATACTCGTGGTCGATTACGCTACCTGTTTCTCGACAACTGTGCATGGCGAGGATGGCATTACCCATATCTACACCCTTCAAAGGAATAGAAGAAGCGAGGATGTTACCAAGCGTACTTCCACCAGCTACATCACTGTGGTTTACAAATCGTTGGCATGGTACTCCGGCTGCATCGCAGATGCTGGCAAAGATGGCTGCTGATACAGCATCGCTTGCATACTTTTGTGCTGCATTGAACTTGATGACCGGACCGCCGCCAAGCATTGGGTGATTGGTCGGGTCGAACTTCTCACTATAATTAGGATGCCAAGCGTGGGCATTATCAGCAGAAATCATGAAAGCACGCTCTACTGCCTGGTAGTAAGCCTCCTCTGTGCCGCTCTGAGCAAGGGCAATGCGCTGGAGCATATGAGAGAGGAATGGACTTCCGGCACCCTGCTTGGTCTGAGATCCCGTTTCCTCATTGTCGAAGATGGCGAGAACGCGAGTTGTTTCAAATGCCGAAGTATCAGATGATGAAGTGGCATCTGCTGCAATCATCGCCTCTACACCTGCCCAGCACATAGACAGATCGTCAAGTCTTCCTGAAGAGATGAATTCCTGATGCACACCGAAGGTGCAGGCTGGAGTGGCATCAGCCAGATAGAGGTCGAAATCGAGAATGTCTTCTTTCTTGATATTCAATTCGCCTGTAATTACATTCATCAGGAGATTTCCCTTCTCCAGTTCATCATTGATGATGCCCAGGATAGGGAGAACATCCTTTTGCTTGCTCAATTTTACTCCATCATTCACCTGGCGGTTGAAGTGGATGGCAAGATTGCTGATTTGCAGCAATGGGCGCTGGATATGAAGAAGGAGTGTCTGAGGATTCATGGCGTTCTCACCTTTTACAATCACTCTACCCGCTAAAGTCAAAGGGCGGTCGAACCAGGTTGACATGATAGGACCACCATACACCTCGGTATTTAGTTTCACGATGCCACCCTCACAAAGCATCTCTGCATTTGGCTTGATGCGGAAGGTAGGAGAATCGCAGTGAGCACAAATCATGTGGAAACCGCCATCTGCCAATGACTTCTTACCGATTTGGAAAGCATAGATAGAGGAATCGTTCTTGGTAACAAAGAACTTGTCGCCAGCCTCAACCTTACCCAAAGGCTCCTGTGGGTTGATGCGATGGAAACCATTCTTCTCCAATTCTTCAGAGATATTCTTCACTGCCAGAAAGTTTACTGGAGAAGCGTCAAGGAAGGATAATAATCTTTTAATCATACTTTATGTCTTTATTCTGTTTTCAAATTGCCGAGTGCAGCTTATCTTATGCAAAGATAATGCAAATGAGCGCAATGAAAACTTGTTTTCAAATTGCCGAGTGCAGCTTATCTTATGCAAAAATACAACATTTATTTTATTTTATCTCATAATTCTACTTGTTTTTCATTTTTTTGTATTAACTTTGTTCCAAACTTTAATGATATAATGAAAAGATTACAATCATATATACTATTTATATTGTTGCTGTTGGCAACAGTTCTTCCGGCACATGGGCATATTTCCAGAAATATGTTCATGGTTTCCAACCTCAATACTGATAATGGACTGTCCAGTTCTCGTGTCTATTCTATTGTTGAGGCAGAGGATGGTGCTATGTGGATAAGTACTAAACGAGGGGTTGACCGATATAACGGGCAATTGGTTTCTAATTACACATTGGCTACAGAAATGCAGTATAGTGATGCCAGTGGCAGAAATATCAAATTGACCCAAGATCATCATCGGCAGATATATGCTTACGACAACAAGGGAAAAGTATATATATATAATAAGGTGAAAGATACGTTCGTCTTGAGATGTAATCTTCAGAAGATTCTTGGAGGAAGCATTGTATTGAACGAACTGTTGGTAGATGAAAAGGGCAACTTCTGGTTGGCTATGGATAAAGGTCTTTACTGCTTGTCAGCTTCTGCTGACGGGAAGGAAATCGTTCGCGAGAAAGCTAAAGGTAGATTTATATTAAAAAATACCTATATTAATCATATCCAGTTTGTTGGTCAGAGACTCTTGATAGGAACTTCCAAAGATGTATATTGCTATTCGGTTGCAACACAGAAAATAGCAAAAAAAATAAGCGGTAGCTCTGTGGTTTCTTCTTATCATGATGTAGAGGGGCATCTTATTTGGTTGGGTACTTTTCATGAAGGAGTGAAGGTGGTGGATGATAGAACTTGGAAGCCAATCAATTCTATAGCTTTCCATTCTTTACAGAACATTCCGCAGGTTCCCGTACGTTCTATTATTTCATTTGATCATCAAACCATTCTGATGGCAGTAGATGGAGCTGGAATCTATGCTTATGATAAGCTGAATAAACAAACCAAACTCTTACTGGATACAGATGGACGTCCTGGTAACATACTGAAGGGTAATGGTTTATATACTTTGTACCGCGACCGCTTTGGAGATTTATGGGCAGGTTCTTATTCGGGAGGAGTAGATTTAGCCATTCCGATGGAACATACTCTGGAGTATATTACGCACGAGTCTCTTAATAATCAATCGCTGTTAGATAATTGTGTGAACGATGTATTCCAAAGCCGCGATGGAAAAATATGGTATGCTACAGATAAAGGAGTAAGTGTTTATGATTCGCAGACTTATTCCTGGCATCATGGACTATATAATAAGGTGGCACTTACGATTTGTCAGACTGTTGATGGAAGGGTTCTGGTAGGTACTTATGGCAATGGTGTATATCAGGTGAACAGTGATGGAACTGGTATGCCTGCTTATTCTGTTAGTAATGGAAAGTTGAAGAGTGACTATGTATTCAGTCTTTTTACTGATAGCGAAGGCAATCTCTGGATAGGCTGTTTAGATGGTGATATGGCCTGTTTCCCCTCAGGAAAGAATATTTCCAGAGGAGTGGGGAAGACTGCTTTCTATCTGCCTGTCAACGAGGTACAATGCATTACCGAATCAGAGGATAAGCGCAGTATCGCAGTAGGAACTTCGCATGGCTGCTATCTGATAGATAAGCAGAATCCTATGCACCCACGCCGTTTTTTTTATCCAGAACAATATCTTGGTAAAGACATAAATTTGTTTGTCAACAGTATGGTTTATCAGAATTCCAGTCATGTCTGGATAGGTACGGATGGTGGTGGACTTTATGATTATGACCTGACGACTAATAAGTTTAGAAACTATACTACCCAGGAGTCATTACCGTCTAATGCGGTTTATGGACTTGTCAAGGGAAAGAATGGCAAGTTGTGGCTGAGCACTGATAAGGGGTTGGCCTTCATCTATCAGGGGAAGGTGGTAAATCTCAACTTCTTCAAGGGATTGGAACGTGAGTATAATCGTATGTCTGTGGCGTGTACTTCAGATGGCAGGATGCTTTTTGGCAGTAATGATGGCGTAGTGGCTTTGGCTCCGATGTTTGCCAAAGGATTGAATTATGCCGCTCCGCTTCGTATCCATCGTGTTGAGGTGGAAGGCGTAGAGCGTACAGACCAATGGAATGAAACCCTCTTTGAGATGTTACAGGAAGGCACCTTGCAGCTTCACCATCATGAGAATACGCTGATTGTTTCTTTCGAGAGCATCAATTATCAATATCAGCATGACATCCAATATCAATATTATTTGGAAGGATATGATCGTAACTGGAGTAAACCTTCTTCTTATCAGTTAGCACGATTCGTCAATTTGCCTTCGGGCAGCTATGTGCTTCATGTAAAGGCTATCTGCAGAAGTAATGGTAGGGAATTGGGGGAAACATCGCTGAAAATATCTATCGCTCAACCTTGGTGGAACACCTGGTGGGCATGGATTGTCTATCTCTGTATTCTGACAGCCATCTTATATTTTGCATGGCAGTATTATAAAGAACGCTTGCAGCGCAGGTATTATGACGAGAAAATTAATTTCTTCGTCAATACAGCTCATAACATCCGTACTCCTTTAAGTCTGGTGTTGGCTCCTCTTGTTGATCTGTCTAAAGATTCTCACTTGAGTGAGAAGAGTCGTGTTTTTTTGGATATGGCGCAGCGCAACGGCAATAAACTGTTGAAGATGGTAACAGAATTGCTTGACTTCCAAAAGGTCGAGCAGTCGGCCGAACTGGTTCGTCTGCAAGATGTAGAATTGCCTATGTTCTTACGCTTACAGGTGGAAAAATTTATAGTGGCAGCTCAGGAGAAGCATATTCATCTGAGTCTTGAAGCTTGTCCGCAGCATCTGGTTCATACAGATGTCAAGATGATGGATTTGATATTAGAAAATCTTCTTTCGAATGCTATCAAATATACGCCTGAAGGTGGAAAGGTTACATTATCGGCTTCCATCGAAGGGAAGACTGCGCAGATTCTGGTGAGTGATACGGGTATTGGCATTCCGAAAGCAGAAATTAAGAATATCTTCAAGAGTTTCTTCCGAGCTTCAAATGCCGTGAATTCGCAAGAAATGGGAAGCGGATTGGGACTGATGCTTACCCGCCAACTCGTGGAGAAATTAGGTGGAAAACTTACTTTTGTTAGTGAAGAAGGCAAGGGTACTACCTTCCACGTAGTGTTACCTTTGGGGAATTCTGCAGCATTTTCAACTCAACCTGTAGAAGAGGCGCAAAATGTAGAGACCATATCTTCTAATCATCAAGATGTTCATGATGAGGAAATGAAATCCGTGGTTTCTTCAAATGATCAGAATTCTGAAGTTTCGAAGGATACGCTTCTCTTTGTTGATGACAATGAAGATCTTCGTCAATACATCTGCATGACATTTAGTGATACTTATCGGGTGGTGGATGTAGAAAGTGGCGATGCTGCCTTGAAATATTTAGAAGAGGGGGGTGAATGTGATATTGTTGTTTCGGATGTGATGATGCCTGGTATGCAGGGTGATGTACTTTGCCAACGCATCAAGGAAAACAAGGATACTTCCTGGTTGCCTGTCATCCTGCTTACTGCTAAGGCAGGGCGCAATTTTATGATTGAAGGACTTGGATTGGGGGCGGATGATTATATAGCCAAGCCTTTCGACGCGGCTATTCTTGCCAGCAAGATAGACAGTATGTTGAAGAATCGACGCCGGTTGAGCCAATATTACATGGAACGAAGTCTTGCGCTTGTTAGAGGTGAGGTTTCTGCTAAATCAAATTCATCCAAACAGGTGATGGATTTGAATGCTGCTGATGAACCGATAGAAACTATCCAAGCTTCTTATGAGAAAGAAGAGCAAGCTATTTTGAATCCACAAGACCAGGCTTTCGTTGAGAAAGCAACCCGTCTCGTTCTCGATAACCTGAGCGACACCGACTTCACCATCGACTGCCTTTGCCAGGAGATGGCGATGAGCCGTACGCTCTTTTATGGCAAGTTGAAGACACTGACAGGGCAAGGACCGCAAGATTTCATGCGACTCATCCGTTTGGAACAGGCTGCGATGTTCTTGAAACAGGGAGACAGCGTGTTGGATGTCTCAGTGAAAGCAGGTTTCGTGAATGTGAAGTACTTTAGTACTGTGTTTAAGAAATATTTTGGAGTATCTCCAAGTAAGTATCTGTAAATTAAGACTTTAGTTAATAAAAAGAGGTTTTGATTTAGACGAAATGTCTGAATTGAAACCTCTTTTGTTTGTTATCAAACCCTCTTGCAGTTCTTTTTACCTATCTTTGCAGCCAGATACTGTTGCGTTATTGCAAACGGATTATTTTAAACTAAACTAATAATAATAGTACACCTAAAAATGAAAAGGAACTTTTTGAAATTTTGCTTGATTATAGCAAGCGCCTTCACCTGTTTTTCATGTGATGCAAGTACATCAATAAAGAGACCTTCTGCTGGTTCTGATGGCATTGGCGAATCTTATCCTACTGCCCAGCAATGGAACAAGGATGTAGTAGGTTGGAATCTCGGCAATCAATTCGAGTGCTCAGCTCCTGGACAGGATGGTGAGTCGATGCAGATTGGCAACCCTGATGGTTCCATCCATGCAGAGACAGCCTGGGGCAATCCCGTTGTTACCAAGAAGATGATACAAGCCGTGAAGAAGGCTGGTTTTAATGCCATCCGTATTCCAATCCGTTGGCAGTGCCACATTACTAACGCTCAGGCAATGAGCATCGACAAGGCTTGGATTGCTCGTATCAAGGAGGTAGTGGGGTGGTGTCTGGATAATGACCTCAAGGTTATCATCAATGTACATCATGAAAAATGGCTCGAAGGTCGTCCTACCTATAAATATAAGGAAGAAAACTGCCAGAAGCTTGCGCTCCTCTGGATGAATATCGCCTCTGAGTTTGCCAATTATGACAGTCGCTTGGCTTTCGCCGGTACCAATGAGGTTCACATCAGGGACAACTGGGGCAAGCCTACTGCTGAAAACCTCGAAGTGCAGAATGCTTACAATCAGATATTCGTGGATGTGGTTCGTGCCACAGGCGGCAACAATGCCAAGCGCCACCTCATCTTACAGACTTACGTTTGCAACCCTTGGTTTGGCGTCGAGAATGGAGATTTCATCATTCCAAAGGATGCCGAAGGCAATGGCAACAACTATATGAGTGTGGAATTCCACTACTATCAGCCATGGAGCTACGCCGGCGATTGCACCTACGATTACTGGGGTGATGCTTACAAGGATGCTGGCAAGATACCTGCTGAAAACGAGAAGACGATGACGGATTTCTTCGACAAGGCGGTGAATACCTGGAGCAACAAAGGACTGGGTATCGTAATAGGAGAATGGGGAGTAACCGATCACTATAAGTCAAACTCAGAGAAAGTGCATGAAAACATGACCTACTACTGTAAGTTCTTGACTACGGAGGCTCGCAAACGAGGCTTCTCTACTTTCGTTTGGGACAACAACCACTTTGGCAACGGCTCTGAGAAGTATGGCATCTTCGACCGTTTCAAGAGTATGAAGGTGAATGCTCCTTGGATTCTCGAAGGAATCTTTGGGAAAGAATAATGTTAAACTAAAAACAAAATATCAATTATGAGAAAGAAGACTATGTTTCTCGGCCTGCTCGGTGCAGGTTTGATGTGGATGCCTGCTTCAGCCATCCTCGCTGCCCAGATGAACAATGCTGCGATGAGCGTTCAGCAGAACCAAGGCATCAAGGGTACAGTGGTGGATGCCACTGGCGAAACCTTGATTGGTGCAAGCGTGAAGGTGGCTGGTACAACCAACGGTGCCGTTACCGATATAGATGGTAACTTTACGTTGAACTGCAAGCCTGGAGTAACGCTCGAAGTGAGCTACATCGGTTACAAGACGATGACCGTGAAAGCTGCTAATGGCATGAAAATCACGATGCAAGAGGATGGTAAGGCCTTGAATGAGGTAGTTGTCACCGCCCTCGGTATCAAACGAGACCGCAAGGCCCTCGGCTATGGCTTGGAGGAAGTGAAGGGTGAGGAACTCACCAAGGCGAAGGAAACCAACGTCATCAACTCTCTTTCAGGTAAGGTGGCTGGTCTTGTGGTACAGAACACCGCTGGCGGTGCTTCTGGTTCTACCCGCGTGCTTCTTCGTGGTAATACAGAAATGGCAGGCAATAACCAGCCTCTCTACGTGGTGGATGGTGTGCCTTTGGATAATACCAACTTTGGCAGTGCTGGTGAAGCTGGTGGTTATGACCTCGGTGATGGTATCTCTGCCATCAATCCTGACGACATCGAGACGATGACCGTATTGAAAGGTCCTGCTGCTTCTGCTCTCTATGGTAGCCGTGCTTCCCATGGTGTTATCTTGATTACGACCAAGAAGGCGGAGAAGGATAAGATTTCCGTGGAGTACAATGGTTCTTTCACTGTCGATACCCAGTTGGCTAAATGGGACGACATCCAGGAGATATATGGTGCTGGCTACAATGGTGAGCTTCCTAATTCGAGCACTTCTGGTACCAATGCCAGTTGGGGACCTAAGGCCGATGACTTCATGTTCAAATATTTCGATGGCGAGGAACGTCCATTCATGATGCATCCTAACAATGCTTCTGGTTTCTTCCGTACAGGTTTCACCACTCAGAACTCTGCCATCCTCTCAGTTAATTCTGGTAAGACGGGTATGCGTTTCTCTGTTACCGATATGCGCAACAAGGACATTCTGCCTAACACCAATATGAGTCGTGACAACTTCAACCTCCGTGTGAATACCTCAGCTGGTCCTGTTGACTTCGACTTCACCGCCAACTATACTCGTGAGAAGGTAAAGAACCGTCCTGCCCTTGGTGACTCCCAAAGCAACGTGGGTAAGAACCTCATGACCTTGGTGGGTACCTACGACCAGGCTTGGTTGAAGCACTATGAGGATGCCGACGGCAACTACTCCAACTGGAATGGCAACGATCAGTATAACAAGAACCCATACTGGGATCTCTATAAGAACAGCAATACATCCGACAAGGACGTGTTCCGTTTTACAGGTAAGGCCATCTGGAACATCAACAAGCACCTCAAGTTGCAGGGTACTATCGGTACCGACATCAACAGCATGAACTTCGAGGACTTCATCGCCAAGACAACTCCAGGAACTCCTGCCGGAAAGCTTACCGACCAAATCTTCAACAACCGCACACTCAACGCCGAGATACTCGCCCTCTACAACAACTCATGGGGCGACTTCGATGTCAACGCTACCGCTGGTGGTAACATCTTCAAGGTGAACAATAAGACCACTACCAACATCGGTCTCAACCAGCAGATGAATGGCGTCCAGAACATCATGAACTATCAGGAACAGAACACTCGCGAGAGCATGTACAAGAAACAGATCAGCTCTCTCTATGCCAGTGCAAGCCTCGGCTACAAGCATACTTACTATCTGGAGGGAACTCTCCGTGGAGATAAGTCTTCTACGCTCCCTTCTGGCAATAATACATATATATATCCTTCTGTATCTGGTAGCTTGGTATTCTCCGAGTTTATCAAGAACAAGAAGTTCATCAATTATGGTAAGATTCGCGCATCTTGGGCAAAGGTAGGTAGCGATACCGATCCATACCTGTTGGCACTCAACTATACCACGGGCAAGTACAGCTACGCGGGTTATACCATCGGTATGATAGCCAACTCAACACAGCCAAACAAGGATTTGAAGCCTACAATGACAGGTTCTTACGAGGTAGGTTTGGAGATGAAGTTCCTCAACGGACGCTTGGGCTTGGATGCCACCTATTACAACCAGAACTCCAAGAACCAGATTTTGAGTTTGGCTTCAACCACCACTTCTGGCTATGCTTACCGCCTCATCAATGCCGGTGAGATTCAGAACCAGGGTGTCGAGATTTCCCTCAATGCCCGTGCCTTGCAGATCAAGGACTTCGCTTGGGACTTGGGTGTCAACTTCTCGAAGAATACCAACAAGGTGAAGTCGCTCACCGATGGCATGGACTATTTTGAGCTTGCCAAGGCCACATGGTGCGGTGTATCAGTAGGTGCTCAGGTTGGCGAGAACTATGGAGCTATCCGTGGACACGACTTCCTCTACAACGACAAGGGTCAGGTGGTTGTCGATGCAGCTACTGGTCTTCCAAAGATTGACCAGAAGGTCAAGACCATCGGCAACTCTACTTGGGACTGGACAGGTGGTTTCTACTCAACCTTCAGCTACAAGAACTTCCGCCTCTCTGCTGCATTCGATGTGAAGGTAGGTGCCGACATCTACTCTATGTCCATGCGTTCTGCATACCAGACTGGTAAGGCAAAGGGAACATTGGCAGGTCGTGAGGAGTGGTACACTTCTGAGGAGGCTCGCAAGGCTTCGGGTATGGACCTTGCCGCATGGCGTGCAGCAGGTAACTGCAAGGGACTCGTAGTGGATGGTGTTATCGACAATGGTGATGGTACTTATCGCAAGAACGACATCGCCGTGAACCCTGAAGATTACTGGAAGCATGTGGCAAATGGCGTGCAGAGTGCCTTCGTTTACGACAACTCTTACGTGAAGTGTCGTGAGATTACTTTCGGCTATACCTTCCCAGAGAGCATCCTGGGCAAGTATGTCAAGGGCTTGACCGTATCCTTCGTGGCTCGTAACCCATTCATTGTTTGGAAGAACATTCCTAACATCGACCCAGACTCCAGCTACAATACTTCAGGTCTCGGTCTCGAATATGGTTCCCTGCCATCTCGCAAGAGTTATGGTTTGAACGTGAACGTGAAGTTCTAATCTCGAAAAAAAATTCTTTAGAAGAGTTCTAATATATAATAAGGTAAGAAAATGAACAATATAATCAAGAAATATATAGGTAAGAGCAGCCTGATGATGGCTTTCGCCCTGATGGCAACCGGCACTGCGATGACTTCTTGCTCAGATGATACCTTGAGCAACATCAATACCGACAAGACCAAGGTGAGCGAGCTCGACCCTAACGCACAGTTGACAACAGCTTTGTTGCAGACTTACGGTGACTTCAGTCTGATGGATACCTATCGTAACTATATAACTGGTTTTCCACAGTATTTCGCTGGTGGTTGGAATGTAACCAATTACGCTGGTTCTAATTTCAGAGAAGATGATATGACCCGTCGAGTTTGGGACCGCTATTATGAAATCGGTATCAAGAACCTTGTGGATGCCATCCACAATTCTGCTGACAAGGCAAACTTGAATGCAGCACTTCGTATCCATCGTGTCTATCTCACGGCAGTTTTGGCAGATACCTACGGTGACGTGCCTTGTTCGGAGGCAGGTCTGGGTTATATCTCAGGTATCTCCAACCCTAAGTATGATACTGTAGAGGAACTCTACAGCTGGTTCTTCGAGGAACTTGACGCTTGCGAGAAGCAGCTTGGCACAGGTTCCGACCACATTTCTGGTGATGTCACCAGCATGGGTGGTGATGTAGCTCAGTGGAAGAAGTATGCCAATGCACTCCGTATGCGCTATGCCATGCGCATTTCCGATGTTAATCCACAGAAGGCAAAGGAGGAGTTTGAGAAGGCTGTAGCTGCCGGTGCCATCGCCAGTGCAGCAGATGATGCTTATATCAAGTATGCTGATGCTCCATTTACCTATTATGATGGAGCCAACGATTACGATTTCCGTGCCAATGCATTGAGCGAGACTCTCTATGGTCAGGATGCCACATCGCCTACCATGGTATGCTCTACCTTGTTCTATCAGTTGCAGAATACCAACGACCCTCGTCTCTATCGCATCTGCCGTCACTACTACAATATCAAGCGTAGTCAGGTGAAGCCAGATAAGGAGCAGAACATCGACTTGACCGATGATTTCCTGGCTTACTTCCAGAGCAAGAACCTCGGTGAGGAGCCTTGCAACCCTGGTGCAGCCTGGTACACAGACTGGATGAATCCAGCAACGTTGGATGACCTTCCTACTTTGAAGAAGTATGCAGAGATAGACGAGAACACTTATGCCAACTCTGATTATATAGCCCGAGCTAGTCGTCCTTGTCTGAACATCGACTTCGAGATGCCTTCTTGTCCTGGCGACCTGATGAGCTATGCCGAGGTAGAGTTCCTCAAGGCAGAGGCTGCAACCAAGGGTTGGAATGTAGGTGGTGGTGATGCTGAGAGTCACTACGAGGCTGGTGTTCGTGCCAGCATGGAGTTGCTCAACAACTACTATCTTACATCCAACAAGATTTCTGAGGATGAGATCAATGAGTTCATTGCCAACAACAAGTTGGGTGACAATCCTAAGGAGACCATCAACACCCAGGCTTGGATTCTCCACATGATGAACCCTTCTGAGGGTTGGGCTAACATGCGCCGCTCTGACTATCCTGCCATCTTGAATCGTGATCTCTTGACCAAGAATGGTTTCACTTATACGGATCCCGATTGGTCAATGCCTGTCCGCTTGCAGTATCCTGAGTTGGAAGCTCAGTACAACAATGCCAACTACAAGGCTGCCATCGAGCGTATGGGTGGTACTGATGATTGGCACAAGAAGCTTTGGTGGGACAAGGCTGATGTAAAACTTCAGCCAGACTTCAATCCTCCATTCGGAAAGGGATATAGCAAGTAGTGTTTAATGTTAAGTGTTAAATGTTAAGTCTTATAGGACAATAGAATAGAATAATTAATTATGAATAAGACAATGAAACAATATAAGGGAAAAGTCTTGAAGGCTATGATGATGCTCTTAGCCGTGAGTTTCGCACTGGCTGGTACATCTACCTTGTCTTCTTGCTCTTCTGACGATGAACCATACTTCACTGTCAGCGAAGATGACGATCCACGTATCTTGAACACCGACTTGGCTGATTCCAAGATAGACCGTAAGACTAATTATAAGTTGGAAATCAAGGTGACTCCTGTTCACTACACCACTGTGACATGGTTGCTCGACGGCACTCAGATTGCCGAAGGTAATACTATCGACCAGACTTTGCCTGTAGGTAATCATGAACTGAAGATTGTGGCAACCACCACCAAGGGCAAGAGCACATCCCGCACCTTGAACGTTACCGTGACTCCTGCTGCCGATGACCCAGCCGTGGGTACCAATGCCAGCGAGCTTTGGGTAGCTCCAGGTGCTGAGACCACTATCCATAATTGCAAGAATCTCGGTACAGTTACTAAAGTAATGGTAGGTGGCAAGGAAGTAGCCTTCGAGGTTCTCGAAGAGGGCACAGCCTTGAAGCTCACAACTCCTACAGGTTTGGAGAATGGTGACTATGATATCACTTTGGTAGATGGTGAGGGTGTACAGTTCCCTTGCGGTACCATCAAGGTAACCACAGAGCCACGTCCATCTATGGAGAATACCCTCTGGGAAGGTGAGTTCTCTGTAACATGGAGTACACCGTTCGATGCCTTGAAGGATACCTTCCTCTCAAAGGTGAAGGCGGGTACTATCCTCCGTGTCTATGTAGATGGAAATGGTAAGGGTACCGCTGTTACCTCTTGGTGGAACAACATCCTTACAGGTAAGGCCGACCCAGAACGTGGCGACATCATGGTGAATGGTCCTGCTACATGGGAGTTTGAACTGACCGACCTCTCTATCCAACTCTTGACTGAGCAGCAAGGTCTCCTCCTCGTGGGTGATGGTTACACCGTAAAGAAAGTAACTATTGAATAACATATTAGAAAGATTTCCGTTTTTATCATAAAACGTCAAACCTTTACTGTTTATGAAGAAAATATTATTATCTATTTCAATGTTGGCATTGGCTTATACAGCCAGTGCCAATGTTCCAGTTATCAAGAGCGACCCTAAGATAGAGGCTCAGGTAGAACAAACCCTGAAGAAACTCACCTTGGAGGAAAAGATAGGTCAGATGATGGAATTGGTGACCGACCTCTTTGGTGCCAACGACAAGAACGGTGTGTTCTATATCGACGAGCACAAGACCGATTCTATCCTTTCCCGCTATAAGATTGGCTCTATCCTCAACGCTCCAAATACCTGCGCACCAACCGCCAAGCAGTGGGAGAAGTACATCGCGCAAATCCAGAAGATCTCGATGAAGCGCATCGGCATCCCTTGTGTCTTCGGTCTCGACCAGAACCATGGTTCTACTTATACACAGGGCGGAACCCTCTTCCCGCAGAACATCAATGTGGCTGCCACCTTCAATCGTGAGATAGCTCGCCGTTCGGCTGAGGCTACCGCTTATGAGACTCGTGCAGTGAGCATACCTTGGACTTACAGTCCTACCGTTGACCTCGGTCGTGATGCCCGTTGGCCTCGCATCTGGGAGAACTTTGGCGAGGATTGCTACCTCAGTTCAGAGATGGGCAAGGCGATGGTCTATGGTTTTCAGGGTGAGGACCCAAACAACATCGACCAGTATCACATTGCCACTTCAATGAAGCACTTCATGGGCTATGGTGTGCCTTGGACTGGTAAAGACCGTACGCCAGCCTATATCTCTCCAGCCGACTTGCGAGAGAAGCACTTCGCTCCTTTCCTGGCGGGTCTGCAGGCTGGAGCCTTGACCGTGATGGTGAATTCCGCTTCCGTCAACGGTATGCCGATGCATGCCAACAAGGACATCCTGACAGGATGGCTGAAGGAAGAGACAGGATGGGATGGTGTGCTCATCACCGACTGGGCAGACATCAACAATCTCTATACTCGTGAGATGGTGGCAAAGGACAAGAAGGATGCGCTCCGCATCGCCATCAATGCCGGTATCGACATGATTATGGAACCTTATTCTTGCGATGCTTGTGGCTATCTTGTAGAACTGGTGAAGGAAGGTAAGATTCCGATGAGTCGCATCGATGATGCCTGCCGTCGTGTGCTTCGCATGAAGTACCGTCTCGACCTCTTCAAGAACCCAACCCAGAAACTGAAGAATTATCCTAAGTTTGGTGGCGAGGAGTTTGCCAAGCTCGCCTTGGAGGGAGCTACCGAGAGTATGGTGCTCTTAAAGAACGAGAAGTTGCAGGATGGCAATTCTGTCTTGCCTCTCGCCAAGGGCAAGAAGATTCTCCTCACGGGTCCTAATGCCAATCAGATGCGCTGCCTGGACGGTGGATGGAGCTATACTTGGCAGGGTCATCGTGCCGATGAGTTTGCCGGCAAGTACAATACCATCTATGAGGCTTTCTGCAATGAGTATGGCAAGGAGAATGTCATCTTGAACCAGGGTGTTACCTATAATGAGAAGGGAAAATACTGGGAGGAGAACGAACCTCAGATTCAGGGCGCAGTTGATGCAGCAAAGAATGTTGATGTTATCGTTGCCTGCATCGGTGAGAACTCTTACACAGAGACTCCGGGCAATCTGACCGACCTTTGGCTTTCAGAGAACCAACGTAATCTCGTGAAGGAACTCGCCAAGACCGGTAAGCCTGTCGTTCTGGTATTGAATGAAGGTCGCCCTCGTCTCATCGCCGACATCGAACCATTGGCACAGGGCATCATCGACATCCTTATTCCTGGCAACATGGGCGGAGATGCCTTGGTTGGCTTGGTATCGGGCAAGTCAAACTTCAGTGGCAAGATGCCTTACACCTATCCTAAGGAAATCAATTCGCTCGCCAACTATGACTTCAAGAAGAGTGAGGAAGTGGGTACGATGGAAGGTGCTTACGACTACAATGCGAAGATTACCCAGCAGTGGGGCTTCGGATATGGTTTGAGTTACACCTCTTATCAATATAGCAACCTGAAGGTTTCTCAGTCTGACTTCCGCCATGGCGACATCATCAAGGTGAGCGTGGATGTGAAGAATACGGGCAAGGTGGCAGGCAAAGAGAGCGTTCTTCTGTTCAGCAGCGACCTTATTGCCAGCATGGTTCCTGATGGCCGTCGCCTCCGTGCTTTCGATAAAATAGAGCTTCAGCCGGGTGAAACCAAGACTGTTACTTTCGATTTGAATACCGATGATTTTGCTTTCGTAGGTTATGATGGCAAGTGGGTATTGGAAGAAGGCAATTTCAAGTTGATGATTGCCGACCAGAGTGCCGATATCCATTGTGAGAAAACTTATCAGTGGCAATCGGCTAACCGATAACCCAATCATGATGGCTGACATGACAAAATCCTGAGCAACTTATTGTTGCTCAGGTGCTTATAAAAAATATTAAATTGTAGTGATGCGGAATTAAGGTAATACAATTATTTTAAGTAAAATGAATATAAGTAAAAGAAAAGTTTATGTTGTCCCAGAGGTGAGGATCGTAGAGGTTTGTCAGGAGAATCTGATGGACAATCCTGCGTCATGGTCTGACGGCTGGGGCAATAGGGAGCCGATTGTCGAAGGTAATCCTGATCCTGAACCTGATCCCTATGCCAAATGGCATGGTTTTAATGTGTGGGAAGATGATATTTAGTATTGATAATGTATTAAAAAATTATAAGATGAAACTCTTTTTCAGAATTTCGGTGCTTGTCTTGTGCATCTTGATGTCCTTGTCGTCTTTTGCTGACGATAAGAAGGATAGAATTAGTGTAGAGAAAATAGACTGGTCTGCTAATAATGAGAGTTTAAAGACAATTGTCAGCACTTCGGCTGATCCGAACAAAATATATTTGTATGCAAAAGGTCACAACAAGTTTGTGACAGTGGGTGGCCGCTATGGAGCGCAGCCTATTCTGGCAGAAGTGGGTATGTACTTCTATGTAGAGAAGGTCGCCGACGATACTAAAGATCGTTATTACATCCACTCATGGGTGAATAACCCTACAACTTCTCAAGGAACTGGAAATGCCGACTATCTTGGTGTAGAGCCTCTCATGGATACTGATCAGCGCATCTTTCTTACTGATCCGAAAAATGAATCTATGAAGTCCATTTATTTGTATGTGGATCGTGGAATTAACAATACCCATGATGATGGTACATATCCTTCTCCCGAGAGGATTAAATGGCATATTAAGTCTGTTGATACCAAGAATGGTTATCAAATCTATTCTACGTGGAGCGACAATCAGAAATATAGCGATAATGCAGTGCGAGATTATTACCTGAGTTATTACGCAGATCCTAATTCACAGAAGAAATTCCTGGTGGTTACTACGGACAAAAGTCAGGCTGAGACGTTCTATTTCATCAAGAAAGAGGACTACCGTAAGGTCATTAATAGCCAGAATAAAAAGTATATCAATGTATCTGGTCTTGTGCGGGATGCTCGTTTCGAACGAAACAACAAAGGTATTGATGGTACTTTTGATTTGAAAGGTGATTATAATACAAAGTCAAAGAACAATGTTTGGCAGTTCCGTTACGACAGAAACTATGATACCTATGTTTTCCCAAATAAGCAGGATAATGTGGAAGACCTGGCGTATATGACGGCTTGGGTAGGCTGTGAAGGCAGTTCTGAAAATCAAAAAGGCAATTATTTGATTCAGAAAATTACAAAATTGAAGCCGGGTCTTTATCGTGTCAATTGCCAAGGTTTTTATTTTAATCCTAATGATAAGAACGACAAGGACAACACTTCTTTTGTTTTTGCCTCGCAAGACTATACGGATATAAGCAATCAGACAGCACTGAAGACCATTGAATCCGATGACTGGGATTCGATGCAGAATATGACCTATCATGGTGCCGAAGTAACAGCGGATGGCAAGAATGGTTATGTGGATTATTCTATCAAGCATTGTGTCAATGCCGGTAAAATATTCGCAGAGAGCAATCCTTATGAAGACAAGGATGTGGACAGTCGTAAGTACGACAACAGTGTAGCAGTCCTCGTAAAGGCGGATAAAGGCTCAACGACGGGTACTCTCTACATCGGTGCTGGCAAGAGAGCCAACGAGGGAGGCTATGCCTTTTTTGACAATTTCCAACTTTTCTATATGGGAGACAGGCAGTGGTATCTCGATGCTACGAACACAAGCACCGATGACTTTACCACAACCAAGAGCACCGATGATTACGACACTCCAAGTGGCATCAACCGCAATCCTGCGGGTCCTGACCAGTATAAGTTCCCCGTTACTTACAATATACGCCGCTACTTCCACGTGGGCAAGTGGGAAAGCCTTATTCTTCCTTGCACACTGACGGGCGACCAGGTAAAACAGACATTCGGAGGCGACCAGGGGGTGCAACTCAGTGTCTTTGACAGGGTGGAAAAAAACTGTGTCTATTTCAAGACTGTTAATCTTGATACGGATAGTATCGTTGCTGGCAAGCCTTATATCATCAAGGTGGGCAAGGAGGCCGATATCAAGACAAAGGCTGATGAATACACATTCCCTTTTGGTAACAAAACCACGGTAAAGGTAAATGGACCTATCTATCAGGTAAAGGGTGTTGTTCCTCCTACATTTAAAGGTAATGGTGTGACAATAGAAGATAAAACTTCTGCTGGTGATAAGGTTCAGTTCCATGGCTTCTATTACGACCCAGGTGCAGCTCCTCGTAATGCATACGTGGTAAATAACGGTAATATGTATCATCTTAGTTCTGACTGGAACAGCTTTGTGGGTACAAGTTGGTATATCACCATAACAGATGCACAAGGCAATGCCAAGGCGCTCTCGTTCAGCTTTGATGGTGATTCTTCTACGACAGCCATAGAGAACGTGACAAGACAAGAGGACGCTGCGGTTCAAAACGATGGGTTTGTTTATAACCTGAGCGGGCAACGCGTGGGCACCCGTAATAATATGAGCAATCTTTCTTCTGGCATATACATCGTAGCTGGTAAGAAGGTTGTTGTTAAGTAATGTATGAACGTCAAATCATGAGAAGAGCATTATTGAAAAATATATTTATATGAAAATAATGAAGCCTGCTTCAATGCGTGTTGAAGCAGGCTTCTTTGTTGATTGAAGTAAGTTTCGATGGTGAATGAAGCTTACTACGTTTTTATGCTCATTTGTATTCCTTTATGCTCCGTGGAAGAGGTATTCCTTTTGAATCTTCTCCGTGAGTCGAGTAAAGAGTTCTTCCACCAATTCATCTGCCACTTCGATGGCGTGGCTCAGAACCTCATCTGAGAAGTGCTGCAAGAGGTCTTGGGCTTTTATCGGGCTCTCCTTGTAAAGCTTCAAGTACTCTGTTTCCATCTCCTTCTGACGTTGGTCGTTCTCAGCCTCCAACTTGGCGTAAGCATCCTTGATGATAGGAGCGAAGGCTTTATAGTCGGTCATGCCGAGTGTCATCACCTTGCGGAAACGCCAGTAGGCACTGTCGTCCTTGCATCTGCCATTAGCCACATGGGTGTAAAGCTCAGGGAAGGTTTTTACTCCCTGGTAGAGTGGGAGGAAGACGCTGAGGTCGCCCATGCCGAATGCGACGTAGGTGATGTGACCTATGGCATGAGGCAAATCCTCTCTTACCTGGATGATGTGGGTCTGCGTGGTGCGGAAGATAGATACTGGGCGATAAGGCTCTTTTCCATTCTCATGCAGATATGGATCATGATCGGTATGGTCATAATGGAAACGGAAGGCGGTGCGGAGGTCGGTGAGCGAGATCTTATGCGCAGCCTTGGCAAAGACAGGGAAGGTATTCTTGGTGACATCATTCTGGATGGCTGGTGAGAACATCTGCTGTAAACCCCATACACGTGGATAGTTATAGGTGGTGTCGAGTTCCTCATCACGAGAGTATGCCTTATGGAAATCGAACTTCGCCTTACCATGCTTGTCTTTCTCTGCCTCGGCATCATTTGGATCGTAAAGACCATTCTTCTCGGCAAACTCTATCAAGTCGGGTGCTGCCATGAAGTTCTCCTTGTCCTCTGGTGCGTAATCACGGAAACGGCTTTGGTTACCGGTAACGAAGTACTGGTCCTTTGGCATACGGCAAGCCAACCACTTATGTCCGCAAGCATTCTCCAGATACCATATCTCCTTGTCGTCGATGAATCCGATGCCGAATCCTTCTGCCGAACCATATTGCTCGATGAGCTTGCCCAAGCGTGCAGCTCCCTCACGAGCGGTGTGAACGTATGGCAAAACGATATTGTAGGTGCAGTTCTCGGCAAGTCCATTCTTCACGTATGGGTCAAAGGCAAGTGCTTTATCGCTTGAAAAGATGGTCTCTGTTGAACTCATGCCCACGCCAGCCGTATTGAATCCTGCGCTTCCCCATTCGCCAGGGAATTGGTAATCTGGCAATCCTGTATATCCCAAAGCCTCCTTAGGCAGTGGACAGCGGAATTTGCTGTCCTTTGCCACAAATTCCTCAGAGCCAAACTTTGTATCCTCATGTACTTCGATGTTGATGGCCATCAGCGCATCGAAGTCGCTGGAACGGCAAAGGTATTTGGCGCCATCTGCACTCTGCTCTTCGCCTACGATGATGGTGGTACACTCAGAAGGCAGCTTGCTGGCTCTCTTCTCTACATTCTCGAAAGAATTGTTTATTTCTTTTTTCATAATCGTTATGTTTTATGAATTGTATGGCTGCAAAAATACAGTTTTTCTTTTAAAGTGCAAGATATTTTCAGCAAAATTAAACTTTAAGTTCTGTTGCGCAGTGTGCAGCAGAGAATATTCAAGGCATAAAAAGTAAACCAAAATCAGTTCGCTCCAGGGGATATAGTCAAGGTGAGTGTGGATGTAAGGAATAAGTTAAATAACTACAAGAATCTCCTTGGAAATTTGGCATTATGCTTTTAAAACATTATTTTTGCAAAACGTAATAATTGTAGATTTTTAGAAAAATTCAAAAACAATGGAAATAGTAATCGGAATCATCATAGGGCTTGTCATCGGATTTGTTGTTGGCAAGCTGATGGAAGCTAAAACTGGTGGAGAGGAAAAAACACAACTGATAGCAAAAGTGCAGGTACTGGCGGCTAACATTGAGCAGGATAAACTACATCATGCTTCTGAGATGAAAGGTTTGAAGGATTCTCATGCTTCTGAGGTTCATTCCTTGAAAGCTCAAATGGAGAATGAACGATTGTATGCTGCGAAACTTCGGGCAGAGAGCGACCAGCAGTGGGCGCAGAAACTCGAAAACCTCAAGCAGGAGATGCAGCGGATGAATATCGAGCAGCAGCGGGTGGCAGCGGAACAACTGGTTGCCAAGCAATCGGCTTTGCAGGAAAACAACCGTCTGCAGATGGATGAACTCTTGAAACCTATCAAGGAACAGTTTGCTGATTTCAAGAAATCGGTGGAGGAGAGCAAGACCCAGAACGAAGTAAACAAGAAAGAATTGCAGAATACCTTCGAGGCTACGATGAAACTCTTTCAGCAGGAACAGCAGCAGGCTGTATTGAGTCTGAAAGAGCAAACGTCCAAGATTGGTTCTGATGCAGCCAATCTCACCAAGGCATTGAAGGGAGATAGTAAGATGCAGGGTGACTGGGGAGAAATGGTCTTGGAAACCATCTTGGAGAATAGCGGATTGAGAAAAGACGAGGAGTTCTTTATCCAGGAAAACACCAAGGACGAGAATGGCAAGAATTTCCGTCCGGATGTCATCGTCCGATTCCCTGAAGGAAGAAGTGTGGTCATCGACTCTAAGGTTTCGCTTACTGCCTATACAAATGCCCTTGCTGCTGAGGATGATGCTGAGAGAGAAAGATTGATGAAGGCACATGCACAGAGTGTTCGCAATCATATTGATGAATTGTCTGAGAAGGATTATTCCAAACTGGTAGAGGATGCCATCGGTTTTGTGCTGATGTTCATTCCGAATGAAACCAGTTATATCGCTGCTATGAGACAACAACCGGAGTTGAGTCGCTATGCTTATCAGAAGAAAATCATTATTATCTCTCCAAGCAACCTCTTGATGGCGCTACAACTCGCTTATAATCTCTGGCAATATGATCGCCAGAATAAGAACGTGGAGAAAATAGTTAAGACTGCTGCCGATTTATATGATAAAGTTGCTGTCTTTGAAGATACTTTTACCAGTATAGGTGATTTAATTACCAGACTCTCTGGAACCTTTGATAAGGCTAAAAAGCAACTTTATGATGGCGCCGGAAATGTGATGCGAAGGGTAGAAAGTCTGAAAGGACTCGGTGTAACTCCGAAGAAGCAACTGAAGGCTTTGGAGGAATAAAATGTGCTTTTTGTAGGCTGTTTTTTCTTCCGATAAAGGGGTGTTTTGCTGTCCTTTTGAGGCATTGTCGTATAATCTCATGTAACAGAAACATTTCAAATTGTTCAATTTGTATGGTAAATTGTGCAAACTTCGAAAATAATCTCAGAAAAAGAAATGATTTTCCGATTTAATTTGTACTTTTGCCCAAGTCAATCCGACATGTAATGTGTTGCTTTGACGATCAATGATGAGTATATGTATCCATATATACGTAATATATGGTACATAATATATAGGAGTAAATATACATAAAACAATATCAAAAGGATTTCAATATGAAACTAAACGACATTCTTTCTAACAATTTTAATGCTGAAGAATGGGAGGCGAAAGGTTATCAGCTTCCTCAGTATGACATCGCTGCTGTAGCCAAGAAGACTCATGATGAGCCTACTTGGGTTCACTTTGGCGCAGGTAACATTTTCCGTGCGTTCCCTGCTGCTATCCTCAACGATGCACTTAACACGGGTAAGTATGACCATGGTGTCATCGTGGTTGAAAGTTTTGACTATGAAATTATCGATAAGGCTTATCGTCCTTACAATAACCTCTCTCTTCTCGTAAGCCTCCAGTCTAATGGAACCATTGAGAAGAAGGTCATCGCTTCTATCACAGAGAGTCTCAAAGCCGACAAGCAGTTTGGTGAAGACTGGGCTCGTCTGGTTCAGATCTTCCAGGCTCCAAGTCTGCAGATGGTAACTTTCACCATCACCGAGAAGGGATATTCTTTCAATGATGCCGATTTGGCTCGTGGTCTCGATGCAGTATTTGCTATGGGTAAGTTGACTGCCCTCCTTTATGAAAGATACAAGGCAGGTAAGTTACCTATCACCCTTCAATCTACTGACAACTGTTCTCACAATGGCGATCATGTAAAGGCTGGTGTGAAGGCTTATGCTGAGCGCTGGGTAAAGGATGGCATCGTAGAGGCTGGTTTCCTGGATTATATCAACGATAGCAGCAAGGTTACATACCCTTGGTCTATGATAGATAAGATCACTCCACGTCCTCATGAGAAAGTGCAGGCGATGCTGGCAGAGGATGGCTTTGAGGACAACGAAACCATCATCACCGAAAAACATACTTTTACAGCTCCTTTTGTGAATGCTGAGGAGGTGCAGTATCTCGTTTGTGAGGATACTTATACCAATGGTCGTCCACCATTGGAGTTGGGCGGTGCACTCTATACCACCCGCAAGACGGTAGATGAGGTAGAGACCATGAAGGTAACCACCTGTCTGAACCCACTGCATACTGCCATGTCTATCTATGGTTGCATGCTCGACTATACTTTGATTTCTGCCGAGATGGCTGATGAGGACCTGCGTGCCTTCATCCAGAAGATGGGTTATATCGAGGCGATGCCTGTGGTAACAGACCCAGGAGTCTTGAATCCATACGAGTTTATCGGTACCGTGATCAATAAGCGTCTGCCAAACCCATTCATGCCAGATGCTCCTCAGCGTATCGCTACCGATACCAGTCAGAAACTCTCTATCCGCTTCGGTGAAACCATCAAAAAGTATATCGCTCGCGGTCTTGACAAGAGTAATCTCGTATTGATTCCATTGGTATTAGCTGGTTATGCCCGTTATCTCAAGGCTTTGGATGACAATCTGAAACCATTCGAGCCTTCTTCCGACCCATTGTTGGCTGAACTTCAGGCTATTGTAGCTCCTCTGGAAGTAGGCAAGGCAGATCAGGACTATTCTTGTCTCAAGAATCTCTATACCCGTAAGGATGTATTTGGTCTCGATCTCTACGAAGCAGGTTTCGGAGAGCAGATAGAAGGCATGGTGAAGGAACTCTTTGCCGGCAAGGGTGCAGTAAGACAGACATTGCATAAGTATGTTTCTGCGAGATAATTCATTTTCAAACTTATACATTATATAATATATGGAAAGAACATGGCGCTGGTTTGGCAAGAAAGATAAGATTACGCTTGCACAGTTGAAACAGATAGGTGTTGAGGGCATCGTTACCGCATTGCACGATGTTCCTCTGGGCGAGGTTTGGACACGTGAGAAGATTCATGAACTCAAGGAGTACATTGAATCTTACGGTATGAAATGGAGCGTGGTAGAGTCTTTGCCTGTGGTTGAAACCTTGAAATATGGCGGTCCTGACCGTGATCATCAGATTGAGGTTTATAAGGAGAGTCTCCGCAACTTAGGTGAGGAAGGCATCAAGTGCATCTGCTACAACTTTATGCCGGTTTTGGACTGGGCACGTACCGATTTGTCTCACGACAATCCTAACGGAGCCAATAACCTCTATATGAACTGGGGCGAGTTTGCCTACTTCGATATCTATATCCTGCAGCGTGAAGGCGCCCGTGAGGATTGGGCAGAGTTCTCTAAGGAACACAAGTGGGGCAGAGACCTCGTGGCTGAGGCTGATGAAATCAAGAAGACTTCTACGCCAGAGCAGGATCATGCTTTGGTAGAGAACATCATCATCAAGACCCAGGGTTTTGTATCCGGTAATTTCAGCGAGGGTGATGCTGCTCCTGTACAGAAGTTCCGCGATCTCTTGAAACTCTATGATGGCATTGACAAGAAGAAGCTGCAGGAGAACATGAAATACTGGCTGGAGGCCATCATGCCTATCTGCGATGAGTACGATATCAATATGTGTGTTCACCCTGATGATCCTCCTTATCCAGTATTCGGATTGCCAAGAATCATTGGTCGTGCAGAGGATATCCAGTGGATGTTGGATGCTGTGCCAAATAAGCACAATGGTTTGACTTTCTGTGCTGGTTCATTCTCTGCCGGTGAGCACAACGACTGTGTGGCAATGGCTAAGCAGTTCGCCGATCGCACTCACTTCGTTCACCTTCGTTCCTGCTACATCTTCCCTAATGGCAACTTCACAGAGGCTTCTCACTTAGGTGGTCGTGGTCATCTCATCGAACTTTGCCGTATCTTCGAGAAGGCAGAGCAGGAAGGCAAGTGCAATTCTGGTCGTCGTCTCCCTATGAGAGTGGACCATGGTATGACCTTCACCGATGAGCCTGGCGGCGTATTCGATGAGAGCAACCACGGACACAATGCCGGTTACACCCTTCTGGGTCGTATGTTTGCCATGGGTCAGATTCAGGGCGTCATCGCCACCGTGGATGATGAACTCGGTATTGAGTACAAACAGCCAGGATTTTATGATTAGTTGATAGTTTAGGCTTAGGCTTAGTTTATAGTTGATAGGCTATTAAGCGATTTGAAATTCAGGTTAGATAAAATACGAAAAAGGCTAGCGTTTCTGATAAGCGCTAGCTTTTTTATGCTAATTTTATGGTTATTGGCTAAATGTACCGCTTGCTTTTGCCAATAATGCTTAAAAATAGGTATTATTGGCTAAAAGTTATGTGAGAAATAGCCAATAATTGCTTTTTTCTTGCTATTTTTGCAAATGGTTAGAAATTAAAGCAGGAGAAAAGGAAATGAAGAACAATATCATAGGCAGAAAGAGTGAACTGGATACCTTGGCTCGCATATATGAGTCAAGGCAGTCTGAATTTGTGGCTATATGCGGACGCCGCAGAGTGGGGAAAACGTTTCTCGTGCGTGAATATTTTGAGCAGGAAATGGTTTTTCAAGCATCCGGACTGGCAGGAGGAAACACTCAGGAACAGTTGAAAAACTTCTTTTATACACTTCGTCGTTATGACCGGAAAGTATCATCGCTGCCCCATGATTGGCTCGATGCCTTTGAGATGCTGATTTCTTATCTCGATTCTCTGTCCCAAGTAGAACGCAAGGTGGTTTTTCTCGACGAACTGCCTTGGATGGATACTGTGGGTTCTGACTTTATCTCTGCCTTGGAGCACTTCTGGAATGGATGGGCTTCGGCACGTCGCGACATCGTTCTGATAGTCTGTGGCTCTGCCACTTCCTGGATGATGGACAAACTCATCAATAATCATGGTGGACTTTATGGTCGTCTTACCCATCGTCTATTCCTGCAACCTTTTTCTCTTGGAGAATCGGAAACGTTTCTGAAGACCAAGGGGATGATGCTGTCAAGATACGAGATGGCAGAGCTTTACATGATATTGGGAGGCATCCCATACTATCTTAATCTTTTGGACGAGCGGTTAAGTTTAGCGCAGAATATAGACCGTATACTGTTCAATCCCAACGGTCAGTTGTATAATGAGTTTTCGATACTCTATCGCTCCCTGTTCAAGGATTCTGAGGCATATGTCAAGGTAGTAGAGTGCCTGAATAAGCGTGGATATGGAATGACTCGCACAGAAATAGCTAATGCAGCCCAGATGAAATCAGGCAAGACATTGACCACGATTCTTGACAATCTGGAATCGTGCGGATTTATCAGAAAATATGTCAACTTCGGATGTTCTACCCGAAAATCTCTTTATCAGTTGGTGGATTTCTTCACCTTGTTTTATTTTCGTTTTCTGCGAGACAGTTCGTTCCGGAATCTTCTGTATTGGAGCAAGTTGCAGCGCACGCCCCGTTTCTATGCCTGGGCAGGAGTTTCATTCGAGATATTGGCGATGAATCATATCTCTCAGGTCAAGCAGCGGTTGGGTATTGCTGGTGTATCCACCAATTTATATTCATGGCGGAGCAAGAGTAGTGGGGAGGCTGATGAGCGGGCCGCTCAGATAGATATGGTGATAGAGCGTGGTGACAACACCATCAATCTATGTGAAATGAAATTCTCGGAAGGAGAGTTTGCCATCAATAAGGATTATGATAAGATTTTGAGAAACAAAATTGCCCGTTTTATGGAAGAAACGAAAACTAGGAAGTCCATACAGCTGACGTTTATCAGCAGTTATGGTCTTCAGCGCAACATGTATTCGGGCATTGCCCAGAACGAAGTGGTGCTCAATGATTTGTTTTGAGCACCACTTCCTCCACGTATTTCACAAGCGAATCCTTGCCATTAAGCAGATAGAAATCCACACGAACCACGTGGTCGATGTCTGCACTTCCCTTTACTTTTACGTGCCGGGTCTTACTATATAATAAGGTGTCACGACGGGAAGGGTAGGAGACAAGCTGAATCTGGTCTTTGGTGGAACCGCTTCCTACATAATATATGCCTACACTATCCTTGCTTGCTTTTATGGCTGCTATCTTCGCCATCTTCTTGGCATGAGCGGCAGTTGTGTCCTCTGGATAAAATTCGCTGGCAGCTACCGTGTCGCCATCATGCTGGTCGGGAGCATACTTGCAACTTGTATTTGTTGTTGTGATAAAGGCAGTGGCAGTTAGGACTGTTACAAAGTATAAAATCTTCTTCATCTCATTTTTTATTTCTAATTTGCCGCAAAGGTATAAAAAATAAGAAAATCGGCAAAATAAACGTTTGCTTATTTTGCCGATTTTATATGTATTTATGAGTTTTGGGCAATTTACATCTCTACGATTACCTCGTGTTTGCCTGCTTGACAAGGGATGACGCAACCCTCAATAGGTTTGCCATCTACGATGATTTGCTTCACTCCCTTCTCCTTGCCCTCTGGGTTTTTCACGGTGATATGATACTCACCGCCACGGAACTTGCGGGTTACCTCATACTCCTTGGCCGTGCTTGGCAGGCAAGGGTCGATATTCAAGCCCTCGTAGTCTGGTTTGATGCCCAGGATGAACTCGCTCACGGTGTACCACATCCATGCGGCTGTACCCGTCAACCAAGAGTTCTTGCCCTCGCCAGGTTTGGCTGCATCCTTACCTGCTACCATCTGGCAGTTTACGTATGGTTCCACCTTGTGTAAGGTCTGATATTTCTCCTCTACATAACTTGGAAGTATCTTGGTGTAGTGCTTCCAAGCATCGTTGCCACGTCCGGCTACCGTTTCACCAATGATGACCCATGGATTGTTGTGGCAGAAAATTCCGGCATTCTCCTTGTAACCCTCTGGGTAAGAAGAAATCTCGCCCATTTCTACATGATAGGTTGTATAGGCAGGGTTGTTGAGCACCATACCATGCTCGCATTCCAATCGCTCCTTGGCACTATCCAAAGCTTTGTCGCAGAGTCCGTCTTCCAGACCGATACCAGCCATCGTACACCAGCCCTGGCTCTCGATGAAGATTTTGCCTTCCTCGTTCTCATCGCTACCTATCTTGTTTCCGAAGAAATCATAGGCACGGAGGAACCATTCTCCATCCCAACCATGTTGCTTTACGGCTTCGTTCATCGCATCCACCGCCTGCTGCATGCGCTCGGCTTCTACGAGATAGTCTTCCTCGGCGAGTCCTGCTATCGTGCCCTCATGACAGTTTGCTGCTTCCTTGGCAAGCTGCTTGCACAGAGCCACGTAGTCCTTTCCGGTTACTACGAAGAGTCCGGCTATCATCAGACTCTCTGCCTTGGAACCTTCACCCTTATTCTCTGTAGTCTGGAAACTCTCGTTTGGATCCCAAGAGAAGCAGTTGAGGTTGAGACAGTCGTTCCAGTCAGCTCTTCCGATGAGTGGCAACTTGTGAGGACCGAGATTATTGATGACGTGATTCATCGAAATCTTCAGATGTTCGAAGAGACTTACTTCGCTACCAGGCTGGTTGTCGAAAGGTACCTGCTCTGAAAGAATAGAGAAATCACCTGTCTCCTTGATATATGCTACTGTACCGAAAATCAGCCAGCAAGGATCGTCGTTGAAACCACCACCGATATCATTGTTGCCTCGTTTGGTCAAAGGCTGATACTGGTGATAGCAGCCACCGTCTGGGAACTGGGTGCTGGCGATATCGATGATGCGCTGACGGGCACGAGTAGGTATCTGATGAACGAAGCCTACCAGGTCCTGATTGGAATCACGGAAGCCCATGCCTCGGCCGATACCACTCTCAAAGAAGCTTGCTGAACGGGACATGCAGAAGGTAATCATGCACTGATACTGGTTCCAGATGTTCACCATGCGGTCGAGCTTGTCGTTTCCGCTCTTTACGGTGAAGATGTTCAGCAGGTTATCCCAGTACTGGTTGAGTTCAGCAAAGGCTGCATCCACCTTTTCAGTGGTATCGAACTTAGCCATCAGTTCGTGTGCCTTTTCCTTATTGATCACTTTCTTAGCTACGAATTTCTTGTCCTGCTCGTTCTCCACGTATCCCAAGAGGAAGATCAGGTCGCGGCTTTCTCCCGGTTGCAGGGTAACTTCGATATAATGTGAAGCGATAGGACTCCATCCGTGAGCAAAACTGTTGCGAGGTTTTCCTTCCATGACTGCTTCTGGGTCTGCAAACTCATTATAGAGACCGATAAAACTTTCGCGGTCGGTATCGTAGCCCTGAATGTCGGTATTCACGGTGTAGAAAGCATAATGATTTCTACGTTCGCGGTATTCCGTCTTGTGGTAGATCGTAGAGCCTTCTACCTCAACTTCTCCTGTAGAGAAATTGCGCTGGAAGTTTTCCATGTCAGTGGCTGCATTCCACAAGCACCATTCTGCAAAAGAGAATACCTTGAGAGATTTCACTTCTTTGGAATTATTTTTGAGCGTCATCTTCTGTACCTCAGCCCAAGTGTGGAGAGGAACGAAGAAGAGCACGCTTGCCTCCACGCCGTTCTTGCTACCGGTGATGCGTGTGTAGTTCATGCCATGGCGGCACTCGTAGGAGTCGAGTGGGGTCTTGCAAGGTTTCCAACCAGGGTTCCAGACGGTGTCACCATCCTTGATATAGAAGTAACGACCGCCGTTGTCCATAGGCACGCCATTGTAACGATAGCGTGTGATGCGACGGAACTTGGCATCCTTGTAGAAGGAGTAGCCACCTGCTGTGTTGGAGATCAATGAGAAGAAATCCTCATTACCCAAATAGTTGATCCAAGGCCAAGGGGTCTTAGGGTCGGTAATCACGTACTCGCGATTGGCGTCATCAAAATGACCATACTTTTTCTCTGCCATTGTCTTTTTAGTATTTATATTGTTATTTATTCTTGTTTTGAATTGTTGATTCTGTATTCTAATTACTTAATTTAGTATTATATAATGAATGCTTAATTTGGTAAATAACATTATTTTGGTGCAAAGATAGCAAAAACTTTCAGTTATAAGGTTAGATAACGGATATTTTTTGTATTTTTGCAATTAGAATAGGTTAGAAATCTGACAATTGTTAACATAATGTGCACTTGGCTTATGAAAAGAAACATTATAACACTTATCATAGTTGTGTTTGCCATGATGCAAACTACGGCTCAAACTTATGACAACTTGTGGAAGCAAGCTGACATCATCGCTCAGAAGGACCAGCCGAAGAGCGAAATTGGGGTGATGCAGAAAATCATCTCCAAGGCTTCTGCGGCTAAAGACTACGGTCAGCTGCTGGCGGCTGAGATGAGGCAGGTGATGCTCTGGAAAGAGATTTCTGCAGACTCACTGACGCCGAATGTGAAGCGGATGGAGGCTGAAGCTTTGAAGACAAATGACCCGATGCTGAAAGCGGTGAGATATGCTGTGCTCGGCAAGGTATATCATGATAATCTGTATGGAATAGAAGTGGATGAGGCTTCTTTGGAACAAAGGGAGGATGCTTCTTATTATCAAAGTCAGCGAAAGGTAAACCTGAAGAAGAGCCGGGAGTTCTTCAAGAAAGCGATGGCGCACCCAGAGCTTCTTGCCAAGCATGCTTCTACTGAGTATGTGCCGCTGACTCTAAAAGGGGTGGACGGAAGTTCCTTCAAGAATGATTTGCTGCATCTCATCGGATTCGAGGCAGACAGCAAGGAGGCGTATCTGCAGCTGTACACCTATTATAATAAGGTGGGAAATCGGGGTGCGGCTTGTCTCTGTGCCTACAAACTTATCGAGAAATACCGTCAGGATGATGTAAGAGAGGTGAAGAAATCGAAGTATCTGCAGACCATCGACTCGCTCATCCATGTATATCAGGATATTCCGGAGGCTGGTGAACTTGCTGTGGAGCATTTCCGCTTCATGGAAGGTGCTACCGATGCCAAACCGCAGGATAAGCTCAACTATATCAACTATGCTTTGAGCCACTGGGGTGGATGGTCGAGAATGAATGTGCTTAGAAATGCACAGAAAAGACTCACCGAACCGATGTTCTCTGTGGAGGATATGCCTTTGGTGCTGCGCCCTACAGAAAAGAAGTGGGTGCATCTGAATGTGCGCAATCTTCAGAATCTGAAAATCAGCATCTCCCGCCTCAATATTACGGCAGATAACGATTATAATGCGCAGGATGAGGCTATCTATAAGATGCTCCTGAAGAAGACTACGAAGCTGCATCAGAAGGATTTCAGCCGCAACTACTATGGTCGTCCGGATTACGAAGAGGTGAAGGATTCCATCGAAATCGGTGGCAATCTGCCACTGGGTGCCTATCTGATGGAGGTGACTTCGGATAATACCGGCATCGCTCCGCAGCGAGAACTCTTCTATGTCAGCAATCTGGCGGTGATGATCCAGCAGTTGCCGGATGATAAGCATCGCTATATAGTGGTGAATGCTACAGATGGCCAGCCTATCGCTGGGGCGAAGATAGAACTCTATGACCAGCGGTATGATTTCAAGACGAAGAAGGACAAGCGAATAGTTCATGCCCGCTTGACAACAGATGAGAACGGTGAGGCTTACTTCAAAAATGTGGATGGAGAGGTATTGATTTCTACCAACAATGACAAATTTACGCCAGCCAAGTACATCTATCTCAGCCGTACCCGCTATTATGAGAAGAAGGATAATGAGACTAAATATCAGGTTTATACCGATCGTGCCATCTATCGCCCGGGGCAGAAGGTACATGCCTCAGCCATTTTCTATACTGTCAAGAAGGGGTTGGATGCCAGCGTGCCAGGAAAGAGTATGGAACTGAAGTTTGTCCTGAGTGATGCCAACTGGAAGCAGGTGGCAGAACAGAAGGTTACGACCGATGAATATGGTACGGCTTCGGTAGATTTCGAACTCCCGAAGGAGGGAAAAACAGGACTGTATTCCATTTCCGTGAATGGTACAGCAAGCGAATATTTCAGAGTTGAGGAGTATAAGCGTCCTACCTTCGAGATTACCTTCCCGAAGGTGAACGAGAAATATAACTGGGGCGATACTGTAGTGGTGAAGGCTACTGCCAAGACCTATGCTGGAGTGCCTGTGCAGGGTGCCAAGGTGGAGTATCAGGTGACCCGCAGAAACCAGCTTTGGTGGTGGGGCGCAGGATCTGCCGGACAGTTGGTGAAGACCGACAGTTGCGTGACTCGTGAGGACGGAACCTTCGACGTAGAGATTCCGCTGGAGGCTTCCTTGCCAGGAAAAGACGAGGCTGATATGAGCGATTTCATGCGCATCGCCCGTTTCTTCAACTTCGAGGTCTCAGCCATCGTTACCGACATCAGCGGCGAGAGCCACGAGGGCGTGATGAGTCTGCCTCTGGGCACCAAGCCAACCATCCTCACGGTGAATCTTCCTAAGCGTATCGAGGCAGACAGTCTGAAGACGGTGACCTTCGCTTACCGCAATGCCAGTGGAATGCCGATTTCGAGCAGGTTGAAATATCGCATTGATGAAGGCGAATGGAAGGATGCCGAGGCGAATGCACCGGTTTCTATCAAGGAATATGCTTCTTCAGCATCTTCTGCCTTTGTTTGGAAATCTGGCGTTCATCAGCTGGAGGCAATCTGCGGACAGGACACCCTGCAGCAGAAGTTCACGCTCTTCAGTATGAAGGATACCCATCCGGTGGAGCCAACTACCGAATGGTATTATCAGACGGCGAAGACCTTCCCTCGTGATGGCAAGCCTGTCTATATCCAGGTGGGCTCTTCGGAGAACGGAGCGCACATCGTATATTCCATCATCGCCGGCAACAAACTGCTGGAGAAAGGTGCCTGGGAGTTGGGCGACAGTATCGTGACCCTGCCTTTCACCTACAAGGAGGAATATGCGTCGGGCATCGTACTGAACTATAGTTTCGTGAAGCAAGGCAAGTGCTATACCCGAATGATGAGCATCGCCCGTCCTTTGCCTGAGAAGAAACTGAACATCGCCTGGAAAACCTTCCGCAACCGTCTGACCCCTGGACAGAAGGAGGAGTGGACGCTGAAGATTACCACCCCTGACGGCAAGCCAGCCAAGGCACAGCTGATGAGCGTACTCTATGACAAGTCGCTCGACCAGATAGCCCCGCATTCCTGGAATTTCTCCCTGGGCTTCTATCAGAGTTTGCCAGACTGCTACTGGGAGGACAACCTCACTTTCCGTTCATTATACTTGAATGGCGTTTATCCTACCAAGTATTATGACGAGAAGCAACTGGATGTAGATAAGTTTGATGGCAAATTCTTTAGCTATTATGCTTATATGCAAGCGGTGGAACTGAGCAAGTTGGAACGTTCTTCTGGCGGAACCGTTGAGTCTGTTCGTATACAGAAAGACGAGCTGGTTCAGGAAGAAGCGAAAGTCATAAGGATTCATGGCTCTAAGATGACCCGTGTTGCAGCGGCTGCTCCATCTGCCAACAAGGTTTTTGATGTAGTAGAGGAGATGCCGCAGTTTGTAGGTGGTTCTGGCTCAGACGTAGGACAGTACCTTGACAATGTGCAGGTGCGTGAAAACCTGAACGAGACTGCCTTCTTCTATCCTGCCTTGGAGAGCGACAACAATGGCAACGTAGCCATCAGATTTACCCTGCCGGAGAGCGTGACTACCTGGAAGTTCATGGGATTGGCTCATGACAAGGAGATGCGCAACGGATTGCTGGTGGATGAGGCTGTGGCTCAGAAAACCGTGATGGTGCAGCCTAACATGCCTCGCTTCCTGCGTGAGGGCGACAAGGCTACCATCGTGGCTAAGCTCTCCAATACCTCTGACAAGAAGGTGAGCGGCAATGTCCGCATGCAGATTCTGGATGCTGAAACCCAGAAGGTGGTTTGGCAGAAAACGCAGAACTACAGCATCAATGCTGAGGGGTCTGCTACCGTTTCTTTTGATGTTCAAGGTCTGAAAGAGGGTGTATATATTAATAAGGTGGTGGCTGCCGGAAACGGATACAGCGATGGCGAACAGCACTATCTGCCGGTCTTGAGTAATCGTGAACTCGTAGTGAATACGCTGCCTATCACCTTGCATCAGCAAGGCGAACAGAGCTTCGACCTGAGCAAACTCTTCCTGGACAAGGAGGGCAAGCAGGCAAAGGGAACAGATGAGGCAAAGGTCACCGTGGAATATACCAACAATCCAAGTTGGCTGATGATCAAGGCGTTGCCTGCCATCAGCAATCCGGATGATGAGGACGCCATCTCGCTGATGTCTGCCATCTATGCCAATACCATCACCACTTATATCCAGAAAAATCTATCTTTGGAAACCAGCCGTCTGCAGAATCAGGTGGAGAAACTGAAGAAATTGCAGAACGTTGATGGTTCCTTCTCCTGGTGGAAGGGAATGAAGGGCAGCAGATATATGACTACGGCTGTAGCCGAGATGATGGTTCGTCTGAATGCCATCGCCGGCACGCAAAAGTCAATCTCTAAAATGCTGACTTCTGCCATCAATTATCTCTCCTGGCAGACAGCTCGTGAAGTTAGAGAGATGAAGAAGATGGAGGAGAAGAAGCACAAGGTAAGTCCAAGTGAACAGGCGCTGCATTATCTCTACATTCTCTCAATGGATGGCAGAAAGATGAAGGAGAATTTCGAACAGGACCAGGCTTATCTGCTGGATAAAATGTCGAAGATGACCAGTGATTTCACCATCTATGGTAAGGCACGTGCTGCTGTGGTGCTCGCCAAGAACAGCCAGCAGAATGCTGCTTATCGCGAAAAAGCGGGTGAATATCTGCAGAGCGTGAACGAATATGCCGTTTATCGTGAGGAGATGGGCCGCTATTATGATACCCGTAAGGCACTCTATAGCTGGAGAAACTATAAGATTCCTACTCAGGTATCTGTGATAGAGGCGATGCAGCTGCTGAAGCCGAATGACAAGCAGACCATTGAGGAACTGCAGCGTTGGCTTCTGATGTCGAAACGTACTCAGGTTTGGGATACTCCAGTAAATACCGTGGATGCTGTCTATGCCTTTATGAAAGGTAATGAAAGCAACTGGAACAAGAAGGCAGAAAATGCCGTTTTGAAACTGGATGGCAAGCAGCTTCCGATGCCGCAGGATTCTACGATGTTGGGTTATATCAAGACAGAGAAGGTGGGCAAGGCATCAACCTTGAGCATCAACAAGAAGAGCGACTATACCAGTTGGGGTGCCGTTTATGCAGAATTTAAACAGCCGCTCAGCGAAATCGCTTCTTCCGAGTCGGGCATCAAGGTTCGCCGTGTCGTTGTTACTGCCGAATCGCAGGGCAAGGAAAAGTCTCTGGCTAAGGTGGGCGAGAAGGTAAAGGTAACGCTGATGATCACCGCAGACCGTGATTATGATTTCGTGGAAATCGAAGATAAGCGTGCCGCCTGTCTGGAACCGGTAAACCAGCAGAGCGGTTATCAATGGGGCATGGGTTGCTATGTTTCTCCAAGAGACAACACAACAAATTTCTATTTCGATCGTTTATCTAAAGGTAAGCACGTTGTAGAAATGGAATATTATGTTGATAAAAATGGTGAATATCAAGCAGGTTCTTGTTCTGCCCGATGCACTTATAGTCCAGAGTTCTGTGGACGTGATATCGCTTATAAGTTAAGCGTACATCAATGAGAAATGAGAAATTAGAAATTTTGAAATTAGAAATATAATAATTGATTATGAATAAGATTGATATAAATAAGAGAATAGGGGTTTTGCTGTGTACTACATTGGTGGCAATGGCAGCCAATGCACAGAAACTGACAACGCAAAACGAAAAGGTGGATTGTGGACAAATTGTTTATCTGCATCCTGTAACTGCTGAGTTTCAGATGAAGAATGATGGTAATCGTTCCTTGATTATCAATGATGTGAAGAAAAGTTGTGGCTGTACTGATGTCTCTTATCCTAAAACAAGTATTCCCGCAGGTGATAGCTTCGTAGTCAAAATGACTTATGATGCCAAACAGATGGGTACTTTCAATAAGCAATTGTTGCTTTATACCAACGCTTCAGAAGAACCATGTCTCTTGACTATGCAGGGAAAAGTTGTTGAAAAAGTTTCAGATTTTGCAGGTAGCTATGATTATATGTTAGGTGCAGTGAAGTCTGATGCCCAAGATGTGGAATTTGATGATGTGAATCGTGGAGACCGTCCTGTTCAGCGTATTCATATTTTTAATCCGACAGAATCTGCCATGGAACCTGTTGTGATGCATTTGCCAAGTTATTTGACCGCACAGGTATCCCCTTCACGCTTGGGGCCTCATCGCTCTGGAGAAGTTGTACTGACGCTTGATTCTAAGAAATTGCATGATTTCGGTTTGAACCAGACAAGTATTTATTTGGGAGAGCGACCTGGCGATAAAATCTCTTCTGAGAGAGAAATCTCTGTTTCTGCAGTTTTGTTACCTGGATTTGAAGAGATGACTTCCAGTCAGAAAGCGCAAGCTCCAAAGGTTGCGCTGTCAACGTCAACTTTGGACTTGGGCAGTTTCAATGGCAAGAAAAAACTGAAAGGTGAAGTCATCCTGACAAATCAGGGAAAGTCAAATCTGGAAATTAGAAGTATGCAGATGTTTACTGAGGGACTGCAGGTTTCATTAGGAAAGCGAACCATCAAACCTGGTGAATCTGTGAAACTGAAAGTGACTGCCATTGCAGCTATACTCAAAAAGCTGCGTTCAAGAACTCCTCGTGTACTGATGATTACAAATGATCCTGACCATGCGAAGGTGGTAGTAAGAATACAAGTGAAAAAATAATAAGAAACAGGTATGCAGATAGAAATGGATAATGGCAGTGGCTTTTGCTTTGGCGTGACTACTGCCATTAAAAAAGCAGAGGAAGAACTGGCAAAGGGTGTCAAACTATATTGTTTGGGTGACATCGTACATAATGGTATGGAGGTGGAGCGACTTCACGAAGCTGGTCTTCTCACCATCGATCATGAGGAAATGAAAAATCTTCATCATGTAAAGGTTCTTCTTCGTGCGCATGGAGAACCTCCTCAGACTTATGCTCTTGCAGAAAAGAATGATATAGAGATTATTGATGCGACTTGTCCGGTTGTGCTTCAACTTCAAAGACGTATCAAAAAGCAGTTTGTGAGCAATCCTGATGCTCAGATTGTTATTTTTGGAAAGAAAGGTCATGCTGAAGTATTAGGATTGGTGGGTCAGACGGAAAGTCATGCTATTGTTGTAGAGAAGTTTGATGAAGTGAAACAACTGCAGGAAATGGGTAAGTTGGATTTCTCCAAAGATATCTATCTTTATTCGCAGACGACCAAGAGCTTGGATGAATTTCATCGCATTATAGATTATTGTCAGAAGCATATTGTAGATGGAGCTACATTTAAAAGTTTTGATACCATCTGCAGACAAGTGGCAAATCGCATGCCTAATATTGCAAACTTTGCCAGCAAACATGATGTGATACTTTTTGTCAGTGGCCGTAAAAGCTCTAATGGAAAGGTATTATTCAATGAATGTAAAAGTGTGAATCCGAATAGTTATCAGATAGAGAGTGCTGATGAAATCAATATGGATTGGGTGAAGAATGTGAAGACGGTTGGTATTTGTGGTGCTACAAGCACACCAAAATGGTTGATGGAAGAAATCATGAATTATTTGAAAAATGCAATCGATCAATCTGAGTAAATATGCATATATAAAAACAGGTGGTAAGGCTTCTCACGAAGACCCACCACCTTCAAAAAACAGTAATTAACTCAAAATTTATAATCTATATCATTACTACCTTGTCATTTGATTGCAAATATATTAAAAAGAAAAATAAATTCCAACTATTTTTCAATGAAAGTTATGATTGTTTAGCTGAAATCTTTCTGTTTAACAGATTTTTGCAAATCTAACGCTATTTTTGTGTTATAGCGGTCTGGTAATGCTGCATCAACCATTCTTTTTGTTGAGGAATAGTCATGTTGCTATTGTCCAGAATCAAGGCGTCATCAGCTTTCTTGAGAGGGGATACCTCTCTATGGGTATCAATATAATCTCGTTCTTCTACATTTTTAAGTATAGCATCAAAGTCGGCTGCCATTCCTTTTGCTTTCAGTTCATCATAGCGGCGCTGTGCTCTAACCTGTGAACTGGCAGTAACAAAAACCTTCAGTTCGGCATGAGGAAACACCGTAGTGCCGATGTCTCTACCATCCATTACGATGCCTTTGGCTTCTCCCATTTTTTGCTGTTGTGCTACCAAGGCTTTTCTGACGAAAGGTATTGCGGCAATAGGACTGACATGGTTGGATACTTCCAGAGTTCTGATTTCTTTTTCTACCAATTCGCCGTTGAGATAGCAGTCTGGAGTTTGTGTGTCAGGATTCAGTTTAAAAGAAATATGGATGTTTGGCATTTCTTTTTCTAAGTTGTCTGTATCTACACTTCCATCTTCCAGAAAGAGATGATGACGCATGGCATAGAGAGCCACCGAACGATACATCGCTCCTGTATCAACATATATGTAACCTATTTCTTTAGCAAGGTCTTTCGCCATCGTACTCTTACCGCAAGAAGAGTAACCATCTATAGCTATAGTAATTTTCTTCATTTTATTGGATATTTATGATATTGTTTCGAATTATAATCTTATAATGTATATGCTAAATTGGCAATGATGCTGCTACTGCTGACGTGATATTTTCCGTAAGCAATATTCAGATGGAAACGGTTGAGATTGATACCTCCTCCAAAGGAAAGTCCTGCTCCATGGCTACTGCCTTTCTCCTCAGAGTTGCTGTCTATTTTCATCTCTTTTGCTCTTCTGAAATTATAGCCTCCACCTATCCATATCTGATCGGAAAGTAAAAGTTCTGCTCCAATCACGGCATGATAGATAAAACTCTTCTCCCAATTGTTGAGATTAACCAAAGTTGCGGAGACTCTTAATGGAGTGTTCGTAAAGCGTTTGCTGACTCCCACTTGTAAATCAATCGGCATTTTGTCATACTCATCCTGATATGCTTTTATCTGTCCGCCCAAATTCTTGGCAGTAGCAGAAATGGACCATTCGTGCTCGGGATCATAATAATTGATACCGAGATCAACACCCACTCCAATAGAATTGTAGTCGCCAATATATGAAGTGATGAATTTGGCAGCAATACCACCAGCAATTTTTTCGCTCAACATATATGAAAAGTAACCGGCTATGGTAATGTCCTTGGCAGAAAAATCGCCTAAGATGTTATTGTTGGCATCGGTTTCCTTCATGTTACCATAATCCATATATTGGGCAGAAACCGCCCAGGAAGCTTTTTCCTTGATGATACGATTAAATGAAGCTGAAGCTGTATTGACTCCTGACATATAATTCATATAATTGAGATTAATGGTCTTGTCGCTTACCGATGAAAGTAAGGCAGGATTTTGGAATATGAGAGCTTCGTCATCTTCTATTAAGGTGACGTTATCTCCACCAAGTGCAGCAGCATGAGCACTAACAGGTAGGCGGAGGAAATTATATCCCGTTTGGCTCTCTTGTGCGAGTAATTTTGATGCAAAAAGCGTCAAGAGAGCGAAAAAAATTATTTTTTTCATTTAAATTCTCTAATTATTTTGCAAAGATACACTTTTTTTCAATAATAAGACGTAAATTTGCATTGATTTCGTTTAATATAACGATTGTACACTTCATTTATTGTAGAAGATTCTGCAAAAGAGGAGATTTAAAAGTGGAAATAAAGAAGACTAATAGTGCACGACTGGATAATAAGCGGGGAACTTTTTTCTTGCTGGGTATGGTTATGACTTTATCTTTCGTATTTGTAGGCTTGCAATATCAAAATCATGCTTCAGACTCCGATTTAGACTCTGATGATCTGGAGGATTTAGCACAGGATTTTGAGATGAATATGCCTGCAGAACAAAAGGATATGGTATCGGCAGAAGCTCCTTCTGCGCCCGTTTCTAAATCCATTACGCAGGAGGTGAAAACTGCAGAGAAAACAGAAACTGCTCCTCAAAAAATCAGCAGTACTACAAGTGAACTGGTGATTGGTGATGGTGAAGGGGAAGTGGATGGCTCTGATATCAAAGAGGCTGTGCCAGAAAATGTGGTAGATAAATCCAATTCAGCTGCATTGGCTGAGGCTCCAATCAATTTTACGGTTGTACAGAAAATACCACAATTTCCTGGGGGGTGGTCTGTTTTTATGCAATGGCTTACAAAAAACTTAAGATATCCTCATTCTGCACAACAGAATAAAATACAGGGAACGGTAGTTGTGTCTTTTATCGTCAACAAGGATGGTAGTGTGGCCAATCTGAAAGTGAGCAAGTCGGCAAATCCCATCTTGGATAATGAGGCTATGCGTGTGCTGAAAATGATGCCGAAATGGAAACCAGGAATGGATAAGAACAAGGTTTGTCGTACTATGATTGCTATTCCTGTGGTATTTCAATTGTAACGTGAATCTTAAAAAGATATGTTCGATTAATTAATAATAAATTTAATATATAATGAAGACAGCTGATGAAATTTTAAAGATGGTTAATGAGTTCTTGGACCATTTGTCATACGACAGAAAACCTGAGTCTCTTTACGAACCGATTAAATATGTCCTCTCAATGGGAGGAAAACGTATTCGCCCTACGTTAATGCTTTTGGCTTATAATCTCTATAAGGAAAATCCGGAAGACATCCTCATGAATGCCTGCGCTTTGGAGACCTATCATAATTATACTTTGTTGCATGATGATTTGATGGATAATGCCGATATGCGTCGTGGTCATTTGACGGTCCATAAAAAATGGAATGATAATACTGCCATCTTGTCTGGTGACTCTATGTTGGTTCTTGCCTTTCAACGTATGATGCAGTGTGATACAAAACATTTAAAAGATATCTTGGATCTCTTTACGGTTACTGCATTGGAAATTGGTGAAGGTCAGCAATATGATATGGAGTTTGAAACTCGCAATGACGTAAAGGAAGAAGAATATATTGAGATGATTCGTCTCAAGACGAGTGTTCTCTTGGCTTGTGCTTTGAAAATAGGTGCAATATTGGCAGATGCAAGTGCTGAGGATGCAGACAATCTTTATAAGTTTGGAGAACAAATTGGTTTGGCGTTCCAGTTGCAGGATGATTATCTGGATGTCTATGGTGACTCTAAGGTCTTTGGTAAAGAAATAGGAGGTGACATCACTTCTAATAAAAAAACTTATATGCTCATTAATGCTTTCAACAAGGCCAATGATGCACAGCGTAAGGAATTAACCTGCTGGGTTAGTGCTCGTGATTTTGACAGAAATGAGAAAGTAGATGCTGTGACTCGTCTTTATAATGAGATAGGTATCGATCAATTGGCGCAAGATAAGATTGCTTATTATTTCGGACAAAGTAAGAAATTCCTTGACGCTGTCAATGTACCTGAAGAGAAAAAAGAGGAATTGCGCAAGTATGCTCAAAAAATGATGAAACGCCAATATTAACAGGTGTTCGTCGGATTGTTTGTATTGAAAGTAACTTTTTAAAATAGTAGAGGAGATATTCAAGTGCCATATAGGAGACTGCCAAAAACTGATACTGCAAGGCTGAAAGCATTGAAAACGCTTTTGGACAATAATGATACTTATACGGTTAGGGAACGCTTTATTGATTGGAAGACAATCAATAAAGCGCAACCTGCGTATGATAAGTTGTTGACTGCTTCAGAGCAGTATAAGGTCAACTTGAAGGCTCAGACCAGATTTACGGGGAAGATAGATAAATTGCAGAAAAATGCGATGATGTATTTAAGCCATTTCCTGCAAGTCTTATTTTTAGCTGTGGAACGCGGCGAAATCAAACGAAGCTGTCTTACTCTGTATGGACTTGACGAGGAAGCGTCTGCTGTTCCTCATCTCAAAACGATAGATGGACTTTTGGACTGGGGACAGAAAATTATTGCTGGTGAGAAAGCCAGACTCAAACAAGGTGGAAGACCGATTTATAATCCTACTATAGGTATGGTCTCTACCCATTATGATATATATTGTGAGGCCATTGAAAGGCAACGCATTTTGCAAGATAGGGTGAATGATTCGATAGAAAAACTCAGGTTGTTGAGACCTGCGGTCGATGAGGTGATTTTGGATTTATGGAATCAGATAGAACATCATTTTGTGAATGAACCACCTGAAACCCGTTTTAATCATTGTCGTGAATATGGCATCGTATATTATTATCGGCGCCATGAACCGCATATTTATTAATATGGATTTAAAATATTGATGTATATGAAAATAGTAGATACACATACTCATCTTGATGGTGAGGAGTTTGATGAAGATCGCGCGGAAGTTATTCTGCGTGCGAAGGAGGCTGGGGTCGGCATGGTGTTTCTCCCTGCTATTGATGTGAAGACATCAGAAGCAGTATTGAAGTTAAGTCATGAATATCCTGGCTATGCATATCCTATGGTAGGACTTCATCCAGAGGAAGTGAAAGCCGATTGGAAAGAACAATTGAAAAAAATAGAGGCTATTTTGGATGCGCATCTTACAGCTGTGGATGGTTTGAACGGGGTTAAGTATAAAAGCGATTACATTGCAATCGGGGAAATCGGACTTGATTTCTATTGGAGCCGTGAGTTTGAAAAAGAACAGCTTGAGGCTTTCGAAAAACAAGTTGAGTGGGCTTGCGAGACGGGACTTCCTCTGATGATACATTGTCGTAAAGCTCAGAATGAAATGTTGCATATATTACGTAAATGGAAAGATAAACTGCCAGGTGGAGTCTTTCACTGTTTTACAGGCAACCAGCAGGAGGCTAAAGAATTATTAGAGTATGATAATTTTGTGCTTGGTATTGGTGGTGTGTCAACGTTTAAGAGCAGTCATTTGCGTGAAGACCTTCCTGCAGCAGTTCCTTTGGAAAGAATCGTTTTAGAGACAGATAGTCCTTATATGGCTCCTGTTCCATATCGTGGTAAGCGTAATGAAAGTGCCTTTATAGTACAAGTCATGAAGACCTTGGCAACTGCTTATGGTGTCAGTGAAGAAGAGGTTGCAAAGGTGACTAATCAGAACGTAGAACGTGTTTTTGGCGTAAAAACGGGACAATTGTCTTAAAGAAATATAAAAAGAATAGTTATTTATGGTATTTTGCCCGAAAAGCGATAATTTTGCAGTCCGAATTGCGATGCTATGTTTATCATGGTATTGTTAGATTCTGTATTCAATAGCGTCTATGACGGCAGATGAAGGAAAGGTGCTCGAGTGGCTGAAGAGGCACGCCTGGAAAGCGTGTAACCGGCAAAACCGGTTCGGGGGTTCGAATCCCCCTCTTTCCGCTGTATCTTATTTTTAAATAATATGAAGAAATATACATTTATTGCGCGTTTCGCAATATTGATATTTATGATATCTTCTTCTTTACCGATATGGGCACAAGAAGAGTCGATGGGATTCCATCAAGCACTTAAGACTAAGTTTATTGAGGGAAATGCAGGCTTTATGTCGCTTGTTGCCATAGCTTTAATTATTGGCTTGGCTTTCTGTATAGAGCGAATTGTCTATCTGAGTCTTTCTGAAATTAACGCTAAGCAGTTGATGGCTGATCTTGATGTGAAAGTAGCTGCGGGTGATATTGAAGGCGCAAAAGAATTGTGTCGTAATACCCGTGGACCTGTTGCCTCTATCTGTTATCAGGGTCTGCTGCGCATCAAGGATACGATGGGTGATATAGAGCGTTCGGTTTCAAGTTATGGCTCTGTGCAGGTTGCTAATTTGGAAAAAGGATGTTCGTGGATTACTCTTTTCATTGCAATGGCTCCTTCTTTAGGCTTTTTAGGTACCGTCATTGGTATGGTTATGGCTTTTGATCAAATTCAGCAAGCTGGAGATATTAGTCCTACGATTGTGGCTTCTGGTATGAAAGTCGCTTTGTTGACAACTATTTTTGGTATCATAGTTGCTCTGATTTTACAGGTCTTCTATAATTATATCTTGTCTAAGATCGAACATATCACCAGCCAGATGGAGGAATCTGCGATTTCTCTGATGGATATTATAGCAAAGTATAAAGATGAAAATTAGTAATATTAAGAAATGGTCAACAGAAAAGTTGTCACAGTCCATATTCTATGTGTTGGTAGGTTTTGCTGTGATTACTTTTCTCCTGTTCTTCTTTGTAGGATATGATATGCCTTTCGAGGAGAACCCGGATTTTAATGCTCCATTTTTTACTAATCTTTTATTGGTTACCATGTGGATATTTTTCCTCTTAGCCTTATGTCTGGCAATATATTCATTTGTCAGGGCCAGTAAAAGAAACTCCAAGGGTGAGATGAAGATGAATGGTATTCCTGCAGGGAATATTGTTTGGATTACATGGGGAGGAACTTTGGCATTGTTGGTTTTAACGTTCGTCTTGGGTTCCTCAGGAATGATTTTGATTAATGGACAGGCTTTTACTGATTGGTTGTGGCTTAAATTATCAGATATGTTTATATGGTCTTCTGCCACATTGTTATTGTGTGCTATAGGAGCAGTTTTATTTGGTGCTACACGTTATATCAGAAAAGACCGTAAAAGATTTAAAAAGTAATTATGTTTGTTAGACGAAATAAAAGGCAAGTTCCTGGAGTGAACACCGCTTCAACAGCAGATATTTCTTTTATGTTGCTGATATTCTTTCTTGTCACGACTTCAATGGATGTTGACAAGGGACTTTTTCGTCTATTACCTTCTCCTGAACCTCAGAAACAGTTGAAGACTGAAACGATAGTAGATAAGAAAACTTTGATGGCTTTGCATGTTACTGCCGATCATCGTTTGCTCTTGAATGATAAGCCTATTGAGGTTTCTCGACTGAAAGGTGAAATCATTCAGTTTGTCAATCGTTTAGGCAATCGTCATCTCATTTCTATAGAGAGCGACAGAGAGGCAGATTATGACTTGTACTTTCAAATGCAAAACCAAATCATGATGGCGTATAATGAACTACGCAATCAATATTCTATGAAGCATTTTGGAAAGGCATTTGATGCCCTGAGCTCCTCTCAAAAGGAGAGCGTTAGAAAGAACTGCCAGCAACGCGTGACGGAGTCTTATGCGAATGCATCGGTTGGTTCTGATAAGCGAGTAGATGCAATGGCAGAAGAGCAAGAGCATTCTGAAGAGAAAGGAGGCAAGCAATGAGTATGGGTTTTAAAAGACGTTCTCATGAAGTTCCTGGCTTGAATACGTCTTCATTGCCGGATTTGATATTTACCGTGCTTTTTTTCTTCATGATAGTTACTCATATGAGGCATGAAACGGTTAAGGTTAAGTTTCAAGTACCACAGGGAAAGGAACTGACAAGATTAACCAAGAAGTCTGCTGTTACTTATCTTTATATAGGAAGGCCTATTTCTGCTGCTACTCAGCCTCAGAATGATTCTGCTTGTGTTCAGATGAACGATAAGTTAATAACTCCTTCTGAAATCTCTGATTATATGAGTGCAGAGAAAAAGCGAATGAGTCCTGAAGACTTGCAGGCAATGGTCGTTTCAATCAAAGCGGATAAGTATTCTAAAATGGGGGTTATTATTGACGTTAAGCAAGCTTTACGCCAATCAAAAGCCCTTAGAATCAATTATTCTGCTGAAGATAATGGAAAATAATTAAAAATTATAATTAAAGTTGTATAAAAAGTTGCGAATATTAAATTTTAGTAGTAACTTTGCACTCAAATTATTATAATTATGTCAAAACAAGTATTAGATTCATTAGACAGAAAGATCCTGAAGTTAATTTCTCAGGATGCACGTATTCCATTTTTGGAGGTTGCACGAGCTTGTAATGTAAGTGGTGCAGCCATTCATCAGCGTGTTGCTAAATTGACAAACTTAGGCATTATCAAAGGCTCTCAGTTTATTATAGATCCAGAGAAGATAGGTTACGAGACCTGCGCATACGTGGGATTGTATTTGAAAAATCCGGAGAATTTCGACAAGGTTGTAGCTGAGTTGAAAAAGATTCCAGAAGTGGTGGAATGTCATTATACGACTGGTGGCATGGATATGTTCATCAAGATATATGCTTCCAACAATCATCATCTCCTGGAAATTATTCATGATAAGCTCCAGCCTTTAGGCTTGTCTAGAAGCGAGACTATCATTTCCTTTAATGCTGCGATTAATCGTCAGTTGCCTTTGGCTGATATGGAGGATGAAGTAGTAGAGGATGAAGATGTGGAAGATGAAATTATCAACTAATCTATATTATAATAAAAGCAGCATGTTATTTGTGAAATTGATATGCTATTAAAAATAAAAAAGCCAGTTCCTAAGGAACTGGCTTTTTATATATTCTCTAATATATATATTGTATAAGTAAAAGATGATTCTTAGCGTTTCCCAACGCCTTTTTGTTTTAATTCTGATGCAAAGATACATGAAACTTACATTTTATAGGGGTAATATTTGTTTTTATAAAGGGTAATTTTTGATTTATAAGTAGAAAAAACGAATTATTACCTCAAAATATGTTATTTTTATACCTTCTTTCTGAATCTCTATGTGAAAGATACTGAAAACTTCGTAACTTCCTGATAATCTGAGGGTATTAAGGCTTGTCCAAAATCATTACTGAATAATTGTTGAATTTCGTGGTGTGATATTATTTTTTTAACACGCGTAATTCGCTTATTTACAATATTTTTCTTATTTTTGCAGTCTGATTCTGTATCTCTTACATAGAGATTCAGAAAATGAATAGAAACTATAAATATGGCTTTCATATAAGCAGAGCGTATGACACACAATTTGCTAAACACGGGCTTGCTTGCATCATGTATGCAGAAGGCTGAAAGACATAGGAGTATTGAAGATTAGTGGAAGTTAGTCTATTGATTTTTCAATGCTGTGATACATATCACACCCCCAATAACTCGGGAAGAGAAATCTTTTCAGGGGAAGCCGAGATGTGTTCTGCGACCAAATGCGTTTAACGTTTTATGTGGTACATAGTCAAGACAGATGTTTTCACTGAGCAAAAATCAATAGATTTGTTGGGTGAGAAATTTAAAGATACAATTGTTGACTTCTACTTTCCTATGGGAAGAAGAACCTACAAAAATGAACTGGGCGAGAAAAAAGTACGTTTCACCCCAGTCTTGCAAGGACTGTTTTTCATCCGAGTACAGAGTGAAGAACGTTTGGAGAGCATTCTTTCCCAATATGGCTACTTCATGTATAAGGGTGTTGATTATCGTGCGAGAAGTGCCGAGGTGGTAGAGCGTACCTTTTTCACCAAGGCACATATTCTTTGTGCCGATAGCAAGTCTCGAACATTGGATGAAATCGTTAAACGAGCGAAGATACCCGATGATGATATGGAACGCTTCATCTATTACAATGACAAGATAGCCGATGGCATCGAGGGATTGAGTATTGTTGACAAGCGATATAGTGACCTCGTCAAGGTGAATGATACCATCCGTATTCTCAGTGGTCCGATGGCTGGCTGGGAAGGTGTTGTCAAGCAAGTCAAGCATAAGGGCAAGAAAGACCGTCATCTTTTTGTGCGCTTTGGAAACAATCATTGTCTCAATATCTCCAATGTCCGTCAATACGACATGCAGATAGTGCATGAGGCAACAGAGGGTGCCAAGCCTGAGGCAGTGGGCGCATGGCGTGCCATTGACCAGATGATAGGTTATTTGCAGGCAAAAGATCCAAAGGAAAATGCTTCTGAAACATTGCGCAATCATTTCAAGGATTATCTGAAAAAGTTGACTGTCTATCGCAATCGCCATACTTCAGATATAGCATATAACAAAAAGGTTACTAAGAAGATAGCATCTCGTCAACAAGAGGTTTTGAGCAATATCGATGATTCTATGCGCAGTAACTTCCGTATCCTCGCTAATTACTTCAAGGCTGCTGGTGGAACTGTAGAGCAAGGGTTGAAGGAACTGATACCAGATACAACTCTTCGTCCGTTCCTTACCCCAACTTCTGGAATCGCCCTCCCACAAGGACAGGACTACGCTGTCTTGCATCATGATGGTATCACGGAGCTTGTCCACCGTTGTAACCTTCGGGATTTTTTCAGAGGCAAGGAGTATGAGGCAGACAAATATGCTCCAGTCTTCGATGAGGACTATGAATATTATGCTCATTTCGCCCTGTTAGAGACGGATGGTGGAAAGATAAAGGCTATCTGTTCATGGGGAGGTTTCTATGATTATTATGCTTCGCAAAATAAGGAAGAGCGAGAAATATTCCATGCAAACTTGCAGTCGAAGAAATATCCTCGTTTATTATACCTGCTCACACAAAGCGAGTATAAGTTTGAAAAGGTCAATGGCATAGGTGGCTTTTCGATAGAAACAGACATCGACTATACGAATGATATAGATGCAATGGCAAAGGCAGTTGCCAAAGCATTCAACATTCAATATTCAACATTTAACATTCTTGTAGCAGCAGCTGTGGAAATGTGGCAAGGAGCACGCATGTTGGTTTGGCGACAGTTGCTCCAGCGTTACGTCCTGCTCCATAAGGTGCCAGTCATTGACCTCCCATCCGTAATCACTCATGATTCAAAAACGGAAGAGGCTTTTGTAAAGGCTGACGGCAAACTCGACATAAACAATATTTCAGAAGCTTTGGCAAAGGCAAGAAAAAACATCGAGGAGTATTTAGAAAATGGAGAACTGGCAGATGCCGTTTTCAAGTTCCTTTCCGCCTCCTTGGTCTTTTCTTCCCATTTTGCTCAAGACGAGTTATATAATTATATCACAGAAACATTCAATCCTGACTACACTTTCACCGAGCTGTTTGATGAAATCATTAATCACCTCAGCAAGAAGAGCTGTCCCTCGTTGGTAAGCCATCTGTGCAAAGGAATGGTTGAGTTGCAGGAACAGGAATCTTGGACATACTTCAAGTTCCCCTCATTTCTCAAACAAACGAGGATGATTGCTAAGGCGGTGAAATAACCAACTAATCGCACCCGACACGAAGTTTGTCAGTAGGGTTGTTGTCGCCATTCGGGTCGTTATCTTCGCTGTACTTCACGAGACTGATGCTCTTCACCAAGTTGGCATTCGCCTTCTTAGGTTCAGACAGGACGAACAGAATAAACAGTTTGACCCTTTTTCTCACCCATGGTAAAGGTGCGAGGAAACACTTTGTAAGATTTACTCATAGTTTGAAGTTGTTTAAAAAATTAATACTAAATATATTTGCTTCATTCCGAACAAGGACAGTTGAGTGCACCCAGATGTCGAATTCTTCACTCTTCACTCTTCATTCTTCGTTTAGCTGGTGCAAAGATACAACATCAGCTCAGGGGCATCTGTCGAAGTGCGTCGTTGAATGTCGCTCTTTAGTGCAACCTAACGATGCGCTTTTATACACCTTAATGATGCGCATCATTAGCACTTATAAAAGCGCATCATTAGCACCTAACGATGCGCATCATGAGAGTTCATTAAAGCACATCTTCAATAGAGCATGCTGGTTCGCAGTCGGGGAAATACATTATCGCCAAGATACGGCGAGTATAAGTTGCTTTTAGCTTCATATACCTTATTATATTATATAGTAAAACATGTTTATCAGTCAACTGATTATGCTGCAAAGATATACTTCTTCGAAAATCACGTGATGCACCTATGAGTGCATCATTCTTAACTTCTGCTTACTGCTTTTAAAAGCTTTTAACAAAAACCATCGGAAAATCATACCCTCTGTTTTAGTCAGGACGCGATGTTCGATAATTCACGGTATGGAAGATGGAAAAGCAGGCGAATGGAGGGGCGAATAGGTGGATATCCACCGCTGCCGAAGAAATTCGCCAGATAGAGAAGAGATGGGGTTTCACTTCCATCCGTCAGTTTTCCAAATTTCTACAGATGAATCCCCGTACTCTTTCGAAGTTACCCCATCACGATGGCACATTAACTTTGGAGAGCATTGCGAATATATACACGAGGCTCGTACTATTACGGAATTTGAAATTTGTGGGCACCGAGCTAAAGGAAGAGGAGCAACTCTTAAAAGACTCCTTGTTACGCATCATGGTGAGTGCAGCCACCGTCCCTCAAACCCTGAGAGCCGATGTAGTGGATGAACTTGAAAATCAGCTATAGCTCCCCTGCGCTCCCATCCCGCCCAAAAAACTGGCGAGGGCTCTGATGCCCCGCCAACCTTAAAGCGCAGCGGTTAAGAGCGACGGGGAGGAGCGGTTACATCCCTTGCCCTTTTGGAAAGGGCGAGGGCTTGGGAGTGGGTTAAGGACCCCCTCTTCGCAAGAGGGGGACAGGGGAGTCGAAAGAATTTCTCATAATTCCTTGGTAATTACGAAATATAATCGTACTTTTGTCGCTATATTAGCAATAAAAATGTATGATCATGGCAAACGACAATAATATACAGCCTGTGGCAGATGATTCACAGATAGTACTTTATCAACCAGATGATAGCATTAGGTTGGAGGTGAAACTGGATCAAGATACGGTTTGGCTTACCCAAGCACAGATGACAGAGTTGTTTCGTACAACTCGTAACAATATAACTATGCATATTCGTAACATCTTTAAGGAGAAAGAGTTAGACGAAAAATCAGTATGTAAGGAATCCTTACATACTGCCGCAGACGGCAAAAGATATCGTACTAAAATTTATAATTTGGATGTTATAATCTCTGTAGGCTATAGAGTAAAGAGTCCAATAGGAACCCGTTTCCGTCAGTGGGCGAATGCTGTTATAAAGCAATACCTTCTCCAAGGTTATTCCGTAAATCGTCACTTGATAGCCTTACAGGAGAATATGGATAAACGTATGACCCATATTGAAGATGTCCAAGCTAAGCAGCAACAGCAGCTCGACTTCTTCATTCGAACCTCAACCCCTCCAGCAGAGATGGTCTTCTTTGAAGGAGACTTTTATACCGCACGTGTTGCGTTAGAGAACTTGATTCGTACAGCCAATCGTCGAGTAATCATCATAGATGGCTATGTTTCATCGTTAACCCTAAGTGTACTTGATGTTCGTAAGCCAAATGTAGCAGCCACAATTTACACAGTAGGTGTAGGACAAGGAATGCAACGCTTGATGGAAGAACATGATCATCTATTCCCCGATAATCATATAGATATTAGAAAATGGCGTAACGAATCTCATGACCGCTGGCTTATCATAGATGATAGCCTCTATCACTGTGGACATTCCTTAAATGCCAATGGCGGTCACAAGATATCCGCTATAACCCTGATGGGAACAACTCCAGATGTAATCCTGTCAAAAGTCGAATAGCAACTAAGTCTCCCTGCGGTCCCATCCCGCATAACCAATTGTTTTAGCAAGTCTTCACCCCTGCGGGTTCATCCCCGCTAAAACAATTCTGGCGAGGGCTCTGATGCCCCCGCTTTCAGCAAAACTTTCAGCAATGCGGTCCCATCCCGCACAACCAATTGTTTTAGCAAGTCTTCCCCCTGCGGTCCCATCCCGCACAAAAAACTGGCGAGGGCTCTGATGCCCCGCCAACCTTAAAGCGTAGCGGTTAAGAGCGACAGGAGGAGCGGTTACATCCCTTGCCCTTTTGGAAAGGGCGAGGGCTTGGGAGTGGGTTAAGGACCCCCTCTTCGCAAGAGGGGGACAGGGGAGTCGAAAAATTTATGATAACAACAAGGATAGAACCACCATTACTGACCGGATCATTTGATACGGTCGTAACAGTAGATACAAAAGCAAGCTTGAATGAAAAAATACTTATATACCTAACCCATTGATAAATAGTTTGGACGCAGTATTAGTGATATACATATAGATGGTTACAAGTGACCGCTTACATATGAAGTAAAAACTCCTCTAAAAATTTGGTAGTTTCACAGAATACCCTTATATTTGCACTGAATTAAAAAAATAGGAGGTTTTATGGAAATATTGAATAAAGAATTTTGGGAGAAACGTGATGCTGCGATGAAAAGATTCATGGCATCAAAAGAAAGAAAAAGAAAGCGTATGGCAGAGTTAGAGCAGATGCTCCGTCAGGATTATTTAGCTCGTACAGGAGAAGAGCCAAAGTTTGTAAATGTTTGGTGACATGAAATAGCTTTCTTTGAAAACAATCAATGCCTCTTCACCGTATGATGTTATGATGGTAAATCCAAATACTTACCGTTTCGTAACAGATTATAGCGTTGAGATTGCTATTAGCTTTGATCTTGATGACTTGCTGGAGCATGGCGAGGCATACATGTTTAATATCACGAATGTGAACAAGCAACGTTCACCTCGTGATATGAAGGTGCGAGATACCGTAATTGCTATCATAGACAATTTCTTTGAGACAAACGAGTTTGCTCTCCTTTATATGTGAAACGGGCGATAGAAAGCAAGCTATGCGAAATCGCCTGTTTGATTCTTGGTTTGCTTATGCTAATGACAAAGAACAATATGTCATTATGGTTGCTAATATCCAAGACTTAGAAGGAGTAGATAATTACGCAGCAATGATTCTAAGAAAAGATAATCCGCATTTTGTAGATTACGTGTCAGAATTCAACAATATTGTTAATATGTTTATGTTGAAACCCGAACATTAGCAAGGCGGTTCCATCCCGCACACCCTGGCGAGGGCTCTGATGCCCCGCTTTCAGCAAGGCGGTCCCATCCCGCACAACATGGCGAGACCTTTGATGCCCCGCTTTCAGCAAGGCGGTCCCATCCCGCACAAAAAACTGGCGAGGGCTCTGATGCCCCGCCAACCTTATAGCGTAGCGGTTAAGAGCGACGAGTAGGAGCGGTTACATCCCTTGCCCTTTTGGAAAGGGCGAGGGCTTGGGAGTGGGTTAAGGACCCCCTCTTCGCAAGAGGGGGACAGGGGAGTCGAAAAAATACAATAATTAATAAGGAGATTACGTTATGAACATAGAAGGAAAAAAGGTAGATAAGGAAGCAGAATCATTTTGTGTGTTGTAATGTTTGGCCATAAGCCAAGCATAGGTTAATAAAACAATATTCCTCATTCGAGCGACGACAAGTGCAGAGCGATACTGCAATGAGGAACAAAATATAACTTTTTTCAAAAAATAGAAAGGTGTAACTACTTGTAATATAGTAGAGACGCTGTATTGATGATATATGTTAATCTGGGGTAGATTAGAGCAAGAAGCAAAATCTCTTCCAAAAATTTGGTTGTTTTATAGAAAACCCTTATATTTGCACCATCATTTTAATAAAAAGAAGATAGGATATGGAACAGATATTAGTTACAATAGATGATACGCAGCCATCTGCTAGTATTCGCAATGCCATTGAGATGTTGCGTGGAGTTGTTTCTGCGTCTATAATTAAAGAATCACCTTTGACTATAGAAGAGAAGCAGAAGGCTTATGTCAAGGAAAGCTTGTCACGGGCCTTGCAAGAGGTTAAACTTGCTAAATTGCAAGGTAAAAAGCTTCAGGATGTTGATGATTTCATTCGGGAAATGAAGGAAGCATAGCCGTATGGAAGTGAACATAAGCACTGGTAGTGAGTTTAAACGTCAGTTTAAACGTTTGATGAAGAAATATCACTCTTTGTTGCATGACTTTGACGTATGGAAACAAGAGCTGAAGAATAATCCGCTTGCAGGAGATGACTTAGGGGCTGGCGTTCGTAAGATACGAATGGCGATTAATTCTAAAGGCAAAGGAAAAAGTGGTGGAGCTAGAATTTTGACGTTGAATATATTGTTGGATGCAGAAACGATGGATATTACACTCCTAACAATTTATGATAAAGGAGAAATATCCAATGTCAATGATGACTATATCAAGTTTCTGGTAGAAAACTTGTAAAAACTTCTATTTCATCAATGAAGACAATACTCCCGTAACAGCCCTGCGGTCCCATCCCGCATAACCACCTGGCGAGACCTTTGATGCCCCGCTTTCAGCCCTGCGGTCCCATCCCGCACAACATGGCGAGACCTTTGATGCCCCGCTTTCAGCCCTGCGGTCCCATCCCGCATAAGAAACCTGGCGAGGGCTCTGATGCCCCGCCAACCTTATAGCGTAGCGGTTAAGAGCGACAGGAGGAGCGGTTACATCCCTTGCCCTTTTGGAAAGGGCGAGGGCTTGGGAGTGGGTTAAGGACCCCCTCTTCGCAAGAGGGGGACAGGGGAGTCGAAAAAATACAATAATTAATAAGGAGATTACGTTATGAACATAGAAGGAAAAAAGGCAGATAAGGAAGCAGAATCATTTTGTGTGTTGTAATGTTTAGCCATAAGCCAAGCATAGGTTAATAAATACAATATTCCTCATTCGATCGACGACAAGTGCAGAGCGATACTGCAATGAGGAACAAAATATAACTTTTTTCAAAAAATAGAAAGGTGTAACTACTTGTAATATAGTGGGGACGCTGTATTGATGATATACGTTAATCTGGGGGAGATTAGAGCAAGAAGTAAAAACTCCTCTAAAAATTTGGTAGTTTCATCAAAAACTCTTATATTTGCAGACAAAAAAGGAGATACAATTATGAACACAATAGCAATTGACAGCAATATATATAAAGGTGCAGAAAGTTATGCTAAATTACATAATATTAGTGTGACAGCTGCAATAGAAAAGGCGATTTCTTTGTTTTTGCAAAAGGTACAACCTAAGCAAAAGCTATTAGAAACTGCTGAGTTTAATGATGCTTTGTCTTATGTTAAAACATTAAAGGCAAAAGGTGGCAAGCCGATACCGGCAGATGAAAATAGCTTAGATGCGTTGGTTGATAAAAAATATGCATTATGAGAGTTTTCATAGATACGAATATCTTAATAGATTTCGTTGTAAATCGGGAGGGCTTTTCTGAAGATGCAGATAAACTCTTTGCCCTTGGAATAACAGGAGACATAAAGTTGATGACATCAGCTTTGTCTTATGTTACAGCCATGTATATAGCACACAAGTATGAGTATCAAGATGTAAAAGAAACTCTTCTGGCGGTGTCGAATTTTGTAGATGTTTTGGACTTGCAAGGCAATACGGTAATTGAAATGCTCTCTTCTGATTGGAAGGATTATGAAGATGCAACTCAAAATGCCACAGCTTTGCGAGCTGCGGGAGATTGTATTGTAACTCGTAACAAGAAGGATTTTACGAATTCTTCTTTACCCGTTTATACTCCTGCTGAGTTGTTGAATATTTTAAACCAATAAAGGTGGCGTAGCTACTGCTGTCACAATCCTGAATATTTCTCATTCGAGCGACGACAAGTGCAGAGCGATACTGCAATGAGGAACAAAATATAACTTTTTTCAAAAAATAGAAAGGTGTAACTACTTGTAATATCGTAGGGACGCTGTATTGGTGATATACGTTAATCTGAGGGAGATTAGAGCAAGAAGCAAAATCTCTTCCAAAAATTTGGTGGTTTCATCAAAAACCGTTATATTTGCAGCCAATAATTAGAATATTACGATTATGGCAACATTGGTACTCGATAATACATTATATCAAGGCTATGCAACAATAGCAGAGCAGAATAACATCAGTGTGACTGATGCTATGGCAGAAGCTTTGCGATTATTGAAGCAACACTTGAAAAAGAAGCCAAGTCTTTCGTTAAGACAACGACTTGAGAAGCGAATTCTTGAACTTCGAGATTTGCCAGCAAATTGGGATTACGCAGGTTCACCTTCCGTATCATCAGAAGCGTGTGATTATTCTCGGAAGGTTGTTGCTTGCTGTAGTGAATCGTTACTTCAAGGATTGGCAATATTCCCAAATACCAATGGCTATATATTAATGCAATGGAAGACCTCCAAAGGAGATGCCTGTTTATCTATTCTTAGTGATAGGATAGTGTATGATGTCAATTATGGAGAGATAGAGAAAGAGGGCATCCTCCAACTTTCGGAACTCCCTAAATTTTTGGAAGTCTTAAAGAACATAGCCTAATGGAATGTGATATAACATTTGAGAAACCAGTATTGAAAGATATGGAGGAGATTGCTCGATTGTTGTCTTCTCCAGCCTTTTATGATGAAAATACCCATCAGTTAAATTTTGCGGCATTTAATCTTCGACGTTTTACGAATGGTGAAGTAGAGTCTTATGTCTCATTGTCCAGGCTGTCTTTTATAGACCAAAAGCATTTGAATAAAAAAGGTAAGTATGTTTTTAAAAAGACAGAAAGCCATTATGTCGGATATGCTCTTTTTACTCCAAATTATTTAGCAAACTTACAAGATAGATTAAGAATATATCCTGTTAAAGCAGGTCTTAATGATCATTGTGGAATGTTTTTCTTGGGTAAGGATAAGAAGATAGTTTGTGATGACTTGACGATTCGTCCTTATACATTAAAGACATTACGTTCTCTTTGTGACTTATTGCAAGCTAATGTGGTTTTAAAATAGGGGTAGTACCCAGCACCTTTAACAAGATAATAGCAAGGCGGTCCCATCCCGCCCAACAGTTTCAGCAAGTCTTCACCCTGCGGGTTCATCCCCGCTAAAACAATCCTGGCGAGGGCTCTGATGCCCCGCCAACCTTATAGCGTAGCGGTTAATAGCGACAGGAGGAGCGGTTACATCCCTTGCCCTTTTGGAAAGGGCGAGGGCTTGGGAGTGGGTTAAGGACCCCCTCTTCGCAAGAGGGGGACAGGGGAGTCGAAAAAATACAATAATTAATAAGGAGATTACGTTATGAACATAGAAGAAAAAAAAGCAGATTTCATGCGTCGCTTCAAGGCTTCTATGGAGCGAAAGGCAGAATACATAGCACAAATGGAAAAGCGAATGCGTGATGACTATCGCCGCAGAACCGGTAAGGAAGCAGAATCATTTTGTGTGTTGTAGTGTTTAGCCATAAACCAAGCATAGGTTAATAAAACAATATTCCTCATTCGAGTGACGACAAGTGCAGAGCGATACTGCAATGAGGAACAAAATATAACTTTTTTCAAAAAACTGATAGGTGTAACTACTTGTAATATAGTGGTGAGTAAACCACCAATACAGCGTAAGGTGGCTTGCATGAAAAATACTATTTTTGCAACCGTTTTAAAATTCACATAAAATGGAAAGCAAAGAATATTTTGAAAAGGTGATGCAAGACTACAACCAGAGAACCGCAAGGGTCGTAGCTTGCGTAAGTATTGCAAAGATGAAGCAGTTGATTATGACTGGCTCATCCTGTTCATTACCATCCAAACGGCGGATGGTTTATTTGTCAAGAAGGGTGGGCTTGACTATGCCGGCATGAAGGACTTAGTGTCTAGATTGGAGGGATTATGACAGGAGAAGAACTACATAACTTTTGTAAATTCTTGTATTCGCAGATTCAGTCCAAGGATGAGGAGATAAGCCGCCTTACCGCCAATATTAAAGAGTTGACGAATGAGGTTCGTTTGTCGCGTCTTCAACAGCAAACATACAATGATGAAAGCAAGGCGGTAAGTGCCACCCATTCTCAAAAGTTGGATGTTGTGCTTCTGCAATTACAAGAAACCAGGCAAGAGCTTACTGATACAAAGAGAAAGCTGAAAACTGCTGAGACCCTGTTGGCAGATGCCAAAAAGAAGAACCGTCAGTTGGAAGCAGAACGGGAGAAGGATGCCAAGGAGCGTAAAGACTTGGAGAATGATATCGCTCTTCTTCGTTCGGATCTTTACAGTGGAACAAAGAGCCAGCAGTAACTATCTCTATAAGTTTTGGAAGCAAGTCTTCGCCTATCGAAACGATGGTGAATATACCATAGATAACCTGGCAGCAGAACGAGCGATACGTCCTCAGACCATACAGCGCAAGGGGTCGTTGTTCTAGAACCTACTTCCAATGACAATCTGCTTGGATTAATGAAATTTTTAGTGAAAGAAATTTAAAAATGAAATTTGCGAGCTTTACAAAAAGCCCGCAAATAGGGGCGTTGTGACATTTTTGGACGCTTACATCCAGGGCATCATGAAGCGTATCAAAGCAAAGGGTGCAGAGGTTATCATCTATAAGCCAACCTTGGAAGAGGGTAGCACCTTCTTCGGTAGTAGAGAATAACCTCGAAGCCTTCAAGGCACAGAGCCATGCCATCATCGCCAACCGCTACGATGCTTGTCTGGATGATGTAAAGGATAAAGTCTATACTCGTGATATATTCCGTCGAGATTAAGTTTGTGAGTCCTCAATCAAACCGAATACCTTATGAGCATCGAAGAGATTAAAAGATAATTTAGAACGAGATGGATTTCAAAGAGTTCCTGATATAAATCTGGGACATAGTATAGATAAAGGTTGTTATTTAAAATGAGAAACTATGAGTGATGTGTGTTTAATTTGTAATCAGAAAAAGGCAACTAAGACCAATTCTCATATAGTGCCTAGTTTCCTTATAACATCATTTTCGAGTTATAATTCTTCTGGAAAGCGTGATTCTGAAGTCCTTTTTACAATATCAAGCTCAATTGATAGTGTATATACTGGTAGATCTGTACCTGACACTAAAATTGAAGATTTGTTTGATAAAGATAAGCTTACACAAGAACGGATTGATGAGGAACTTTCAAAGAATTCGGTTGCAAAAGATTTCGTATTCTGTCCTCAATGTGAAAAGAGGCTTTCTGTATTTTTGGAGTCACCTTATGCTCATTTTATAAATCAACAAGCAAAAATTGAAAATGATATACCATTATTCTTTTGGCTGTCTGTAGTTTGGAGAATGTCTGTTACAGAAGATTATGGTTTTTCTTTAGGAGATGAGTTAAATCAAATTTTACAACTTTCTTTGAAAAGCTATTTTGAACTAAAAGAAAATGGCGGAAGTTTAGAAACGATACTCAGTGATGTACCTTTTCGCTATAAGATACTGAGATGCCATGATTATTGTAAGACAGGAAATGGCTTTCTGTTTGCACAGTATAAGAATAAAGTTCTTGATGTCGTTATAGGAGAATTTGTGCTGCGTGTGTTTTTTGATTTGCATGAGGATTTTCCTAATCAGCCATTTTTTGGCACAGAATCTTTCTTTGCAAACGCACCAATTAACCATGGGGAATTAGCAGAACAAGTAGTGAATATAGATACTGATTCCTATAAAGTAATAAATAAAGAATTTGTTAAATTTGCAGCTCATTTAAAGCGTATTGAGGTAGAGCGTAAATTAGATTTGATTTGGTGTAGTATAGGACAATTAGGGCAAATGCCAAATCAATTAAAGACTATATTCTTTGAAAACTATTATAATAAAGATGTCAAAGTAGGTGATAGGCATGATAAAAAACGCTTTGCAGAAGTATTGACTCCAATACTTGCAGATTATTTTGGTATAAAATAGAAAAATTAAAGGAGTAGGTAGTTAATGTATGGTAGGCGAAGTTCGTGCGACTTATTTATAAGCTACTTCTCGGCACCTGGCATGGAGCCAACAACTTTTAAATATAAAAACGATGAATGTAATAAAGACTGATATTGAAGGCGTACTCATTATAGAGCCACGCCTCTTCCGTGATGCTCGTGGCTACTTCTTCGAGAGCTTCAGCGAGCGAGAGTTTGAAGAAAAGGTTGCCCCAATCCTGGGACACAGTGTTCATTTCTGCCAAGACAACGAGTCAATGAGCAGTTATGGTGTGATGCGAGGCCTGCACTTCCAACGCCCACCATATACCCAGAGCAAGCTGGTGCGCTGCGTAAAAGGCAGAGTCCTTGATGTAGCCGTAGATATCCGTAAAGGATCACCAACCTATGGCAAGCATGTGGCTGTAGAACTGACAGAAGACAATCATCGCCAGTTCTTCATCCCTAAGGGTTTTGCTCATGGTTTCGCCGTCCTCTCAGAAACAGCAGTCTTTCAATACAAGTGTGATAACTTCTATCATCCAGAGGCAGATGGAGGTATCTCTATCCTTGATGATAGCCTTGGTATTGATTGGAAAATCCCAACAGAACATGCCAATCTCTCAGAGAAAGATACGAAGCATGCGATGCTGAAAGATTTCGATTCTCCATTTGATGTTAATGTTCCATTATATTGATTATGGATTTAATCTCATTTTTAAGTCTGCCTTTTGCTAAATATGTGGCAGTACCAGTTATCTCAACACTCGTTGGTACATTCTTTCAATATAATTGCTATAGTGATAGGTACAATTTCAAAGGACGAGATTTGTTTTATTGGGCTCCAGGTATGTTAGCAACAACCTTGCTGCTAATATGTGTGGAGTATTCCAATAAAGTAACTTTAGGTAATCTCACTTCTGAAGAGAAGATTGTTGCGGGAAACCAATTTTATAGTGCTGTTATTCTTGTTATTTGTGTATATTTTATTATTAATACGATATTGAGGAAAAAAGGTAGAAATGTTATTGAAGATAAATGGAATCTTTGGTGGGGAATATTGTTGCCCGACTTGATATGTGTTGTTATGCTCTTGTTTGTCTTGCTAATATTCGGCTAAAAATGAAATTTACATTTAAAAATATATTCGTAATATTTGTTTTGGTAACTATTGTCTATGAATCATTATATTTATACAAAACAATAGTTTGGGACAAAAGTAAAATTATAGGAATTATTGTTTTTGTTGTTAGTCTTGTTTTGACATCTGTAATTTTGGCAACTTATTTGATGTCATATAGATATAGGTATAAGCAATATTACATTTCATTTCCACAGGAATTTGAGCGAGATATAAATGAATTTCGAATAAATAGTATGATTTCACCACAATATGGAACGGATACATTAAGACCAGGTAAAGACATATCTAAAGAAATAAAAAAGAAAATCTCACATTGTTCAATTTGTCTTGTTATAATAAGTAAGAAAATTAGCACCATGCAAAAGATTGAAATTTCAGAAATGAGAGCGAACCATAAAAAAATTATTCCTATATTGGTTGATGGTGGAAAACTCCCGTCTTCTCTTTCAAAAATAGTTCCAATTTGTACTACTGCTGATCAGCTGTCCAAAGTTTCTTTAGAAGAACAGTTATCATAACAAATAAATGTCAGTAGTAATTTGATGATATAGCGATAACTAAAACTTTCTGAAAAATGGAAAATAAGGTTTATTACGGGGAATATACCCTGAAACATTGGATTAAGTTGATGCTATCTGGTAATATAGTTTTGCCAGAATACCAACGTCATTTTGTTTGGCGTGAACGTGATGTAAAACGTTTATTGCAATCATTGTCCGATGGACAGTTTGTACAGCCAGTTACAATTGCATTGTATGATGATAGTACCATAAGACAGAATTTGATATTGGATGGGCAGCAGAGGCTAACTTCTTTACTTTTAGCTTATCTCGGCTATTTCCCAGACAAAAAGAAATTTGAGATGGGTGATAGCATAAAAGTTGCAAATGAAGATGATAGTGCTGTTGATGATGGTGCCTCTCCATCTGAAGGCTTCCTATGGCAATATACAGATATACTAAAGTATGGCAAGGATAAGTTTGAAATTATTAGTAACATAAATACAAGTGATAAGTATATCAGAATAACAGATGACCTGATAAATGGTCTTACTGATGAATTCTTCGAGAAAACTTATTTAGGCTTCTCCTATGTCGTGCCTGAAACAAGAATTGCAACAGAAGTACAGAAAAACTTTTCGCAGCTATTTCGAAATATCAACTATTTTGGTAAGAAGTTGGAACCTATGGATAGTCGCAAATCATTGTATTACCAGAATCAAAATCTCACAAAGTTCTTTGAAGGTAAATGCGATGATGGCTCCGATGTGTTGGGTGATTTGAGAATTATGGAGGATTTGCAACCTGTTAAGATAGACTTTGTTAGGTATTTGGCAATTCTTTCTCAATATTGTTCTTCTAATCATGATACCGCCTGGGATGTTATGATGGGATATTCAGCATATAGTTCTCGAGAAAGTTATTATGCAGACTATGTTTCATATATTCTTGGAATAGAACAAGAAGACAGAGTTAATAAGTTTGATAAATTTGATTTTTCTGAAATCTTCCCCGACGATGTATGGAAAGAACGTTTCAAAACTTTGAAATCTACTATTAGTCATATGAAACTTCGCATGGGATTGAAGGATAATAGAATATTTTCCTCATGGTATGAAGCTGATTATTGGTTGTTCGGGCTAATGTACTATGTCTTGTTTGAAGGGCGTAAGATTCGGGAGCAATATGTAGCAGTGAATAATAGAGGAAGATATGCAACATTAAAGTCAGAAATAGAGGCTGCAATAGATAAAATGAGAAGTGAACCGTCTTTTCTAAAAAACTCAAATAGAGTGACATTTATACGTAATCGATTAGTAGAATCTTGTAAAATATATTCTTCTTATGTATATTAGTCAACATTCCGATTTTATCCTTTCACCTTTAAAAAAGATATTAAAGGATGGAATCGCAGCGAGTAGGGCTGCCGGTGATGGTATCGATTCCTATCCTATGGGTGAATATTTGATGCAATCTTTGTTTTTGAAAATGACAGGAGCTCAAGAGCAAAAGATGAAATGTATCTGTTGGGAACTGGCTACGCATGACTATGATTATAGGTATGATTTCCTTAATAAGAAAAAGTATGGAGAATGTTCGACCTATAGCAGTAAAAATGGGATATTCAATGATTTGATAGAGGTAATACAGAAGATGCAGCCGTCTTTTGAACCCTCTACTTTGATTGATGCTACTTTTATGGGTAAGATACAGGATGATATAGAGCAATTGTATTCAACTTCAAACTTATGTGTCTGGCAGAACAGGGAATATCTCTTTTTCAAGTCAAAGTTTAGAACTGTCTTAAATATTAGACAACTAAATTATCCTTTAGGTCCAGTTAAGTCCTACAGCTTATTTCAATCACCATTGAGTAAAAGGTATGAAGAGTTGGTTTATAGGCATCGAAACCGTTGTGCGCATAATACGCTATCCTATCAAGTAAACAAGCCTGATTTCAGTGTTCTTGCCTCAACGGATTTCTCCTATCATAGTTATTTCTTTAGATTTGCTTTGATAGTGCTGATAGATGAGATTTTTATGGCATTATTTAGAAAATATGTTTGTATGCAGGATTAATTGGAGATATTGATTGTTATAAGAATCCTTATCTTCTTGATGGTCATTTTTGTTTATAGACAACAAAGGGAACATAGAACGAGTTCCGTTAGAAGTTTTTGAAACCATTAATCCTGATATGATATTATTATTAGAAGCCAGTTCTGATACAATAAGAAAGAGGTTAATAGCTCGTGATTCAAAAGAATATTCATTATCCTTCATAAATGATTTTTTGCAAGAAGAAAAAGCGTATGCTAACGAGGTTGCAAATGTTTTAGATATACCTTTTAAAATCTGTTCTCAAGATGAAATGGATGCTCAGATTGAGAATATTTCCTGCTATTTGGAGAGTGAGTAAAAGAATATTGATGGCAAAAAAATAAGCTCATGTTACAAGTCAATGGTTTATGCATAGCTTATCTTGAAGGCTATATTCAGTGTAAGGTAACAGAGTATTTACTTCATGAAAAAGTTCTTAGTTCTGAGCTTGATATATAATAAAGGAACAGGCGGTGAAATGTATGGAACAGTATAAATCTTTTGCAGTTATTATCATAAGTTATGATAGTAGTAAGATTAATCAATAAAAAAAACAAAGAACAATGAAAAGTGAGTATGAACATTTGGGAAAAGAACAATGCAAGCATCTCTCAGTATTCAATTTTAGCGCCAGACATCGATTCGTCTGTTGTATTTTATTAATTGTCGTTTTGGCTTTAGGTTGTTTTGCTTTCTTGGCATCCAACTATAGACAAGCTCAAAATGATATAGTAGCATTACAAAGAAAGGATGCAAAAATATTAGAAGACCTACTCTGTCCGGTGTTTAATCCTCAGAAGAGAGAAACTTATGATATAGAGAAAATAGCCGATTTGTTGGACAGACACCAAAATAGAGTAGAGGCATTGTTGGAAACTGAATATAACAAGTTACAAGCGGATTTTAATATTTTGATGTTATGGGCGAGTTGTTTGATGATAGTATTTCTTGTCTTTTCGTTATACTCAATATTCAAGACTGATGAAATGTTAGGTAAGGCCGAAAACGAAGCTAATCGGATTCATCAACTTTTGTCCGAATCTAATCAAGCTTGCGAAAATATTACCAATCAGGCTCAAATCGTAATGTCGCAGATGCAGCATTTACCTACAGCACCAGTTCCGCCTCGGCCGCCTTTCAAATCACCAGATGATATGTCCGCAGATGTAGCACAAACAGAAGGAGATAATAGTCATGATTAATGAGACAAGGAGGTGTGTTGCAGCAATTGCTTATATGATGATTGCTGGCAAAGCTGCCAATGGCGTTTTTGATTATACATTAGGTGGCTTCTATAATATGGGCTGTACTTTTAGAGGGAATTATATATCTCTATTTGATTACAGGCGAAGTTGTTATGTATCAGGCTATTTGCCCAATTTGTTTGATTATTCAACGACATCTTATATAAATCTTCGAAAAGGTGTTAATACTATAGATGGTTTTGACTATCATACTGCAAGTTATTTTAATGTTACTGTAAATGGAAGTAATGTCACAATATTTGATTATCAAGTAGCCAAATATTACATGTATTCTGTTTCATAAGTATAAAAATATAACTATTCTACTATTTATATAGTGGAAAATATTAGTGTTCATTTTTTATTGGATACTAATAATTGTGTAGTATTCATAATCATGATATCTTTGAGATTTTGAATAAAGAGAATTTATTTAAATGTAAATTAAATTTGAGGTGAATTATGGAATCAATGACCTTTGCTGATTTTACAGATTTAGAAAATAGAGCGCAAGAAGAGGAGCAAGATGCTTTGGATACAGTGGTTCCTCCTGCAGATATTGTAGCTTTTACAGAACAACGTTCTTGTGCAGATTTGTATAGAATGTGCCAAAAAGGTCAAATAGATCTTTATCCTGATTTTCAGCGTGGTGAAGTTTGGAAAAATAGAGCACAAACCCTTTTTGTTGATAGTATGATTAAACAATTGCCAATTCCAAGTATGTGTATCAGTTTGGATGTACATAGCCAAAAAAGATATGTTATTGACGGATTACAGCGTATTACTACTATCTGTAAGTTTCTAGGTGATAATGACTGGAAATTATCCAAAATTGACGATGTAGATGAAAGAATTTCTGGCAAGAAAAAAGTAGAAATAGAGCAAAATAGTCCAGATATTATTGATATTGTTGAAAATTTAGCGATACCAGTAACTGTGTTACGTTGCGACTATTCTAAAGGTTCTCATATGCAATATTTATTCCAGATTTTTTATCGTTTAAATTCTGGGGGTAACAAGTTGTATAATCAAGAAATTAGAAATTGTATATTTCAAGGCAATTTTAATACATTGCTTAAAGATTTAGCAAGATCTCCTGATTGGTTGAATGCCAATCATCTTACCAAAGAAAAGGTTGAAACATCTAGGTTTAATAATGAAGAGCGTATCTTGAGGTTTTTTGCTTTCTATTATGACCTAGATCGATACAAAGGCAAGCTCGCTTCATTTCTAAATGATTTTATGAGAAGTCATAAAGATTTAACAGAAAATGTGAAAAATGAATATGCAAGTTTGCTATCAAGGAGTTTAAAAGTTGCTATGGAGATTGAGAAACTTTCTACGTCTAAAAATGTTTTTGAAGCCGTTTTGATTGGTATTGCAGCAAATATAAGTGCTTTGGAAACTAAAGGGGCTGATGTTATCAATAAACTTTATAAAGATGTTGAAGGAGATAAGAACTTCTCTGAGGAGGCCTTGAAGGAAGGTCTAGGTTCATTGGAGAAGGTTCAAAACCGTATAAATGCGGCTAAAATAATATTTGCTCGTGGTTAATTATACTGATATAGAAGCAAAATTGAAAAGGTTGGATACAGAATATAATAATAGTATCTTGGATCCGGATTTACCTATTTTTTATTCTAAACTAGCTGTCATTGAATTCTCGGGATGGATAGAAGATTCTGTGGATTCTATTGTCTATGACTATATCGATAATCATATTGTTGATCCTATAGTTAAACAAAATATTAAAAAGAATATCAAAGGAAATTTTGGCTTCAATTATTATAGCAATCTCTTTAAAGTGTTTACTTCTGTATTGGGTGTAGATACATGGGAGAATATAGAAGATAAGTTGAAACCACAGAATTTAGTAGATTTGGTAAATGTTACAAGTACTTTTACGGGTATAAGGAATAAAGCTGCTCATTCTTCTATTGTTGTAATGGCTACATTTTCAAGTCCATCGACGACTATAGCAGCTTACAATAAAGTTAAGCCTGCAATAATGATTATAGAAAATGAGATTGCTTCTTTGTAAACGTTTCCCTACTCTCCGCGAGCATCCAGATTATGTAGTCTAAGTTGTTGAAAAAGAATTGAATATATCGTTCTTCCAATTTTGGATAAAATCTTGTACTTTTGCAGACGAGTTCCAAATGGCTCTGATTTGCTGCGATTCGTACAAAAAATATTTTCTTAGATTGTGTCTCTGGTTTTTCGTTATGAATTCCTGAAATGTGTTGGCCGTTTCAAGGGTGATTGGCATGCCGAAACACTTACTTGGCTATACAGATAGTGTAAATTCATAAAATCGATAACTATTATGATGTACAATATAAATATTAAGGAATCTGCTCAAAAGAAGATTATAGTTGAAGCTTTAAAGACGATGATTCGTAACAACAATCCTGAGCCTCAGGCAACATATCTTTGTGATCAATTGGAGGATGCGAGTAGAGTAGCTGATTGTTTGGAGGAAATCTTTAAGCAGTTAAGGTCGTATCACAATGATGGACTATAATCATGCGGTCCTATCCCGCATAACCCCTCTGACGAGACCTCTGATGGTCCGTCAACCTTATAGCGCAGCGGTTAAGAGCGACAGGGAGGAGCGGTTTCTTCTTTTCCCCTGAGGGGAGAAGACCGAGAAGAGAGGTGGAGCCTTCTTTAATGGTAAAGAAGGACGGGTTGATTTTAGAAAAAAACTATACTCATACCCGTGTGTACTTTATATATAGCCGCAACTATAATAAAACAAAAAATACAATACAAATCAGAATATAACGACATAACCATAAATTTATGTGTGGAATAGTAGGATATATAGGACAAAACGAAGCATATCCAGTCCTGATAGCAGGACTGAAGAAACTTGAATATAGAGGATATGACAGTGCCGGAGTAGCACTCGTCAATGGAGAGGACAAACTCAATGTCTATAAGACAAAGGGCAAGGTAGCAAACTTGGAAGAACTCGCAGCAGACAAAGACTGCGGAGGCCATATCGGTATAGCCCATACCCGATGGGCAACACATGGCGAACCATCAGCCGAAAATGCACATCCCCATGTCAGTATGAGTGGTGACCTGGCTTTGGTACATAATGGCATCATCGAGAACTACCAGGTGCTGAAAGAACAACTCATAGCACGCGGTTATCAGTTCAAGAGCACAACAGATACCGAGGTGCTGGTACAGTTGATAGACTCATACTATCAGCAGAATGGCAAAGATTTGGTGTCAGCCGTTTGCCAGTCACTGAATGATGTAGTGGGCGCCTATGCCATAGCAGTCATCGAATGCAAGAACCCCACTCACATTGTGGCAGCCCGCCAGTCAAGTCCATTGGTGGTAGGAGTAGGAGCCGACAAGCAAGACTTCTATATCGCCAGTGATGCCACTCCTATCGTAGAATATACCGACCAGGTAGTCTATCTCGAAGACGGTCAGATAGCAGAAATCAGAATCGGCAAGGATATAGAGATGATCAATCTCAACCATAAGTTATGCGATTATGCCATCAAGACCGTAGACCTCGACATCTCCAAACTCAGCAAGGGAGGCTTCGACCATTTCATGCTGAAAGAGATCTACGACCAGCCCCAGTGCCTGAAAGACTGTATGAGTGGTCGCCTGTTTGCGGATAAGGACAATCCATCCAACAACCACATCGTGTTGTCAGCCCTTACAGACTATAAAGACCGACTCATGTCAGCCAAGCATATCATCATCGTAGCTTGCGGAACAAGTTGGCATGCAGCCCTCATCGGCAAGCAGCTCATAGAGAAGATGTGTCGCAAGCGAGTAGAAGTAGAGTATGCCAGCGAGTTCCGTTATGGCGAACCCGTCATCGAATCCGATGATGTAGTGATAGCCATAAGCCAGAGTGGCGAGACTGCCGATACCTTGGCAGCCATTCAACTTGCCAAGCAGCATGGAGCGTTGATCTTCGGCATCGTCAATGGCATAGGCTCATCCATCGCCCGAGAAACAGATACAGGTATCTACATTCATGTAGGTCCCGAGATAGGCGTGGCGAGTACCAAGGCATTCACCGGTCAGGTCACCGTCCTTACCTTCTTTGCCTTGGCGTTAGGTCATGAGCTTGGCACCCTTTCCGAAAAAGACTATGTAGAGACCATCGCCGAGTTGGCAGAGATACCCGGCAAGATGGAGAAAGTGTTGGAGCAGACGCCATCGATCTCCCGACTGGCTAAAGTATTCACCTATGCACATAATTTCATCTATCTCGGTCGAGGATTCAACTATCCCGTAGCATTAGAGGGAGCCTTGAAGCTAAAGGAAATCAGTTATATCCATGCCGAAGGTTATCCTGCAGCAGAGATGAAACATGGTCCGATAGCCTTGGTAGATACCGATATGCCGATCGTCTTCCTTGCTACACATCACCAGCTGTATGAGAAGATCATCAGCAATATGCAGGAAGTAAAATCCCGCAACGGACGCATCCTGGCTATTGTTACCGAAGGCGACAAACAAGTCAAGGCGATAGCCGATTCTGTGATAGAAATACCGCAGACCCTCAATGCATTGGTACCTCTTCTCAGCGTCGTTCCCCTGCAGATACTTGCGTATTATGTGGCAGTAGATAAGGGATTGAATGTAGATATGCCAAGAAATCTGGCAAAGAGTGTGACGGTAGAATAAAGGCAGAATAAATCCAAATTCTGAAGGACATAGTTAAACATAATCATAGAATCTATGAATAATTTCAACGATATAAAAATAGCAGTAGCCGGAACAGGCTACGTTGGTCTGAGTATAGCAACCCTGTTGTCTCAGCACCATCATGTAACAGCAGTAGATGTAATCCCCGAAAAGGTGGAGAAACTCAACAATAGAGTTTCTCCCATTCAGGACGATTACATTGAGAAGTATCTGACAGAGAAGAAACTGAATCTGACAGCAACCCTCGATGGCAAATCAGCTTATGCTGATGCCGACTTCGTGGTGATAGCAGCACCAACCAACTACGACCCAGTAAAGAACTACTTCGATACAACCCATGTCGAGGAAGTGATTGACCTGGTATTGGAGGTGAACCCAGACGCAGTGATGGTTATTAAGAGTACCATCCCTGTGGGCTATACCCGCAGCCTTTACCTGAAGTATGCCAAGAAGGGCGTCAAGAAGTTCAATCTCCTTTTCTCACCAGAGTTCCTTCGTGAAAGTAAGGCACTCTATGATAATCTTTATCCAAGCCGTATTATCGTAGGCTATCCCAAGATTATCGACCGCCCTGAGTTTGCAGAAGAAAACGAGGCCATCATGAGAGTTACCGATGTCGAGGAGATGAAAGAAGCAGCCAAAACCTTTGCAGCACTCTTGCAGGAAGGTGCTATCAAGGAGAACATTGACACCTTGTTCATGGGCATGAAGGAAGCCGAGGCAGTGAAACTCTTCGCTAATACCTATTTGGCATTGCGAGTAAGCTACTTCAACGAACTTGATACCTATGCAGAAGTAAAAGGTCTCGATACCAAGGCCATTATTGATGGAGTAGGACTCGACCCACGTATCGGTACACACTATAACAACCCAAGCTTCGGTTATGGAGGTTATTGCTTGCCCAAGGACACCAAGCAGCTCCTGGCAAACTATGCCGATGTGCCGGAAAACCTTATCGAGGCAATCGTTGAATCTAACCGCACTCGCAAGGACTACATAGCAGATGCAGTATTGAAGAAAGCAGGCTGGTACAGTTATTCTGAGAACAATCAGTTTGGAGCTGAGGTCAATTCATGCGTCATCGGTGTTTATCGTCTGACGATGAAATCCAATTCCGATAACTTCCGCCAGTCAGCCATTCAGGGTATTATGAAACGTATCAAGGCAAAGGGTGCAGAGGTCATCATCTACGAGCCGACCCTTGAAGACGGCAGCACTTTCTTCGGTAGCAAGGTCGTTAACGATCTGGATGCCTTCAAGACAGAAAGCCTTGCAATCATCGCTAACCGCTATGACGCATGTCTGGACGATGTAAAGGATAAGGTTTACACACGAGATATATTTAGAAGAGATTAGAAATAAAATAATAGTTTCAATGTTGAGTCAAAATAAACTTACCCCTCCCGAATCTAAAGCGGCACAAAAGCCAAATCAGCGCCAATCAGGAATAGAACTTCTTCGCATTGTGAGTATGTTCTTAGTACTATTGTTACATTCTCTTTACTATTCTTTAGGACGTCCAACTGCTGAAGACTATGTAAATAGTGGTGTAGAGATGGTGTTGCGCACAGAGTTTGAGGCAATAAGCCTTGTTTGTGTCAACGTGTTTGTTATGATATCAGGATGGTTTGGAATAAAGATAAAGATAAAACGACTTGCAGAATTCATATACTAGTGGTTGTTTCTTGCAGTCTTTGTCGTCGCAGTTTTGTTGATTAGTGGTATACGTTTCCCGATAGGAGACTATAAATATCTCATAGGTTCATACCAATTCTATTGGTTCATCTATGCATATTTATTTCTTTATATCCTTTCGCCTATCCTGAATTCTTTCATCAACAACTCTCCTCAAAAAGATTGCAAATTGGTACTTGTGCTGTATTGGATTTTCATGATATTGTTTGGCTGGATTCAACCACTCTACTATATTAAGTTTGGTTTATCTCCGATACTTTTTATCGGACTATATCTCACAGCCAGATATGTACATGTTTATCGTCCTCGTTGGTCTACACATGGAGTAAAGCATGATTTGACATTGTTTCTGATATTAACATCCGTGTCAGCAATGATAATGATGCTGATCACATATTGTTCATCAAGTGCCCATCTGGTTTACAAATCCTATGGTATGTTTATGTCGTATGTCAATCCTTTGTCAGTGTTGGCATCTACCTATCTTTTATTGGCTTTTTCTAAAATAAAATTTTATAGTAAAGTCGTTAATAAGGTAGCAGCATCCGCATTTGCAGTATATCTCCTGCATTCCAACTATGCCGTATTTGAGACATACTTCACAAAAGTTATCAACATTATACATACTGAATATTCAGGGATATTATATCCCATTATTACCCTTTCGTTTTTGGTCGCAGTATTCATCCTTTCGGTGTTAGCAGACCAATTACGCATATACAGTTATGCATTCATCGCTAAAAAAGCAGAAAAGAAATTACTAAATAAATAATGGCAGAATCAAGAACAGTTAAAAGTTTAAAAAACGCTCAAGTATCATTTTTCTACTATGTAGTGTTTATGATACTTGGCTTTTGGTCAAGAAAGATATTCTTTGATTATCTTGGTCCAGAGGTAGTAGGTTTGGAATCCACGGCAGGTAATTTGCTAGGATTTCTTAATCTGGCAGAGTTGGGCATTGGCATGTCGGTGACATATTTCCTATATAGACCTTTATTTTCAAAAGATTATGACGAAATCAACAGAATTGTAGCCTTACAAGGATGGATTTATCGAAGGGTTGCATATTTAGTTATAGCAGGTGCTATTGTTTTAATGTGCTTCTTCCCTCAGATATTTCGTGGGATGAAACTTCCTTTGTGGTATGCGTATGCCGTATTTGGAATTTTCTTGTTTAATTCTTTACTTGGCTACTTTATTAATTATCGTCAAATCGTTCTTAATACAGACCAAAAGGGGTACAAGGTAACACGAGTAACAACTGGTGTAAGTGTGGCATTGAAAATTTTGCAAATCTTCATGCTGCCTATTGTGCCTAATCCTTTTCTATTTTATATAGGTACAAGCTTGTTTTCAACCTTGTTTGGTTGCTGGTGGTTGAATAGAACAATTGATAAAGATTACCCATGGCTGAAAACAACAGGCTATCAAGGTCGGAAGTTATTAAAAGCATATCCTGATATAATTAAGAAGACAAAGCAATTGTTCATTCATCGTATTACTGCTGTTTTACTCTTTCAAGGTACACCATTTATAATGTATGCCTTTTCTACTTTGTCGATAGTTGCTTATTATGCTAATTATCTATTACTAGTAGGAAAGTTTAAAGATGTCCTCAGTATGGTATATAGCAGTATGGGAGCTGCTGTGGGAAGTCTGATAGCAGAAGGTGATAAACAAAAAATTGAGCGACGTTTTTGGGAATTGTACGATTCTCGCTTTTGTATAGCTGCTGTTGCTTTGATTTGCGTGTATTTCTTGTCGCATCCGTTTATTGCTCTTTGGTTGGGTGAAAAGTATGTTATGGGACAATTCTTGCTGATTTTGCTTATTCTTGATCAAAGCATTTATATCACTCGCCTTACGGTTGATCATTATATCAATGGTTATGGAATATTTAAAGATGTGTGGGCCCCGATGGCAGAAGGGGCAATCAATATTTCTGCAGCATTAGGTTTCGGTTATCTCATTGGTTATGAAGGCGTAATCCTTGGAAGTATCTTGTCACAGGTAATTATCATTTGCATTTGGAAACCAATTCTTCTGTTTCATGATGGTTTGAAATTATCAGTATTGATTTATTTCCGCCGTGTTATTTTTAGATATATCGTTGTCGTATTGGACGTTGTTGCTCTGACGTATTTATTCGACATCATATTACCTCATCGTATGAGCAATTACTTTGCTTTTGCAGGATATTCAATGATTGTATTAAGTATCGTATCTGTTCTTTTGTTTGGAGAATTCTTAGTCTTCTCACAGGGAACAAGAGATTTCTTCAAGCGCATATCAGGAGTAATACATCATAAATTTAATTAATGTGAATATGATTCCAAAGATATCAGTTATTGTTCCTTGTTATAATCAAGGAAAATATTTGGCAGAAGCGTTGGATTCTGTCATCAATCAAACATTGAGTGATTGGGAATGTATCATTGTTGATGATGGCTCTACTGACGACTCTGCAGAAATAGCAAAGTTGTATGTAGAGAAAGACAAGCGAATACATTATGTGTTTCAACAGAATTCTGGACCGTCTGCTGCAAGAAATAGAGGAGTAAACTTAACCTCAGCTCCTTTGCTGTTTTTCTTGGACGGTGATGACATTATAGATAAGGTCTTGTTAGAAGAAGGATTTAATTATATGTACTCTCATCCAAACTGTATTCTTTATTATACTGGTGCAGAATATTTTGGAAATCGAAAGGGAGAATTTGTATTGCGTTATTCTTCTTATCGAGATTTGTTGATTGCGAATAGCATAGATTGTGCTTGTATTGTTCGTCGCAATGACTTTAATAGAATTAAGGGATTTGATGAGCAGTTACGAGGCTATGAAGATTGGGAATTTTTTATTCGACTTCTTTATCATAATGATACAATTTATAAGGAGCCTAAACTACTGTTCCACTACAGAGTTACGGACAGCGCTACAAGTGTAAACTTTCAAGCAAAAGCCAAAAACGAAGAGAAAACTATGTATATCTATCGTAAGCATATAGACAAATACGAAGAATACTATGGTACCCCTTTCAATGTTACTCGTGAGTTTAATCGCCTTTCTAAAGAATTGAATGGGATTTTAAACTCAAATAGTTATAAAGTGGGAGAGAAAATACTTTCTCCTTTACGATACTTAAAGAAATATTTCAGTTATTTATGTGCAAAGTAAAATATACATTTCTTGTGCCATCATATAAGGCTTCTTTTTTGGAAGAAGCTTTGTTGAGTATCAAGAACCAAACATTCAAGGATTTTAAAGTGTTAATCTCTGATGACTGTTCTCCTGAGCCCCTGAAGCCTATTTATGATAAAGTATGTGGCGGTGATTCTCGTTTTACATTCCGTAGAAATAAAGAGAACATGGGAGGTAAGAGTCTCGTTTCTCATTGGAACCTGCTTGTGGATATGTGTGATACGGAATATCTGATAATGGCAAGTGATGATGATGTTTATGAGCCAAATTTCTTGGAGAAGATAGATGATTTGGTTATAAAATATCCACAAGTAGATATATTGAGAGCACGAGCTAGGAGAGTTGAGGATGGTATGATAACGAGAGCTGATTACAATCTTGATGAATATATGACTTTTGCGCAATTTGCTACTACTTTTGGTGGAACTCCCATTGTAAGTTGTTTGGCAAATTACGTGTTTCGCACATCAAGGTTGAAAGATTTGGGGTATTTCCCTGACTTTCCAACTGCTGCAAAAAGTGATTCTGCCACCGCAATGATAATGGCACAAAATGGAATCGCTTCTACTCATGAGATACTTTTCTCGTTTCGTATTTCCAATGAAAATCTTTCCTCTACATCAGGATATACTAATAATATTATCAATGTAGCTACTGCTAATTTGCTATTTGTTGATTGGTATTCTAGCAATATTAGTCCTTTGTTGGATGAGCTTCCTGTCGATCAGAAGTTTCTAAAACCTTTGGTTGAGAAAGCACATAAATGTCACGTTGAGAATATTCTTCAATTTCTTTTAGCACAAATGAAATTGAATGATCTGATTCGCTTTTTGAAAGCTTTTCATCAACGTGGATATTTGAAAGGGAGTATTGCAAATATGCAGGTATGGAAAAATTGGGTTAAGAAAAGATTGTAAGCAAGAATTTGTTTTTTGAATAATGTTTTTGTAAAAATATGAAAAGTAATAGAAATGTAGCAATCGATGCCATGCGTTTTTTCTTTATGTGCATTTTGTGTCCTTTCCATTGTCCTGCAGTCAATCCTTTTCCTAATGGTTATATTGCCGTTGAGTTTTTCTTCATATTAGCCGGTTTCTTTATTTATCAGTCGTATCGTAAACATTCTGATGTAGGAACAGTCGATTTTACATGGAAGAAGATTAAGCGTTTTTTCTATCCGATGGTTCTCTCTATCATAGCATTGATGTTGTTAGACAGAAAGAAATATATCTATCTAAGTGATTATTCTATAGATGGAATTGTATCACAGTATTTTGTGCATATTCCTGAACTGTTGTTTTGCCAAGGATTGGAATTTATCAAAGTTAACTCGTATATCAATGTAGTTTTGTGGTTTGTCTCCATATTGATCTTTGGGGGGGCAATTATTTTTTCCTTGCTAAAAAATTGTGGGCATAAAGCTATCGCAATAATTATACCGTTAATGGTAATATTAGGAATTACCTATTTAACTAGTTTTGGTGATTGTGGCTTGGTTTGGCGTGAACAATTGAAAGGTTCTCCTTTGAGTTGTGACCTAATGAGAGGTGTTCTGGAGATGGGTATAGGAGTGTTGTTATCATACATATATGATCAAAAAAAAGATAGCTTTAAGAATCAACCTTTACTTGTGAATATTATAGGTTTTATAGGCGCATTTGGCATGTTACTGATAGTATTGTCGTATAACAATTATGATACTTTGGCTTTATTTTTTGTTCCGATGCTAATTTTGGGGTGTGTCAATGCAAAAAGTTGGCTATCGAGAGTTTTTAAAGGTAAGGTTTGGGGATGGCTAGGAGAGTTATCCATGTATATGTATTTCATCCATTCATTTGTCTCTTCATCTTATTATATCGTAGTTTCTAAATTTTCAATCTTGGCAGAATTGCCAAAGGCTGGAATGTTGATAGTGTTTCTATTGGCTAGCCTTTTTGCTGGATATGTCTTGAAATTGCTTTCTGAACATTTGTATCAGAGGACTTTTGCTAAATAATTTCTTTATTGTCTTATAAATGAAAACTCAAATAGTATATACTTTAATTAGTTCTGAAAAGGATTATTTCTTGGAGGAACTATGGGTGTCTCTCCATTCTCTTCGTATATTTCATCCTGAAGTTAGCGTCAAGGTGTTGGTGGATAAGCTTACGGAGAAGTATATGAGGAGATTTCCGAAACTCTGTGACATGATTACGGAGATTGTTGTCGTACCGGTGCCTGAGAATTATAATGCCAAGCAGCGGTCGAGAGAAATCAAAACAACAGTGCGCAATGTTATAGAAGGTGCTTATCTGTTTATTGATACGGATACAGTTATTTGCAAGAAGCTGGATGGTATAGATGAATTGACCTGTAATGTGGCTGCAGTGCCAGATGGGCATCTACCATTGTCTGAGTGTATGTTCTCTCCAACCAAAGGTGTAGAAAAAATGTTTGACATTTCACTTTCTGATGCTAAGTTCTGGTTTAATTCGGGAGTGATGTTTGTAGCCGACAATGATAAAACACGAGAGTTTTACAAGAAATGGCATGAGAATTGGTTGCTCTCTTGTTTTGAGAAAGGCAATAGTCAAGACCAGCCAGCGTTGCTTGCGACAGATAAGCAGTTTGGATATATTATAGAAGAGCTCCCTGGAATCTATGATGCACAAGTTGCAATGTCATTAAAGTATTTTGCTGATGCAGCTATCTTGCATTGGTGGCATATGAGTTTCATCGAAAATCAGGACTATTCACCATATTTCAGTTTACAGATTTATAAAGAGGTGAAGGAATTTGGTGGAATTACATCTCATGTTGAAAATTTGATTCGTAATTGCAAGCAAAGCTTTGTTTCTCCTACTATGCCTGTTGGCAGAGAACAGATTTTCTTCTTATTTTCACCAGCAGGAAAGATTTTCAACAGAATCTATCGTGATGGCGGAGTCGCATCTTTCTTGATGGGGAAGGTGGCGAATTGGTTGGATTGGTTGCATAGAAAAACTAGGAAAAACGTATAAAAACAAGTGAATGCTATGATACTAGACGATAATTTCATCCCTGTTGACGATACAATGGAGAAATTTGAAAACCATTTGCTATCCCATGACAGAGTCATATTATCTGCAAAGTTTGGTGATGGCAAGACATTCTTCTTGAATCAGTTCAAAGAGAAATATAAGAAAGATAAAAACTCTCCATTTGAATTTATCACACTATATCCTGTAAACTACCAGGTCTTGCCGAACAATGACATCTTCAATCTAATTAAGCATGATGTTCTTTTGCAGATGCTACAGCTTAAAATGATTGATGTAAATTATGAGGTGACGGATAAAATGGCTGCTGAATTTTATATTCAAAGCCATTTCGGCTCTGTGGCAGAGACCTTTATTTCCATGCTTTCTGCCGTGGAAGCAAACGATGCCGTATCTAAGGCGGTAATCACAGGTCTCAGAGTTGGAAAGCTGTTCAAGAGTTTGCGAAATAAAATTGACAAGTATAAGGAAGAAATAGATCAGACTTCATTCTTAGATAAATATTTGTCTTCTTTTGATGATAATTCTGTTTATGAGAATGATGTGGTAACGAAAATCATTCGTGATAATATTGAAACATATCAGAAAGTAAACAAGAAACGTATAGTACTTGTCATAGAAGATATGGACAGATTAGACCCAGCACATCTTTTTCGAATTCTGAATGTCTTTACAGCCCAGATGGATTATGGTTATCGTTGCTTTGTGCCAAATGTGAACGATTCTTTAGTTGGCAATAAGTTTGGTGTAAGCAATGTTGTGTTTGTAATGCATGAGGGGTAATACAAAAGCTATCTTCCATCATTTTTATGGTGATGATGCGGATTATAAAGGTTATATGTCTAAATTCTATAACAAAGACATATTTACGTTCTCATTAGCAGAAGAGAAGGAAAAATATGCGATGGCTTTGATTTCACAAGAAACTGATATTCGAGAAGATTATGTGAAAGAGTATTTCTCTAATGACTTCTTGAAAAATAAGACTTTACGAGAAATACGATTTGCGGTCGATAAAGTTGCCGAGCAGTTTCAATCAGTTGAAGTAAAAAAAGGTGTTAGAGCTAATTCTAATTTGTTGAAGTTATTTGTGATTGCAAAAAGATTAGGTGTGTCAAATGACCTTATTATTTTAATTGTTACTCATAAGTTTAAAAAATACGATTATTTTTATGTAGATAGACTTTTGCCATTAATTGCCCAAAATCCTAGGACTAAAGTATTAGAACAGGTCTATGTAAATACTAGGCAAGATGAAGGATTCTTTATCACAGTTAATGGTATATCTGAAGATGGCTTATGTTCACCTTCTCAATTAAAAGTAATAGGGGATTATGGTGATGATAAGAAATTGAAGCAAAGATGTGCATATATGTTATCTTTGTTAGGATATTGAAAAATTCTACTAGATATTTAACGTAAATGAACGAAAAACAATGATTTCCGTAGTAATACCTTTATATAATAAGGAGGCATCCATCAAGCAGTCGCTGATGAGTGTCTTGTCTCAGTCTTACCAAGATTTTGAGGTGGTAATAGTGGATGATGGTTCGACAGATAACTCTGTGGCTAAAGTTGAAGAAATCCAAGACTCTCGTATTCGCTTGATTCGTCAGGGGAATGGAGGACCGAGCAAGGCTCGAAATACTGGTGTGAAGAATGCTAAGGGAGAATGGATCCTGTTTATTGATGCCGATGATGAGATGTTGCCGGATGCCATCTCGAACTTTGCTAAGTACATAGAGAAAATTCCAAATGCTGATATGTTTTTGGCAGAAGTAGTGGTCAATAATGCAGGGAATAAAAAACTGAGCAGAACTTATCAAGATGGCTATGTTAAGAATCCATTCAAGGAGCATGTGTTCGGGCATCTGTACCAATGCTCTGGAACTACAGTTTACAGAAAGAGTATCTGTTTGCAATATCCTTTTGATGAAAAAGTGAGAAGATATGAGGATTTGCAACGAATATTCAAACTCTATCGTCACTTTAGCCTGTGTCTCTGTCATGTTCCTGTAGCCCAAGTAAACTTAGAATATTCTTCTGCCTCTCGTGCTCGCAAGAACATCAAGAAGGATTTCTTGGGCTATCTTGATTTCAAGGGCAAGTCGTTTTGGGAGAAAATGGCATTATTTTCTTTCTTCCTTGGCGAGAGAGAGTATTATAGTGAACAGTGCAAGAAACTCTATCCTTGGCTATATCGTAGATACGATTGGCTGCTGATATATAAGGTGATAGGGTGGATAAAATAAGTTAGATAATTAAAGGAATCTAGAGTTAGCACCAGATTTTCATAATATATTGTTTTGTATGGATATTGATATTTCATTAGGATTGCAAAGTAATAAAGAATCGAATGATTTCTTGCGATGCTTGTGGGCAAACATAAGAAAAGAGTTTGGAAAGATTGCATGGAATCTCTTTCCATTAAAGGTTGAAAATAAAATATTTGTTGGTTATTGTGACATAGGTTTGGATAAAGCGTTGGAAGTTACTTTAAAGGCAAAGATAAAAGGTTGTCTTAGTAGTATTATCTTTTCTATACCAGATGAAATGTCCAATAAAGAACAAATCGAGAGCAGATTAAAAGGGTGTATCACAAAAACTCGACATGGCCTTGGACAATACAAAATTTGGGGTCTTTCCTGCTCTCTAAACAAGTCCGCTAATTTTGGTAAGGTAGAAGGCGTTTCTTTTTCTATTTTGGGGAATAAATTGTCGATAAAAGTAAAAGCTTATGATGAAATTGATGCAAAGACAATGATTATGTCTTTGATTAAGACCATATGTGCTTATATGTCTTTAGATGTTATGGAGTATATATGTGTAGGTACAAGCGCTAACAATAGTGACACTGATGCCTGTGTTGAAGCATGCCAGCAACACTATAAGTCTATTCGGTTGTCAGATGAAATCATCCTGTATATTGATACATTTATTGCGAGCCCTTTTCTATATGAGAATAATTTGTCTGTTTTGGACAAAAGTGTATGCTTGTATGCGCAAGGATTAAGATATTCTGAAATGATATTTCAACATTTAAATTCATTTGAAAACTATGGAGAACTGGCTGTTCTTTATTTTATGTCAGCCTTAGAGGTTATAACTTTAAACGACATAAAACCTGAAACGTGCAAAGAGTGTGGCCAGCAAAGATACTCTATCGCAAGAAGAGTTGTTGATTTTGTTTATGATGTAACAAAAAGTGAGACGATGAAGAAAAAGATGAAGGACTATTATGCATATCGTTCTAAGTTCGTTCATACTGGAGAAATGTTGTCTTCTAGTGATTATGTTGGAACATCAATCCCTTTGCTAAGTATTCGTGAGAAAGATGGAATTATTATGCAGTTGCCTTTCTGCATTGATGAGTTGAAGGATATAGTTAAGAGATGTATTATGAGTCGGTTTCGCAATGGCGTTTCTTGATGATATCTAATTTGTATAATATTCAAAGAAATGATAAGTATGGAAAATGATAAATCGAGAGAACCTTCTGATAGTACAACAGCAGAGTTTATTCTCATATCTTGTATCTTGGCGATTTTGTTCTGTATATGTTGTTGGGTATATGGGGCATTTGTTAAAGTTCCATCATTCCAGCCTATCCGGATAGAAGTTGTGGAATCTGATAAGATGTTAGGCAGTAATTATATTAGTAAAGAAGAAGCCGATAGCCTAATTAGTGTCATGAAAAGACAAGAGCGTATGTTGGAGGATAAATATCAATATGCTCTTGATCAAAAGATGAATGAAGATCGATATTTTTCAATAGGTACGTTTGTCGTGGGAGTCGTAATTTCTGTTTTTGGCTTTTTTGGCTTTAAATCATTAAAATCAATTGAGGAAAAAGCAAAAGAAAATTCTCAAAGATTGGCAACAAAGATTTCGGAAGACGTTACAAAAGAATATCTAAAACAGAGGTTGCAAGGTTTGGTTACCATTGAGTCAGAAAAAATATTAAAATCTTCTGCAGCAGAATCTCTTAAAAAAGAAATTTTGGATTCTGTTTATAAAAAATATGATGAAAAGTTTAATTCCCTATCAGAAGAAGATGTGAGTGAATCCCAACAAACAGAAAATATTAGTGATTCTGATGATAATGATTTATTTTAAATGACATGGCAATGAATGTAAATATTTTGAGTGGTGATGAGAATTCGCAAAAATTGATGTTGCAAGCTTGTGTCCCATTTATGGATTTAAAAGATAACGCTAAATTCTTTTATCGTCAAGATCCAAGTCAAAATCCATATAATACTGGAAATGAAGATAATGATAATTCTTATCAAAGACGAATTGATGAAAAGCGAGTCAAAGAAATCAAGCGATATATAAAAAATGCTATATTAACTGACTACGAACAGAGAAAAGTTGCAGTTATATTCCCTACTGCAATGCTTCTTGCTGTGACGATAGATGATACAAGTTTTTCGGTAGGAGGTATTTCACAATTGACTATGCCGCAAGACTTTTATATAGTAGATGGACAGCATCGATTGTATAGTATGATTTCTTTGTATCAAGACGTAACAAAAGGCTTTTTCCCAACGAAAGAAGATTCTATAGTAAAAGAGTATCTTGAACGTTATCGTTTTAACTGCACGATTATGTTGAACTTTGACATTTGGGAGCAGGCACAGGTGTTTGCAGAAGTCAATTTTAATCAAAAGCGAGTAAGTAAATCCCTTTATTATGATATTTATGGTATGGAATATACTGCAAATGCTTCCGATAGGGAAAAGAATTTTATCTATATCTCACATAAGTTGGTTAAATTTATGAATACAAATGTGGAGTCACCTTTCTACCATAAGATAAAAATGCTGGGTACAGGTCGTGGATATGTTTCCCAGGCATGTATGGCGGAAGCACTGATGTCGCATATGTCTTCTCCTCAAGGTATATGGTATATAGATATGGACAAGGTACAAGGGAAACCTAGTTATCGCTATATGGCGGTGGAATTGATAAGCTTTTATAAAGTTGTACAGAAAGTTTTCCGTGAATATTGGCCTGAGTGTGAAAGGCATAAATCTATACTTACTAAAACTACGGGAGTTGGAGCGATGATAAAGTTGATTGGATATATCCATACAATGTATATTTCTGAAGAAATAAAGGCTGCCATAAAAAAATCTGAAAGCTATTTGTGCAAGCCATATATGGATCGTGTAAATAGCATTTTGTCTTGTTTATTGGATGATGCTAAAGATTTGTTCTCTTTTGAGGGGCATTTTAGTGGTACAGGCGGAAGAGGATTGGAGAGAGCCTTGTATAAAACTATGTGTGGTATATTAAGCGTGAGAGTTAGATAATTAATTTGAATTATGATGTTGAACGCAATTAAGAAAATCCATTTTCTATATAAACTTCTTCTCTATCTATGGCAGAAGAAGCATAATGGTGATAAGGTGAAGTTTTGGTATTCCACGCATATCTCCTATCGTTGCCGATTTGAAGGAATGAATATGGTAGCACAACATAGTTCTTTCTATGGGACGATGGGATATGGTAGTTATATAGGACATGAATGTAATGTGAGTGCAGATATTGGTCGCTTTACTTCGATAGGCCCAAGATGTACTTTTATTAATGGATTACACGCATACAAGTCTCCTTTTGTAACAACCTCTCCTTTGTTCTTTTCCCTTTCTCATGGGAGGAATCCTCAGATGAAAACGTTTGCTAAGGCGCAAATGTTAGATGAATTCAGATATTATGACAAAGAGAGAGAACTAGTTAACAAGATTGGGAATGACTGTTGGATAGGCTTAGAGGTTACCTTGATTGGAGGAGTCGAGATTGCCGATGGAGCAGTGGTTCTTGCTCATGCTGTAGTAACCAAGAATGTGCCACCATACGCAATTGTTGGTGGAGTTCCTGCACGTGTGGTTGGATATAGATATGATAAGGAAACCATTGATTTTTTGTTGCATGTGAAATGGTGGAATAATACACCTGAATGGTTTGAGAAGAATTGGAAACTTCTTACAGATATTGATAAATTGAAAGAATATTATGGAAAAGAACATTAAGAAATTGATATTTGTTTCATTTGCAGATCATCGTTACAGAAATGCGATGAAACGAATGGAAAAATACATTGAGAGCTTTCCATTCACAGAAAAACATTTTTGTGACGAGACCAATACTTTTAGTAAATCTTACTGGCGTAAGTTGAAACCATGGTTCTATCGTCGTGGATTTGGGTATTGGAAATGGAAGGCGGATTTAGTGAAATACTTTTTTGACCAAATGTCTGATGGTGACATTATTGTTTATTCGGATGCAGGAATCGTTTGGAATCATTCAGAAAAAGCTCTTAAAGGGTTCCAAGAATATTTGAATTTGCTGAGTATGGATAAACCTATTTTGACCTTTCAAGAACCATGTATAGAGCAGGAATGGACAAAGGGTGACTTACTAAAAGAAGTGGGAGTGTATGATGATAAAGATATCTGTGCAAGCTTTCAGCTTTGGGGAGGTTGTTTTATATTGATGAAGTCACCTATATCTGAAAAGTTCTTGAATGGGTGGATAGCCCTCAATGATATTTCAAAAGAATTAATTACGGATAAGCGTTCTGTTATCGCCAATAAACCTGGTTTTAAGGAGCATAGACATGATCAAAGCTCATTCTCGCTTATGGCGAAGCTAAGTCCACATATTGAAATCTCATGGAAGGAGACCAATGTGACAGATAGAAGTAATCCAAAAGCGTGGGACAAACTGTGTGATAACCCGATTGTTGGAATGCGAACAAAGGAAATGGGGCGTCCTAAATCTGAGTTGATCAAGAATAAACTATTGCGTCCTTGGCGTATGTTTCTTAATTTCTATTTCCGTAAAGTTAAGGATTATGAAATATCTGGAAAGGGCTATCCCTGGTAAAAGGAAGATATAATTTACTTAGATAATAATCTTATAAATATTTGATATATATAATGGGAAAGATAGTAAAGGCGGTCAAACCGTTTGTTTACAAGAATAATATTAACTTTAAAGTAGCAATCTATAAAGCCTGGGTGGAGGCAGGAGGAAAAAAAGTAGATGCGAGACCTTATGAATTTCTATATAAGAGTCTTTCACATCATCTTTCTCTGCCAACTCTTTTTCAAAACAAAAAGCAAGTATGCCTTCGCTTTTGTGAGGCTATCAGTTTGCGATTTGATACGTTTCCTGATTACTTGTGCTACGAAGTTATCCCTTTGTTTTGGGATTGTTGGCCAGGTTTTTTCAATCAGGTTGCAGAATGGATGAAAAACCATCATGTTCGTACAGCATTTTTCACATCGGTTCAAGTTGCCGAGAAAATGAAGAAACTTTGTCCGAACGTTCATATTTTTCATTTACCAGAGGGAATTGAGACGAATCTTTATAAGGAGGGTAAAAGATTGTCAGAAAGAAAATTTGACTTTTTGGAGTTTGGTAGATGCTGTTATTATGTTGATACAAACTCTTTACCTGATAGTGTTAGAGTATTGAGTAGTGGAGACAAGCACGTTGCATTGACAACAAGAGCAATGTTGATTGACGCCTTGGCTGACTCTAAAATTACAATCTGTTTACCACGAAGTGTCAATCAGCCTGAAATTGCTCAGGGAATCGAAACTTTTACACAACGCTATTGGGAGTGCATGCTTTCAAGAGTTGTTATCATAGGTAAAGCTCCAAAGGAACTGATTGATATTTTGGGTTATAATCCTGTGATAGATTTGGACAAAGACCATTTCGCAGAACAGGTGTTGGATGTTTTAGGGCATTTGGAGGATTACCAAAATCTGGTGGATAAGAATCGTAAAATGGCTTTGAGATTTGGCGATTGGAAAAATCGTGTTGAGTTTATGAGGCAGAAATTGCAAGAGTTAGGATATAGTTTATAATCAGCTGAGGATAGAAACGAAAAGTACCATGTAATATTAATTTCAACATTTTTTGTAATATGAATACAATTCATTGTACCGGTATCGTTATTCTCAATTATAATAATTGGGAAGATACCATAAATTGCATAAAATCCGTAGAAAAGTTCAATACGGCTAAAGTCAAATATATTATAGTTGACAATGGGTCTCCTAAGGAAGGTGTAGTTCAAGCTATTGATGATTTTTTGGTGGATAGCTTTGGTCCTGACTACGACAAGTATATTGAAGGTCAAGCCATCCAAACACCTTTAAAGAAAGTATCTTTTCTGATTAGTGGAACTAATGATGGGTATGCGCAAGGAAACAACAAGGGGCTTGCACTTGCGTATGCTGATAGTGAGATAGATGAGATTCTGATATTGAATAATGATATTCTTTTTGTACAAGATATCATCGAGCCTCTTAGAGTTCAACTATATGATTCGGCAAATTGTGCTATTGTTAGTCCTCTTCTTTTCAAAAAGAACTTGGAGGGCATTGATTACAATTGTGCTAGACGTGAGCATAATCCTTGGGAGATTATCATTGCATATATGTGCATGTACAAGGATTTGTTTGGATTGCTCAAGTACTATGATGGCAAGCAATATTTTTTGAAAGGGCATGATGAACTTTTAAAGAATAAATCTATCGGTATAGATTTGCCAAGTGGGTCATGTATGTTGATGAAGAAGAATGTCCTGAGAAACATAGGAGGCTTTGATCCAAATACGTTCCTATTCTATGAAGAAGACATTCTTTATAAGAAACTGTCCAAGCTAAAATTGAATAGCTATCTAGTTCCAGAGTGCAAATGTATTCATCTTGGTGCCTGTTCTACCAGTAAAACAACGAATTACTTTTCGTTGTCTGCTCAATTTAAGAGTTCTTTGTATTATCTTCATAATTATGTGGATTTATCTGTGATTCAGCGTGTTTGCCTTTTGTTAGGATCCATGGTATTTAGAGTGAAGCTGTGGGCAATTAAAATGCAAAAATCTTAAAACTAAGTTTTGAATTTGATATGAAACGTTTAGATTATTTGGACAATGTAGCAGGAATCCTCATCTGTTTTATGATGTTGGTTCATGTCTTGGCTTGGAACGTCATCCCATTAAGAAATGATTCTTTATGGTTGGAGCCATTGCAATTCTTCATGTACTGGTTCTATTTCAAATCTGGTATGTTCTTCAAGCAACGAACTACACGGAATTTCTTGAACTGGGGGGCAAAAAACTATTATATCCATTTCTCGTATTTTCTCTATTGGGATATATTCTTTATCTGGTAACCATCTATATTAATGGTGATAGAAATTGGATACACTATTTGCTTACACCCATCAAAGAGTTTTTTATCGCTGGAAGTTTTGGCGCAAATGATATATTATGGTTTTTGACATCACTTTTTTGTGTGCAATTTTTATATAATGAATTGATGCTTAGAAAGGTAAATTCTATTCTTATAGTATTTATCGGTTTTACGATTGCATATTTATGTCACTTTTTGAATATACATTCTCCTGAGTATTTGGGTAATATCGCACTCGGTATTAGCATGTATTCTTTGGGACATATTTGTCGTGAAAAGCAGTTTCATGTATATGTTGCAAGTCTTGCTTGTTTGGTTTACATATGCATATTAATCCTTCATCCTTCGCATTTAAACTTACGTTATGACGCATTGAGTGCGGATGGAATCTATAATTTAGCATTAATGTTCACTGTTGCAGGATGTATAGTCATCAATAATGTTTTTCGTTATTTGCCGAATATTCCTGTTGTTCATTATATAGGAAGACATTCTATGGATTTTTATGTAGTACATATGCTAGCATTAAAAACGTTGTGGCTGTTCCCTTTCAAAAGATTTGGAATCGAGGGTTTAACTTTATTTATAATTATGTGTGTAACTTGTCTTATTGTACCGCCTGTCTTTCGGAAGATAACTCCAAAATGGTTGTGGGCAATAAATACTAATAGAGGAGTTTGAATTGTAAGAGTGTAACTAAAAAATAATGGTAAAAAATGATACCAAAAATTATTCATTATTGCTGGTTTGGGCGAAATCCTTTGCCTGAATTGGCACAGAAGTGCATTGCTTCTTGGAAGAAGTATTTGCCTGATTATGAGATTAAGGAGTGGAACGAAAATAACTTCGATGTCGATATCATTCCTTATACAGCAGAGGCGTATGCTGCAAAGAAGTATGCCTTTGTGAGTGACTACGCCCGTTTTTGGATTCTATATAAATATGGTGGAATCTATTTCGATACAGATGTAGAAGTCATTCGACCGATAGATGACATCATTGCCAATGGAAACTTTATGGGGTTTGAAACTGATCCTTTGCCGTCTTTTGATGAAAAGAAAAATATGCACAAAGCGAGCGTTAATCCTGGTCTTGGTCTAGGCGTAGCTCCTGGTCTCGGTCTCATTCAAAAGATGTTGGATTTTTATGAAGGACAACATTTTGTCCATGAGGATAATATGCGCAATCAAATAACAGTGGTTCATATTGCAACTCATATTTTGTTAAATAATGGCTTGAAAAATGTGTCTGGCATACAGAAAGTAGATGATGATTGCTATGTGTATCCGTCTGAGTATTTCTGTCCTATCAATGTCATGACGGGGCGTTTTCATGTGGAGAAAAATACTAGAACCATCCATCATTATGCCGGGACTTGGGTGGACAAAAGGTTCTCACTGAAAGAACTTATCAAAAAAATACTGCCAGAAAAACTTGTTATTGCCATTATAGAGTGTAAGGCTCTTTTGAAATAGTTATTTAAAATACAAACAAAGTGAAAAATATATCTCGTTTTTTTACCCTTTATTGGATAGTTTATTTTCCTACTTGTATTGCTTATAATGACTTGCCGGGTTTCTCCAGCGTCGATGAAGCGATGACAATACTTTTGCTGCTTTACACCTTTATGATGTATGGCTCAAAGTATATCAATAAGAAACCTTGGAAGGAATTTATGGTATGCTTGGGGTTGATTGCATTCTATGTGGTGTATTCTCTCTTGTTTGGAGCGAATGTCAAGGATGCTGTTTTGTTAGATTTGATGCAAGAAATACGACCTTATTCCATTATTTTCTGCACATGGATTCTAAACCCTCAGTTTACGAAAAAACAAAAGAAGTGGATGTTAATAACTATGATTATTACTTTGTTCTCTTGGATTATATATCATCCACAAACCTTGGATTCACAGGTGGAGGCAGAGTTCCCTGTATTAGGACAGCTGGCGATATGTACGGGTATGAGTTACTATCTCTTCACAAAAGATACGAAGCGCAATCGTCTTATAGCTTTAACTTTGGTACTCACGGGTATGTTGGCGCCGAAGTTTAAGTTTCTGGGGGAGATAATTTGTTTTATCGCCTTCATTTTCCTCTTGAAACATCGCTTGAATTTTAAGTCGCCTAAAACAATGATTTATTGTGCTGTGGTGGTGACAATCATATTGATGGTAACCTGGACTCGTTTTGATGCCTATTATATTTCGGGCTTGGACAATGAATATTTGGCTCGTCCAATGACCTATAAGACGAGTTTGAAAATCCTTTGGGACTACTTGCCATTCGGTTCTGGCATGGGATCTTTTGCATGTAATGGTGCCTGGAAGTTTTATTCTCCTTTATATTATAAGTATAATTTAAATGGTATCTGGGGATTGGATGAAAGTGGAGGTTTTATCTGTGATGCCTATTATCCAACTTTAGCGCAGTTTGGTATTGTTGGTGTATTTTTCTTCTGCTGGTTCTGGAAGCGTCGTTTAGCAGCTTTTGATATTATTGCAGATATGCGCTATTATCGTGTAGCTATGATAACTTTCTGTTGTCTTGCTATTGAGCAAACGGCAGACTCTTCTTGGCTTTCTGGAAAGGGAATGGGGTATTGTATGTTGATAGCCCTCTGCCTCAATGCCAATCGTAACCAGATGATGGAGATGAAGAGACAGCAAATGTTGAAGCGAAAGAAAGAGATGCTTTTGGAGCAAAGAAAAAGCGTGAAGGAAGAAATGGATTAATTTGATATGGGCAATTCACGATTATATTCTTTGGATTTTTTGAAGTTTATAGCAGTGTTGATGATTACAAACTCTCATTTCCAACCGCTTTATGAAGACGTTTCGCCTTCTCTTGCTACATATGGAGTGCATGGTAATGCCTTATTCTTCTTTGTCTCAGGCTTCTTGTTAATGATGGGATTTGAGAGGAAGAAGGCTCATGGATTCTTGAATTGGTACAAGGGGCGTATGAGAAGACTTTGGCCTGCCGTGTTCATTTGGGTGGTTGTCAGTGCTGTAGTTTGGAAACAGACTCTCACGATTGGTAATCTGCTTCTTTTTGATGGCTATTGGTTCTTGCAAGCTATTGCCGTGGCATACATCGTTTTTTATGTCTTAACAAGACCTATTAAGTTATTCTGGGGGGGGCAAGATTAGACAGATGCAATGTCTTTTCGTTTTGTCTTTAACCGTCTCTGTTGTATATTTCTTTATGATGCCGATAGCTAGTGGCTCGCCTTTTCATACTAGTTTTCATTACGTTTGTCATTTTAGTGTGATGGTAATGGGCGGGTTGTGTTACTCGCTTAGGGATAAAATCAAATGCACGTCAATTACGAGAGATATGCTTTGGGTGATCGTTTCTTTTATTGCTTATTTTGTCATCTTAAAGATAGGAAAGGGCTCAATGGGTATTCGATATGATATTCAAATTATGGCTTTGATTCCATTGCATACCTTTGTGTATTATCTCTATAAAGTTGCTTCTTACTCATGGTGTGACAAGGCATTTCATTCTCTAGTTTTGGGAAGGGTTATGTCATGGATAGCTGCTTTAACCTTGGAAGTCTATATCGTGCAATTCGCATTCATTACCAATCAATTCAATTCTATTTTCCCTCTCAACGTTCTTCTCGTATTTGCCATTATCGTCTTGGCTGCTTATTTGCTGAAGGTGATGACATCGCTATTCTTGGCGGTGTTGTCTAAGGAGGACTTGGAGTGGAAAGAGATTGTGAGATTATAAAGTTAAGACGTAAAATATTAATCAAATAAATACCTTTATGAAAATGATTAAACAAACCTTTGCAAGGTGTGTCGTCGCTCTGCTTATCATGGTAGCGTTGTTCACTTTGTCAATCATCGCTGTGCATTGTATTCCAAAAAGTGCTGTGGCGGAGAATTTGTATTCTTCCACAAAAGTAATAGAACAAGAGGGACTTTACAAGGAGTTCTTTCATTTCAAGTTGTTCCAAATGGATAACTTCACCGATTGCTATATGTTCAACCTGATGGCATCCGCTGATGCTGATGAGCCTGTTCGTTCTGCCATGCTGAATGATGATTATAAGTCGGATGACTATATGAGTCTAGCTTATGATACGGAGAATGTTATCAAGGGCAATTTCAAAGGTCTCAACAAGGAGAGTTATGGCAGGTATTGGCACGGATACCAAGTGACATTGAAGCCATTGATGACCATCATGGATTATTCTGCCATCAGAATCCTCAACTATGTTCTGTTCTCATTGCTAATTGTCGTATGTTCATGGCTGATATATCGCAAAATAGGTAAAGCGGCATGTGGGTTGTTTGTCTTGTCTTTGGTATTGATCAATTTCCCGATAGTTCCTCTTTCTCTCCAGTTCTCGACTTGCTTCTATCTTTCATTTTTGTCAATGATAGCTGTGATGGTCTTTCCACGTTTAGTAGAAAAAGATGATAACTTGTATTGCACTTTTTTCATTATAGGTGGAGTTACCAGTTTTATGGACTTCTTGACGACACCGCAGCTTACTTTGGGATTGCCAATGATAGTATGCTTGCTGATGAGCAATCGTAAGGACAAATGGAAGTATGTCATCTATATCTCCATCGCATGGGCTTTGGGTTACGGCTTGATTTGGGCTTCAAAATGGCTTGTTGGTTATTTGCTGACAGAAACCAATATTTTGGCTGATGCCATGGAGAGTGCCAAGTTAAGAACTTCTGATGTATATAAAGGCATGCACATGACGATTGGTGGCATCTTGGCTTTTATTTGGCAGGCTGTGGAAAGGAAACATTTGGTCTTGCCATTCTTTGGAGCCATTGTCGTTGTTGTGGCTTTGATTTTATTATACATCAAAATGATAAAGAGTAAAAAGGTTTTTGGTGAGAATGTTTTCTTGCTGTTGGTTGTCATGATTGTACCAATATGGTTTTTGGTCATGAGAAATCATTCCATTCAGCATGGATGGTTCACTTGGCGAGCTGGACTTCTCTCACTTTATTCTCTTCTCTTATTGGTCTATTATACGGTGGATTGGAATCGTTTCATTAAAAAATAATCAAAATCATGAATAAAATAGCTGTATTGATACCTTGCTATAATGAGAGCAAGACCATTGCAAAAGTGGTGAAGGACTACAAAGAGGCTCTGCCTGAGGCTGACATCTATGTCTATGACAATAATTCTGTGGATGGAACTGACAAGATAGCCAAGGAGGCAGGTGCTATTGTGAGATATGAGCGTCGTCAGGGAAAAGGCAATGTCATCAGAAGTATGTTCCATCAAATTGATGCGGATTGTTATCTGATGATAGATGGCGATGATACTTATCCTGCGGAAAACGCTCGACAGATGTGTGACGAGGTTTTAGATGGGGGGGCAGATATGGTTATAGGTGACCGCTTGTCTTCCACTTACTTTGAGGAGAACAAACGTCCTTTCCATAATATAGGCAATGTGACTGTGAGATATTTGATCAACAAGTTATTCCATAGCAACGTGAGGGACATTATGACTGGTTATCGTGCCTTTAGCCGTGACTTTGTGAAGATGTTCCCTGTTTTGTCAAAGGGATTTGAGATTGAGACGGAAATGACTATTCATGCTTTGGACAAAAATATGTTGCTCAAGGAAATCCCTGTGACATATAGAGATCGACCTGCTGGAAGTGTTTCAAAACTGAATACTTACAGTGATGGCATGAAGGTGATTTTTACCATTTTCCGTCTGTTTCGTGACTACAAGCCGTTGCTGTTTTTCTCTTGCATCTCATTGGTGCTGTTGGCGGTGGCTGCCATCTTGTTTGTGCCAGTCTTTTATGAATACCTACAAACAGGGCTTGTGCCTCGCTATCCAACATTGATAGTTTCTGGCTTTATTGTCTTACTGGCTATGCTGCTATGGGCTTGTGGCTTGATATTGGAAGTGCTTGTGAAAAAGCATCGACAGATGTTTGAGATATTGAGGAACAAGTAGAACTGAAGGATTGAAAATGAATAGTTTTTCTTTGGAGAAGAATGGCAAGGGCATCTTGCTTATGATATGCTCTTCCGTCTTGGCTTGTTTCGGTCAACTATTGTGGAAATTGGCAGTGGATGGAAATCTCTTGTTGCTGCTGATGGGATTCATTCTCTATGGCATTGGGGCCATTGTCATGATTGTTGCCTATAAATTTGGCAGTCTGTCAGTTTTGCAGCCCATTTTGAGTGTCAACTACATTCTGAGTGTGTTACTTGGCTATTTTGTATTGGGTGAACAACTCACGATGGTGAATATAGCGGGGGTGATAGCTGTTTTTATCGGTGTTGTCTTAATAGCTAGAGGAGAATAGATATGGCTTATTTACTTTTGTTGGCGATGACCTATCTTGGTGCGCAGGCATCCGTGTTTTTTAAGAGGTTGGCAGGTGAGAGCAATATTCTTGGCATATTGTCTTCACCTTATTTATATTTAGGTGGTGGCTTATACCTTATAGCCGCTCTCCTTAATATCTATGTCTTGTCTTTGATGGAGTATTCCAAAGTTCTTCCTTTGACTTCTTTGACGTATGGTTGGACTATGCTTTTGTCATATTTGGTTTTCAAGGAGAAGATAAACATTCAAAAAATAGTGGGATTGCTCTTTGTAATAGCTGGAGCAATCATGATTGTTTCTAAATAAATAATGAATAGAGTTTTGATGGTAGGCTCCGCTGAACAGAGTGGCGGCGGAGTAGCGAGTGTGCTGCGCCTGATGAAGACGATGCCTTTCTGGGAGAAGTATCATTGCGGATGGCTTGGTACGCAAATTCAGAGAGGATATGGCGTGAAATTGTGGTATGCGGTGAAGGCTTACTTCAAGGCGATGTTTACGATATGGCAGTATGATATCGTGCATTTCCACACGGTGCCTGATAAGATTTGTCTGATTATTCAAATGCCTGTGCTTTTATTAGCATTACTTGGCAGAAAGAAGATAGTCATGCATATCCACATGGGTAATCAGTTGGAGGATCATCAGCATAATCGGTTGTTTATATGGTGCTTGAATAGGGCTGACTGCGTAGTGCTGTTAGCAAAGAAGTGGCAGAAGTGTTTTGCAGAATGGTTCCCTACTGTGAAAGCCAAGACTGCTGTTATCTATAATGCCTGTGCTCCGACTCCAGCTGTGGATTATTCTATCAAAGAAAAGAGTATCATCATGGCTGCCTTTTTGAATGATAACAAGCATCCCGATTTGCTCCTGAAGGCATGGAAGAATCTGAAGGTAGATTTCCCAGACTGGCATGTTACCATCATGGGAAATGGTGAAGTGGAGCGCTTTCAGGCGATGGCTCAAACTATGGGTTTGGATGATAGTGTTACATTTACTGGTTATATCACTGGCAAGCAAAAGGAGGATGTATGGAATAAAGCAAGTATCTATTGTATGTGCTCTCGCCATGAGGGTTTCCCTATGGTGGTATTGGAAGCCTGGGCAAGGGGCGTTGCTGTGGTAACTACTCCTGTAGGTGGCCTTCCTGATGTGATTGAAGAGGGGAAGAACAGCCTCACTTTCCCATTTGATGATGTGGATACGCTTACTATGCAGCTTCGCAAACTGATGGAGTCGCCAATGTTTCGCAAGGATATGGCAGAATATTCTAAAAGCTTCGGAGAAAGGGTGTTTGCTCCTGTTAAGGTGAATGAGAGTATTGAGAAGTTATATGAGGAGATATTAAAAGTTTAATCTTGATTTTTAAGTATCAGATTTGAGCCAAAGGTTATAGTTATGTCCGTTTCATCAACAGTTTTTGGTTATCATGTTCAATATCTCTATACCTTGTATAGAATGTTAGAATCTGCTGATTCTAAAGAAGTATTTGTGCCTGAAGGAAGAGAAGATTTAGACATATATTTGAATGACCAAATTATCGAAACCGTACAGGTGAAGTGTTATTCTGGGACAATCGTGTATTCTGATCTGTTTTCCAAGGGTAAATCTACTTCTTTGTTTTCTCGTGGTAAGGATAGTTTAGATGAAAATTCAAATGTAAAAATATCATTCGTGGCGGTTGGACATGGCAATGATAAAGGAGTGATTTCTGATAGATTGACGAAGGTGTCCTCTCTTGTAAAGTCGCTCAAAAAAGAGGAAACTCTTCATTTGGATTATGCTTCTTCCAAGGAGCTTGCTGCAAAAATATTATGGCAGTCTAAATCGCAAGGAGAGTTGGAAAATTATGTTGAATCTGTTTTAAAAAATCGATTTCCATCTATTGATCCTTTAATAGTAAAGGATTATTTGGTTCAGTGGATTTGTTATCTTGTGATAAATGAAATGTCTGCTACTTATGATGATTTATGTTGTCAGGTAGGGCAGATTATTGAGTTTTCTGTGCGCCAAAAGGAATTCTTTACTCAATTTGGACTAACTGTAATTCCACTTTTTCAGTCAGCTTGTCAGGAAGATGTTAATTCTGAAATATCTTATTATCAAGGTATATCTGCCAAGGAAATACATATTGCAAGAAATTATGATGTAGTAAGAGAAGAAAAGTTACAACAACTCTATGAGAAGCAGAAAGACAGTAATCTCGTTTTCATAACGGGTGTCTCTGGTTCAGGGAAAAGTAGTTTGGCATATCGGTTTTTGAAGATTTGTGGTATTCCTTTACGATATGAGATTAAATATATAAATCAGAATAACATATCGCAGATTATTGCCACCATCAAAGATATTTCGAAAGGCTTGAAGAGTGAAGCTTTTGTATATTTAGATGTGCTGCCATACGATACTTCATGGATTCAAGTGGTAAATGAAATAGAGGATACTCCTTTTGTTAAATGCTTAGTAACAATCCGGCAGGATGATTGGAATAGGTGTAAAAACAAAGTTAATGAAAAACTTCATTACTCTACTCTTGCTTTAGATTTAACCGAATCTGAGGCAAAGGATATCTTTGATCATCTAAGCGAAAGAGGATTGTGCCATATTGATATCTTTGAAGAGGCTTGGAATAATTCTGGACATCCTCAAACATTGCTTGAATATGTGTATTTCTTGACACAAGGTGTTCCTCTAAGGGCAAGAATCTCTGAACAGATAGGAAAACTTGATCATGTAAATGCCTCCTTTCTTCAGTATATATCTGTCTCGAATGTCTTGCAGGGAAATATCTCTGTGAATGTCATTCGGAACTTGTGTCATCTTTCTCCAATGGACCTGTCTCGATGTATAGACCAAATGAAAGGTGAATTCTTTGAGTATAATGGTGAAGGATTTTCTGATGTTCACCCCATTAGAACTCATATCATAGTTGAAGAGATATTTAGGAATTATAGAAATGGATTAGGAGAAATCGGTATGGAATTATTCGAGCATATTAATGAAAACACAAGTCCTCTGTTTCTTATGGCCCTTATAGATGAAGGAAAATATACGCCTGATTCTCTTTTGCGTGAATTGGAGGGTAAGAAGATAAACTCTATGCAAGCGTATATTGTGGCAAGAACATTGGTATGGTGTGGAGTTAAGCATTATATAGATAATAATCAAGCAGCGTTTGACTGGTTAAGGCAAACTGCGTCTCTTTGTTGGCAAGTGTTAGTGCCAGTTAACTTTACGGAAATCGAACTAGATGAGTCTGTTGATAAATTGTTTGGTAGCCAAATAGGTATTACGATGGATGATGTAAGAAAAAGATTTTCTTCGCAGACTGAGGTTTATTTCTATTTATGTAAATGGCTTGATAGTTCTATCTCTTTGGAAAAGCCTAAAGAGTGGCGTGACTATTTTTGGTTGGCAAAATTCTTAACGATATGTAATTTGCAGCTTTCTTATAAGCCAGAATTTGCTGATTTTAAGATGGATGCTAAGGTTCCTGATGATTTGGATGAGATGGCAGATGTGCTTCTTGGACTGAAACTGGCTGGTTATGATTCTGCCACATTTAATCAACTGGAAGAAAACTTCGTTAAACAATTTCGCATCCAGAATAACATCTTGGAGTTTGATATTTGTGAAAATGAGGTTAAATGTCTTACCTTCTTAGACTATTTTACTGCTGGGAAACAATTTGAAAATGGAGATGGGGATATAATGCATCGCATTAATATGCATCATATTGATTTGCTGAGAAAAGCATTTCCAAATGCAGATGTATATCATTCAGAGATAATAAAAGATGAGATTTTTGAAGATATAGATTTGACTTTTGAAAAGCATATTAGTAGAGAAAAGTTACCGCTTGATGATATGCAAGAACCGCGCACAATGATGGTGCATTTGTATGAAAAAAGCTATGCTCTTCCTTCCAGAAAGGCTTATTGTGATCAATTGATAACTTTGCGTAAGCTATTTGTTGATGTAATAAAAGAATATTGGCAAGGCATTGATGACATTCATCGAGTAGGAAAGGCGCACAATGCCAAAATGGACCAAGTTTCTTATGTTGTGTGTGATAAGATTTTAAATGCTCACATAGAGTTACCTGCAACTGAAATAAATAGATTCGGATTAGGTTATGTAATTAACAAAGAGGAGGGTGAAGGCCAAAGTACAAAAGATAATTTGAAGGAATTAAACTCCTTGTATTTTCATCAATAGTTCGTTAATAATTCAATAATGTGCTAAGCAGCTATACGCTGTAAGCACGAGAGATCTTTGAAAATCTTGCTAATTAAAGTTCGGTTCGGGGTGTACCCGCTTGCTTTAAAAATTCGTTTCACCAGATAAATGTTGGTCATCAGTGACTTGAATGAAGACATAGAATATTCCATTCCCATCTCCTTCATAGTTACCTTGGCAACATTTAGTGATGTGAACGAAGCATTGAAAGCAAAATCGAGTTTCCACTTATCGCGAGCCTGGCAGTCCATAAGACCAGTATAGCCTTTGGCGTCACGAAAGCAAAATTCGATCTGGAACCTGGTTCTATAATAAAGAAGTACTTCTTCACCCGAAAGTGAGGTGTCTGTAGAGAAGAATAGTTTCTTCTTGCCATTCGGCATCTGCCAGATGACAAGTCTAACTTTACACCTGAGTGCCTTGGAATAGGCTATCAAAGTATAAGCTGTTCCTTCTATATCTTTCATCTCCATCTTCTCCATTCGAGTGAGGTCAAGATTCTTCATATCAATCTTGCCATCCTTGGTCTTGGGGCGACCACGTTTTCCAGTACGTGGACCAGCATAGACATAAAAGAGACAAGCATTGTCACGAAAGCGGCTTATCAAAGAGAACCCTTCTTTCTTTATCCCATTAACAAATGTACTTGTAGAGAAGTAAGCATCTGCAACTATGAGGGTTGAGAGTTTAAGAAGTTCCTTGCGGTAACGCTTAATGACGCTGATATAGAAATCTACCATAGTCTTGTTTCTAAGACTCAGTTCTTTATTACTTAGCGACTGGTGTGCTTTTAACATCATGCAGTCTTTGGCATCAATATCAATGAGGCCAATACCCATGATTTCGAGACCATGTTTAACAGACTGAGCACATCCTGACCAAAAACGACCGATATGTGGTGTTTTCTTGCCAGCTTTACTGATGTAGCTGGGATCAATGGCAATAGCCCATCTTCCCTGTTTACCCAAGAAGCGCTTGGCAAGTGAGACATTAAGTTTGAGCCAATCAATGCACTTCGACTTTTTCAAGCCGAATGCGTTGCGATAGGTTTGCTCAACATGCAAGCCATACCTCCCCATTTGGGTGAAATTTATCTTTCTTGGTATTACCATGAACAAAATTATCACCTCGATGAGTATTTTCTCGAAACTTTTTGTTATCTTTGCAGCTGAATCTTCAACTGCATCTTTAAAGATATCCATATATTGGTCAAGTCCTGTATTCATGTAATATTGTATTTGTCGTGATCTACAAAGTTACTGAAAATCAGCGACTTGACCAACTTTTTACAGTTAAGTTTTCATAAGCACTTCTTAATATAAGTTATTGATTTACAGACGATTAAATATTAATTTAACGCAGTATTGTTCATTATTCTACTGATTTGACAACCTTCTTCATACAGAGTTATCAGCCCTCAGGTGGCTTCATCAATGAGGTTCAAAAAATGACGGTGATATTGCTGGATGCACAGGATAAGTTGAAAAAAATGCAAAGCTTATTTCATCAGGTTTTTGATGGTTATGTTGATTTCGTTGAGATCAAACAACTTGATGAGAGAGAAAAACAGCAGATGACGTGCCTTATTGCTGTTTATAATTTGTTGGCTCAAAACCAGCCTTATATGTCTTGCAGACAGTTATTAAAGCAGATAAAATCTAAGAAACTGACGGCCACTCAAACATTTGAAGTCAACGATGAGGTTATTGATAATCCGTCTCAAACTATAGTTGACTCTATTGAAGATTTGGAAAATCTTCGGAATATGCAATTGAAAGATATTTATAATAGATGCTCTCATCTTGATGACTTATCTATCCAAATCGTTGATAAGTATATAAAACGCTATGATGATACTATAGAGAATATGAGAAATTGTGTTTTATAGTTAACTGTATTTTGCTGCTATCGTCAAAATAGATAACGATAGGTTGGCAAGAAAAATAAAGTCCTTACTTAACTCTCTGCTATTGAAGAGAATGAAGCAGTTGGAAAACAATCAAAAGACAATATGAGGTTATCTTGTGATCCCAATGAAATCTTGTGGTATGCGATGAGTTCTCCTTTTCGTCGGGAGATGAAGGCCAAGGCACTCTTGGATGCTCACCATATAGAGAATTTTATCCCGATGAAGAAAATGCAGGAGATTCGGGATGGTGAAATTGTAACGTGGGAGGAACCGGCTATCCACAACTTCGTCTTCGTACATGACAGCTACAATGGCATCATGAAGGTGAAGAAGGGGCAGGACATCCTGCAGTTCATTCTAAATCCCCTGTCTCCGATAGTTGTGCCGCAGAGGCAGATGGATGACTTCATCCGTTTTTATGAGTCGATCGGTTATGACGAGCCCGAGTTTCTCACTCCCCAAACGATAGGGAAGCTTCGGAAGAATGCAAGGGTGGTCATCGGCGATGGCCCACTTGCTGGCATCACTGGTTATTACCAGCGAGTGAAGGGGGCGAAGGACAAGCGCTTCATAGTGTTGATAGAAGGCTTGATAGCAATAGCATGCAGCGTGGAGTGTAAGTTTGTGAAAGTAAAGTAGGTGTGAAGTTTAACTTACCGTTAAAAGGTGCAAAAAAACTTGCAAGATTCATAAATTATATCTATTTTTGCATCATGAATCTCATTCTTTTGTTAGAGATGAGGATAAAAAGTATGAAATATTGTAATGTGAAATTCGCTAAGTACTTGAATCACAGAGGAAAAACTGAGATTTGAGGAACCTAAGGAATGTCTGAAAGGGAATTTATTACAATATTTATATTGAAAAATCATTTATCCTATTAAAGAACCTCAGTGTTAAAGAACCTCAGTGTCAATGACGGATAAAGAAACATATATAAAAAGTCTGCAAGGTATAGTGGAGAATTTAAACTCTTCCATCATCTCTTCAGATTCGGATATAGTTATAGCATTGTCCCGAAAAGGTCCAAGGCTTCTCGAATATTTGAGAAAGAATATGGGCTTGAAGGAATTGAATGTTATGACAGAACATGCTTTGCCGTTTTTGTTTGACAGCATATTGGCCAAATCGGATCAGGAATATCGTATATTTATTGTCGATGATGCTATATATTATGGTTCTACGATTTCTGCATTGAAAGATGAAATAGAATCATATATCGCTGTTTATGGTTTAAAGGAAAGGGTACATATCGAGGGAATCTATTCTTGTATTAAAGACAAGGAATCTTTGGATTTTGGAGATGTTGAGGTAAAAGCGATAAAAAATGTACGCTTGGGATATGGTCACTTCTTCGTGAAGGAAGTGATGAAGGACTTGCGTAGTTTGGGCAAGTCGCTCGAGGTGGAGTTCCCTGAGATATGCTATGAGACAAAATCTCCTGTAGATATATATAAGCTTTTGGCTTCTTTAGAGAGCGTTTTTGGCTCGGAAAAGGTCTATATGATAGATAGTCCTATTGGGATCAAGAGCATTTCTGTATTGTTGTCAGATGTGAAAAATTCTACTTTCCGCAAATTGAGAATATTTGTGGATGGCTGCAAAATCTCTATTGTTTCGATAGCACCGGAACTAATGCAGACAAATCTAGGATTGTTTAGATTTATATCTTTTGGAAACATTGTCCAAGTGAACGCTCAATGGCGTAAAATGGCAAAACAATTGGAGGGGATATCAGAAAAATTGTGGAGTCAAAAGATGAACGACCGTAATCTCGTAAGGACAGCGGTGGTGTTGTTTAATTATTTCTCTTCTATTGATACTTTTTGTTATTATAGAAGAAGTGTGGAACAAGCAATCCTTAATATTGTAGGTGAGATTCTTCATAGAAATGTAGACTCTTCTAACTTGGTTTACTTGTTAGGAAACGAAACAATTGCAGATAAAATAGTTAGTGCATGGAATGAAGCACTTGACAGCGAGCAATATTATACATTGCCAATTTCTGATAATATAGAGAACATATATGATAATATTGTCTTTGAGTCTTCTCGGCTTTCAAGTCTGGAGGCGGATTTATTAAAGGCGACTAATTTAAAGATGGTCTTTGATAGCAAGACTATGAAAGAAGCACTTTCTGCTATGTTCTTCAATCAGACAATGATGGTAGAACGTGGGTCTCGTTATATCAGTGTCAACAGACAGGAACGTCTTCGTTTTGGTTATACTTATCAATATTTGTGGAATTTTATTTGGGACAATGCTAATAATATTGAAACAAAAGATATCTCTGCTAAAGAGATGCACCAATGGGTTGATGTCCAAATTGACAATGGAAGTATTGTACCACAGTACATTCTTGGTACAGGTAATTTCAAGTGGGTTAGGGTTTTTCGTCCAGGAGAAAATGAGGACGTTTTGATAAGTCATATTGGTCGTTTTGTTGTTCATATTATTAGGCAAATGCTCTTAGGAGATGTCAACGAATCATCTGATAAGGTAATTAAGAAAAACTTGAATGGTGTTCTTGCGGCTGTTTATCATCGTTTCAGAAATGACTTGGAGGAGGAAGAATTTGTGTTGCCTATTGAGTTGGATTCTAAAGAGTGGAGTCTGAACATTTTGTTAGGGGATTGTGGCGCGAAGAAAAATATCCAGGAAAATCTTGTGGAATTTCTCGTGTCAAAGAATGTGCTCACATTGCAAGACGGTAAGTTTGTTAGTGTAGCCTCTCAGGTACTGGATAAAGAGTTTGTGAAAAATACGACTTTAAGTAGTGAGGTGGAAACAGCTATGAATGGGTATGTCAAAGATATAATGGCAGAGATGGGAAATAAATCACAGGCTTCATTTATCTATTCCAATACCATCAATTATTTTATGTCAGACATCATGGACATACATGATGTTTGCGAGAAACTGCAAAATGTTTCCGATGCAATTTCCCAAGCTTTACCAACCCTCTTTGATAGTAGCATAGAAACAGAAGAGGTAGATAGGAAGCTAAGAGATCTTTTAGATAAATATCGAGAAGTTTTGTCTCGCTATGAATTGAATAGTTCTGTTCTGTTGGATGAAAACTCTATGGTTCGTGAAGAGTTGTGTCCTTATATGTGGAAAGTTTGGCAAATGGTGAATGTTCTGAATATTCTTGTATCACTATTCTATAGAGGTCGAGAATATGTCATTACATATATAAATAGCTTGTCTGATACTTTAAAGAAATATTTAGTAGCAGATGATTTGTTTGCTTTTTTGATGTCACCTGAAAATGCAAATAAGGATTTGTGGCATGATAAAATATTCAAATTCAAAATTCAAGGGTATATCAATAATGTTATACTCAAATTTTAATTTATAGAATGAAATGATGCATCCTTCATGTTTGATGAGGGTTGAGGAATATATAAAGGATAAGGATGAAGAAGTACGAAAGGTCATCCGAAACCTTTGTGTAACTTCCTCAACCAATCTGCGTATTCCTGATTTGAAGAAAACGTGTAATCCCATTACTGATAAGGCTCCTGAGAAATGTCGTATAGCCCTTCTTGTATTCGATAATTTTCGTACTTATCCAGATGGAGATGTCAATTATGGCTTATCTTTTCTTGATTCTCAAAGTAAGATATCTTCTTTGCTATTAGTCGGTCAGAATGGAAGTGGTAAGAGTACTCTTTATACAGCTTTGGAGAAAATTTATATGGGATATTCAAGTTATTCTAAACTGTTGTCATCTGGTTCTGATTCTTATTTCTCTTTTGGATTCAAGAAGGGAACAAATGGAGAAAATTGTATCTGGCAATTATCGTATAGTTTAGAGGGGGAAGAACTAAAAAAACAGATAAATCAAGACTCTCCAGAATGTAGCCCTTTGGCAGTTCCTGCGTTTTTTTGTTCGGATGTGGATATTCATGAAATGAAAAAAGATAGAGTCTTATTTTTTTGGATATTAAAACAAATGGGATATGGAAGGCTAAACGAGAGCTATCAATTAATAGGTGAATTGATAATACAATTGAAAGAAAAGCAAGAAAAGGTCAATCAAGGAATTGTTTTTTCGGAATCAGAATACAAAGACTTACAAGAGGCACTTTTACTATATGATAAGGATAAAGATAGTAAAGAGGTAGAAGATAACAGTCAAAAATTAAGCGAGGTTTCATCGTATCATCGCTTATTTGAGAAACGTTGGAGAGAATTGACCGATATCCCATCTGTAACAGAGGATGGAGAAAGTGCTTTGATATCGGGTGTAACGGAGGATGGTATAAATGAGAACTCAAAAAACAGAATAGAGGAGAAACGGAAAAAGCTCGTTGGACTTTATTGCGCACTTTATAACATTGTAAAGGATATGACCAATACTGGGCAAAAGTTAGATGAACTTAACCAGCTATTTGACAATCAGCAAGAGATGAATAATTTGCAAGCTATAGGATTGAAAAACGTAGATAAGGATTCTATTGCTACAAATATAAAGTTGTTAGAAGATGTAGAACAAGTATTGAATGAATTACGAATACAGTTGGTCAAACAATTTATTCAAGAATATGGTGATATTGTTTCTGATATTATGTCTTACTTTTCTAATCATGGTGAAGAATATACATTTAATTCAGTAGATGATATTGAACATATTAAATTAGAGATTCATGCTAATTTAAAAACAAAATATGTAACCACGCCTCATGAGTATTTCAATGAATTTCGTTTTAAGCTGTATTGCGTGGCTATGAAAATGGCAATCTCTTTTTATTGGATGTTGCAACATCGAATTTCTGCTCCCATTGTTGTAGATGATGTCTTTAATGCCAACGATTTTGAAAACAGCATCAAGTTGGAGCACTTTGCCTATTTTATGAAAAAGGCATATAATGAACATGTCTTACAGAAAGGTTTTGATAGGTCTCTTCAATTGATTATGATGACCCATGATGATTTGGTGCTTCAATCTTTTAAGCGTGGGTACACAGGTTTGAACTATGCCGATATTGGAACGATGAAAATAGACCAATTCCCATTGGTTACAGGGAGGTTGTATAGATTGGAGGAGATAGATGAAATCTATAAAGATTCGGAGAAAGCAGAAATGTTGAAAAAGGAAAACTCTTATAAAAGTATATATCAGAATGTGTAAGGAAAAAGAAGAAACTGGTTGTTATTTGAAAGGTACTGTTATCTTACTCTTACTATTATTGTCAGTTGCTGCTTGTGTATTTTTCGTAAGCGCAATAACCCCAGTAGAGCAAAATGTAAAATGGATTCATAGCGAAGTAAAGCCTTCTACGGAAATAAGCCAGCAAGATTCTGTAAAGTTTGCCAGCTATACTCGACGCTTGGATTCTATGGAGAATGAGTTGGGAATGATTCGTGACCAATATCAAACTGACATCAATATTGGTATTGATAGATTGAATAGTTGGGTAGGTTTTTGGCTGGCGATTCTTGCCGTGGTATTGTTGATGGCAGGTGTTGGGCAATATATGCAAGTGAAGAAACATGATGATGATTGGAATAAACTATCAGCTGATAATAAGATAAAAAAACAAGATATTGAAAACTTGAAGAAAGCGGTTGAGAATGAACGTACAGCTCTAAAGGATAAGTTACGAATAGAAACAACCCTCTTTAATTTACTGCGTACAATGGCTGCTCTACATGATCCTTTGATGTTGCCACGTGATGATGAAAGAAAACAGAGAATTATTGAATATTTGGCTAAAGCGCAAGAACTCTTAATTCAATATCGCACTTTAAAGCAAAAAGAAAATGAAGTAGATAAAGATAAGAATCTTTGTAAGGAAGAAGATAGTATGATACTATGCTTGATTTTTACCAATTTCCGTTTGAATATTTGTAGATGTGTGGCTTTGTTTACTTCACCAAGTGTCAGTATAAAAGCAAAGTGTTTCTTGGATTATGTGGAAAAAGAAGAAAATAAACTTTCAACAAGAGAAAATATGCCAATTGATAGCTTGAATAGATTTATTGGAGAATTGGGTGTTTTGTTGAAAACTCTTAAATCCGGACATTAAATCTTGCATTTATAAATAAACAAGAATAATAAAAAAGCAATCGTCATGGTGTTAAGATGGCGATTGCTTTGATAAGACTCTTTATCGTGTTGCAGCGCGATGTGAGGATGTTTTATAAACGATTGAATAAAATTTGCGGATGTCTTTTTAAGGCATCCGTTTATTATACAACATTAGTCGCCCTTTTTGTGTAAATGTGGCTTCAAAGAAGGAGAGTTTCGGGACAAAATAGAGGAGGTGGTTGTTGCTGATGACTATAGAAAAGTGTTAATTCATTTAAAAAATAAATGTGATACTATGACTAAGAAGCGTTTATATTCGTTAGACATGATGAAATTCATGGCTGCATTGATGATTACCAATTCTCATTTCCAACCGCTATATGAGGGAGTGAACACTGCCTTTGCTACTTTTGGTGTGCAGGGTAATGCTCTGTTCTTCTTTGTGGCAGGGTATCTTCTGATGATGGGATTTGGAAAGCATAAGGAGCTGAGCTTTATCGATTGGTTTAAAGGGAAAATCAGGAGGTTGTGGCCTGCGGTGTTTATCTGGGTGGTGGCAGCTAACTTGATATGGGATGCTCCGCTGACTTTCGATAAAATGATATTGGGGAGTGATTATTGGTTCCTGCAAACTATCGTGGTGTACTATGCTTTGTTCTATCTGTTGATAAGGTTTTTACCTGCAAAATGCCGATTCTGGGGGGCAATAAATACATGTTGTCTCTCTTCGGTCTGGCGGTAGCTTGCTCTGTGGCTTATTTCTTCTGGATGCCGGTGGCTGAAGGTTCGCCGTTCCATACGAGCTTTCATTTCGTATGTCATTTCAGCATCATGATGATGGGGGGTTTGGTGTATGTCTGTCGTGACAGAATAAGAATTGATCATTGGGTGAAGGATGTATGTGGCATCGTATAAATGGACTGACTGGTGCTTCGGCAAGAGGTTCTTGGGTAAAGGAATCTCTCTGGTTGCTGGGCTCACGCTGGAGATTTATATTGTGCAGTTTATGCTTATCACTAATAAATGGAACAGTGTGTTCCCTTTGAATATCATTATTGTGTTTGCTGTCATTTGTATAGCTGCATATCTGCTAAAGGTAATGACCGCTGCTTTTCTTTCGCTGCTATCGAAGGATAAGTTTTCTTTGGAGGTTTAATGAAAAATCTGATGTATGAAGATATTGATTAATGCTTACGCTTGCTTTCATGGTATGGGGAGTGAGCTGGGAATGGCATGGAACGAGGTGAGCAATCTCGCCAATCAATATGAGTTGTATATATAATAGTGAATTATTTGAAATCATGAACATTTTTCAGATATTACAAAAGATAAGTCTTGTTCCTTCTTATCTGTGGGACAAGATGTGGGTGCCCGTATGGAAGCGCTGCATGAAGCACTGTGGCAAGGGGGTATATATCCGTCCGATGTCTTCGGATTTCAAGGGCTTGTGGAACCTGTCTGTAGGAGATGGTACTTCGATTCCTAAAGGTAGTACTATCTATTGTACGGATGCTGCATGTACTATTGGCAAGAAGGTGCTCTTCGGTCCGAATCCTACAATCATCACTGGTGATCATCGTATTGACATCTTGGGCAAATATATCGCGGACGTTACTGTGGAGGAAAAGTTTGTGGATGGGGTGAATGTATATGACCAGCCTGTCGTCATCGAGGATGATGTGTGGTGTGGGGCAAATGTTACAATCCTCAAAGGTGTGACTATCGGGCATGGTTCGGTTGTGGCTGCTGGTGCTGTGGTCACTAAATCCTTTCCTCCTTATAGTATTATCGGCGGTATTCCTGCTAAACTGCTCAAAATGAGATTTACGGAAGAGGAGATCAAGGAGCATGAAAGTAGAATGGAACTATCGAAATCATAATGCAGAAAACGAGGTATTCATTCGATAAGAAAGTTTCAAGCCAACTGAAGGCTTTTGCCTTGGTATTGATGATTATGCATCATCTATGGCATCGGCCTTATTTTGCTCTGTTTGAGCCGATAGAGTATGGGCATCTGCTACTGTCTATTGGGATGATGGGCAAAATCTGCGTGGGCATGTTCCTGTTTGTCTCTGGCTATGGGCTAATGGCTTCTTACTGCGCTGCAGGGAATGTCTTTCATATTTGGAGGAGACTGAAGAAGGTGTTGTTGCCCTTTTGGTTGATTGTCATCCTGATAGCGCCTTTCTTATTGATTATCCATGAAGTGAAATGGTTTCAGGTAGTGACGGATGCGATGTTGCTGACAAGGAATATGAATGGGAATTGGTGGTTTATGCAGACCTACGTGATTTACGTAATCTGTTTTCCACTATTTGCCAAAAGTCTGCAATATAATAAGGTATGGATTCCTTTGCTGATTGTTTCTGTAGTCTGCTTCCAACCTTTGGCTAAGTTTCTCAGATGTTATTCTGAAGCTGGGCATTATGTGCTGCATTATTTCCCTCTGCTTTATTCGGGTATGATTGCCCGTAAATTCTCTTTGTTTGATTTCTTGGCAGCGCAGAGAGTATGGTATAGATTGCTCTTGGTGGCAGCTTTACTGGTTGCCCGTTTTGTTTTGGGATGGAATATCTTGAATATCGGTCTGATCATTGCTATGATTATGTTTCTGATTGATATTCAGGGATATTTATCTGATAAGGTGAAGCGTGGATTTGATTTCTTAGGTAAAATGTCTATGAACATGTGGCTCATCCACTTGTTTTTTATCAACTATGGTTTTCACTTCAGAAATCCATTTGCTGATTTGGCATGGATATATCTGGAATCTCTTGCTGCTGCTTATATAATATGGTGTGTTTATCATAAACTGTGTGGTTGTAAATGGTAGATTTTAAAAGATCTGATGTATGAAGATTTTAATTAATGCATACGCTTGCTCGCCTGGTATGGGGAGTGAGCCGGGAATGGCATGGAACTGGGTGAGCAATCTCGCTAAGTTCTGTGAACTATATATTATCACCGAAGGGGAGTTTCGGGAGAAGATAGAGGAGGTGGTGCCTACCTTGGAACAGGGGAAGAACATGCACTTCTATTATAATCCGGTATCGGAGGAAATCAGGAAGATGTGTTGGAACCAGGGTGACTGGCGCTTCTATAAATATTATAAGGAGTGGCAGTGGAGGACGTATCTCTTGGCAAAGGATATCTGTAAGGTGGAGAAGATGGATGTGTTGCATCAGCTCAACATGATTGGATTCCGTGAGCCTGGATATCTCTGGAAATTGTCGCAAGAGAATGGGGTGCCGTTTGTGTGGGGGCCTGTGGATGCCAAGGATAAGTTCCCTGTAGCTTATCTGGATGGTGCTGGACTGAAGACAAAGTTGTTCATGCATCTGAAGAATTTCCTGACGGGTATCCAATTGAGACATTCCAAGCGTGTGCTTCTTGCTGCGCATCAGGCATCAGTCATCTTCTCTGCTTCATCGAACTCGCAGCGCTCTTTCAAAAAATACATGAATATAGATTCGCCTCTGCTTAACGAGACTGGGTGTTATGTTCAGGATCATCCTATTGTGGATAAATCGCAGAAAGAAACTTTTGATGTACTCTGGGTTGGTAAAATGGATTTCCGCAAGCAGTTGGGCTTGGCTTTAAAATCTGTAGCTAAGAGTGGAAACGATAAGCTCCGTCTTCATATTGTTGGTGGCGGTGATGCAGAATCCTATCAGTCATTAGCAGAGAGTTATGGCATTGCTGATAAGTGTATCTGGCATGGTGCTGTTAGCCACGATGAGGTACAGAACATCATGCAGATGTCGGATGTTTTCCTCTTTACCAGTGTTGCTGAGGGTACTCCTCATGTCGTTTTGGAAGCTATTGCCAATAATCTCCCTGTCGTTTGTTTTGATACTTGCGGTCAGGGTGATGCTGTGAATGATAAGGTAGGTAGGAAGATTCCTCTTTCTTCTCCGAGCCAGTCTGCTCGTGATTTCGCCAAACTGCTCAATGAGCTTGAAAAGGATAGGTCTTTGCTGAGGCTCCTTTCGGAGAATTGCAAGGAAAGACAAATGGAGCTTTCCTGGGAGGAAAAGGCTAAGGTCATGGTGGAGTGGTATAAGAAGGGGAAAATGCTTTGAAAAAGCTTTTGAAAAGAAAAGTATATTTTTCGAATTCCTCCGTCTCCCTTTAGCCAAAGGGAGCTCCACATCCTTCTCCAAGCCTCTGCCCTTCTCAGAAGGGAGAGGATGTAACCGCTCCTCCTGTCGCTCTGAACCGCTTCGCTATAAGGTTGGCGGGGCATCAAAGCCCTCGCCAGGGTTGTTTTAGCGGGGATGAACCCGCAGGGACAAGGTGACTGGTGTATTGCGTAATTTGCTGAAAGGTTGCAGATTTTTTGCTATTTTCTTGGTGGCTTCAATTAAAAAGCGTATTTTTGCGGCAAGTATATGACTGATATCGGTGGTATTTCTGCCAAACTGATCAAAATGAGATTTACTGAAGAGGAAATCAAGGAGCACGAAAGAAGAATGGTTATCCAAATGTGTTAAATAAAACGAAACATTTGGAAGTCTCGCCTAAAAGTTCTATTTTTGCAAATAAATTTGAATACATAAAGACATAGTACAATGAATATCCGAATAATAATAGATAAGTTAGGACCTATTACTGATTCTGAGATAGTATTTAAGCCTTTTATGGTTTTTACGGGTGAATCGGGACTGGGTAAGAGCTATACCGCTTTATTGTGGTATAACTTAATTACTTCATTGACTCCTATGAGACTTCAAGAGTTTATTACAAAGAAGATAAATGGGAGTGTTAAGGAAGAGCTTACTTTTAAATTCAAGGATTTTAGAATGTGGCTCAATCAGAATACAGCTGCGTTTCTCGGTTATTTGTTAGGTAACAATAATTTTGATTGTCAAGTGAATTATGTCTTCGAGATAGACGACGACAAACCTGTAGAAATGAAGAGATTGCATGATGAGGATGCCTCGGGATTTACTCGTTATAGCATTAATGGTGATATAAATGTTTTCCCCCTTGACTTGGAGGACAATGTCTTGATGATGAGCTTTTCTCTTCATGGCTATTTGTCTGAATTATGTTTGGGTAAAAACTATTTGCGCCCATTGATATTGCCGCCAGCAAGAGCGGCATTTATGGGAGCCAATACAACATCGCCTATTGGTATGTATCGTGATTTCTTGGCGCAATTGGATGATTTAAAAACTCCTTCAAGGAATATTAGCCCAGATAATCAGTTCTTTGTTAACTATATAGCTAAGTTGTCAGATGGTGAGATCGTCTTGGAAAATGGAAGCGTGTTCTTGCAGTTTGAGTCTGGTGAAAAAATTCCTGTATCTGCTGCGGCTTCTTCGGTCAAGGAACTGATGCCTTTCCTGCTGATGTTGCAAAATGGCAAGATTAGACAATATAATAGTCTGCTTTTTGAGGAGCCCGAAGCTCATGTGCATCCTAAGAAGCAATTCTTATTGATGGATATGTTGGCAAGATGTTGCAACAAGGGTATGCTTATTCAAATGACAACACATAGCGATTATCTCTTGGGGCGTATGAATCAACTGTTGGTATTGGGGAAGATAAGGGAAAAGTCTATGGAAGCCTTTGAAACCTTCTGTAAAGAACATCAGTTTAATAAAAATTTATATCTGCATACAGAACAGATTGGGGGCTATTATTTTAAGCGTGAAAATGATCGTGTTGTCATTGAAGAGCAGGATTTGTCATTAGGCTTACCTTTTAATTCTTTTGAGAATACTGTAAAAAGTCAGATGGAATTGTCGGCAGACATAAACGATTTGGCAGAGAGTTTAGGAATAGTGTCTAATTTATAAATGTAGAATTTATGGAGCCAGCTATAGAGGAATTTAATCTCTTGTACCCCAATTACTTGATATCATCAATTGATGGTAGTGTAGAAGTGGTTGAGACTTGTCCAAGATCTGATTTAGATTTCAGGCGTCTTGTTGTTACAGGGTGTATGGGGTATGTATTTCCGCGTGAGTTTGCTGCTGACTCTGTGGCATTTTATGGAAAGGCGAATAGTCGCCCTCCTATGATGTATAATAGCGACGGCATCTTCTTGGCAGAGATAAAGGGAAGAAAATGTCTTTTTATATGTGAGTTAAAAAGTTCTTTTGCTTCTGCTCAGATTGCTCGTGCCAAGGAACAAATCATAGGAACTTTATTACGGTTGAAAGCTCAGATGAGTATATTGCAGTCTAATCCAAATTGGGAGTATCATGGTGTTATTGTTTCCTATGCTCCTACGGAAGCTCAACTGATAGCTGTAAATAAGCTAACGAGTAGAGATGGATGGTTCTCAAGATATTTATATGTTAGGGGACATAGACTGATAGATTCGGAAACTGCTGACAAATATTATCGTCCTTTGGCACTGCCAGATATCAATATCCATTATGTTGCGGTGCCCAATCGTCAGACAGAATTTCAAATGGATTTGCAGAGCTTGTTAGCACTTTAAACTTCATTTATGACGATACGGGAAATGGTGCATAGTTTTTGTAGATAGAAAGAAAGGTTGGATCAAAGACTAAAGGTAATGACCGCTACTTTTCTTTCTTTGCTATCCAACCAGAAATTTTCTCTGGAGATTTTATGAAAAATCTGATGTATTCCTCTTTACCAGTGTTGCTGAGGGTACTCCTCATGTCGTTTTGGAAGCTATTGCCAATAATCTTCCTGTCGTTTGTTTTGATACATGTGGTCAGGGTGATGCTGTGAATGATAAGGTGGGAAGGAAGGTTCCTCTTTCTTCTCCTTCTCAGTCGGCTCATGATTTCGCCAAACTGCTCAATGAGCTTGAAAAGATAGGGCTTTGCTGAAGCTCCTTTCGGAGAATTGCAAGGAAAGACAAATGGAACTTTCCTGGGAGGAAAAGGCTAAGGTCATGGTGGAGTGGTATAAGAAGGGGAAAATGCTTTGAAAAAGCTTTTGAAAAGAAAAGTATATTTTTTCGAATTCCTCCGTCTCCCTTTAGCCAAAGGGAGCTCCACATCCCTCTCCAAGCCTCTGCCCTTCTCAGAAGGGAGAGGATGTAACCGCTCCTCCTGTCGCTCTTAACCGCTTCGCTTTAGGGTTGGCGGGGCATCAGAGCCCTCGCCAGGTTGTTTTAGCGGGGATGAACCCGCAGGGACAAGGTGACTGGCGCATTGAGTAATTTGCTGATAGCTTGTAGATTTTCTGCTATTTTCTTGGTGGTTTCAATTAAATAGCGTATTTTTGCGGCAGATATATTAACTATATAAAGGAGACTGTATTATGATGTTAGGTATTAATGCACCAAAGCCATTGGTTAAAGGTGAATTTGCTAAGGCTGTTCGCAAAGCTGTTCGCGATTCGATGGTTGCAAAGGAAAATTGGAAGGAACCTGCAACAAAAGGTCCTTGGAAGGTTAAATTTGTTGTGCGTTAGTTATGAATAAAGATTCAGAATTAATCATAGAGGTAGCTGATGAATATGAAAGTGCTGATGATATGTTTATTCCGTCATCTCCATGAACGTACTCCATACAATAAACCGACTTTATAGTGAAATAACGGCTGAAAAGGTATGCGAAATGAAAAAGTGCTCCAATTCTTTGTATATATGATATTTTTTGTTTAGTTTTGCAGAAAAATTAGATAGAACAATGAGATTACATATACAAAATATCAATAAAATCAAGGAAGCAGATATTGCCTTGAATGGCTTGACTGTAATCGTGGGAGAGAATGATATGGGCAAAAGTACCATAGGTAGAGCATTCTTTTCTACCATCAAGGCTGTCTCTAATACGAGAAGCTTGAGTAATGAAAGTTCTGCCCACAAAGCTTCTAAGCACATTGATTCTTTGTATAAGCATTTCTATGGGAAGAAGATTATTGATGATGCTATCAATCTGTTGCCTCGTATCAAATCTGAAATGGAAAGAATATGCCAGGATGAGTCTGAACGAAATGCTTTTCTGGATCATCTGAATGCTAAAATCGATGAGATTGATTTGTCTCCTCGCCAAAAGTCTTTGCTCAAGGAGGATATTGCGAATATTCGGATTTGCTATGACCAGGTGGATAATCCTGCGGCTGTATTGAAAACGGAGTTGGCTTATCTGGTTGAATCTGAGTTTATGGGGCAGTTCTGTTCTTCTAAGTCTGAGCTTACTTATGTTATGCTTGATACTGAAGAAGTGGGAAAACTATTGTTTAAGGCAAAGGATAATCAAGTGACAGACGTCTCCTTTTTGGAAAGAGAATTCTATGAGGATATCACTTATGTTGAGTCGCCACTGTACTTTCATCTTCTTGATAGCTTGAGATATTCTGTTGCTTATCGGGAAATGAAGGCTGTTCCTGGATATAAACCTATGGTTCCTGCTCATGTGAAAGACTTTGTAGATAAGGTTTGGAACATCCAGAGCTTTCATGCTCAACCAAGTTTGTTTGAACCTCAATCGAAGGAATATCACACAGAGGATATCATTCATGGTACGTTTACTTATGATAAGGGCTCTCGTAGCATCGTATATCAGAAAAATGGTATGAAGATCAAGCCTATCAATGTGGCTTCTGGTATCAAAAGCTTTGGTGCTTTGCAACTTCTGCTTGATGGTTATTGTATTTCTAATAATCGTCCTCTGATATGGGATGAACCTGAGAATCATCTGCATCCTCAGTGGCAGGTGGAGTTTGCTAAGGTTATCGTACAGATTGTTAATTCGGGTATTCCGGTGATGATCAGTACGCATAGTCCATATTTCCTGCAGGCAGTGAGGTATTATTCTGCTATGTATAGCATCGAGAAGTATGTGAACTACTACATGGCAGAGTGTGGAAATGATGATATGGTTAGTATGAAGGAGGTTACTAATGACTTAAACCAGGTGTTTCTTACCTTGGCTGAGCCTTTGAATAAAATCATGAACGTGGATGAAGTAAGGGGGAAACTGAAATGAAAGTTGCCAGTGAACTAATGTCGTATTTGGTAAAGGATAAGCATTTCTCCCTTTACTCTGTCTGTGAGCTCCATAAACCTTGTGCTACGGCACCCAGGTGTTCTTTGGAACTTGCTAAACGATTCGTGAATTTTGATGATGTAAAGACTGCTTACTGCAAGGAACATCAGATGATTTCTTGTGCTTCGGTAGATGGATTGTCTATAAAGAACGAAAAGCTATTGTTCGTTGAAATTAAGGGGTGGGCTGACTTTCTACACCATCAGAAGAAAAATGTAGAGAAAAAGATAGAAAAACAGGTAACGGGCTATGATTTTATCAAAAAGTTGAAAGATAGTATTGATATATGTAATGATTATGCTTCCAACCCAAAATTTTGTAATGCTGATTATCTTGCGTATATTATTGTAACTGATATTGATATCAAAGAGCAACCTCTACTGACTTTGCAGGGTAACCTGATGGCTTTGGCGCAAACATCTTCTTCGCTTGAAGTATTATGCAATAAATGTATGTTATCTAAAATAGGTTCTATAAAGGAGGTACATACATACTATAAACAGTGTAAGGAGTTAGATTCTTTTATAGATAATGGTCTATAGGATTTCACATAAACGTTAGTACTTAGCTAAACGTAAAACATATCATGAAAATGCTATTTCTCAATACTTTGCTAAAAAAGCAGATGAGGGGGCGGTATGTTGTGTTTATCATAAATTGTGTGGGTATAAATGGTAGATTTTGATAGATTGATTACTCGCTTTCGGCAGTTCGGGGGCTGGAGGCTTGTCTGGCAATATGTCCGTATGGGGGTGTTGTGGACGGGTGTCTGTGCCTTGATACGCTGTGCCTTAAAGGGGAAGTCCTTGAAGGCTGCTTATCCTGTGATGACTGAGAAAGTGGATAGGATTCTGATTCGGCGGTATCGCTATATCTTGGATGAGATGAAGGCGAGGCATGTGGAGGATTCGACTCCTACTGATACGGGTGTTCCTAAGATTGTCTGGTTCTCCTGGCTGCAGGGTATCGACCAGGCTCCTGATTTGGTGAAGGTGTGCTTGGCTTCGCAAAGGAAGCACCTGCCGGATTATGAGTTCAGGGTCTTTGATCTCAGTAATTACCAGCAATGGATTGAACTGCCTGAGTATATTGTCAGGAAATATAAGAAGGGTTTGATTCCTGCTGCTTCTTTCAGTGATTTGCTCCGCCTGTCGGTTTTGCAGAAGTATGGTGGTGTTTGGATGGATGCTACGGTGTTCTGTTCTGGTTTTGGAAATGAGAAGTTGCAGGGGCGATGGGATAGGATTATGCAGAGTGAACTGACGGTATTCCGATATTTCAAGCGTGGGGCTATGGCTCCTGTGGGGTTATCTACCTGGTTCTTTGCTGCTGTACCTCATCAGATTGTGATTTCTTCGGTCTTGGATATGCTCCTTGCTTACTGGAAGGATTATAACTGTCTGGTGGATTATTACGTCATCCATCTTTTCTTGGGTTTGTCTCTTCGTGAGTTTCCGATGGTTGAGGCTCGGATGCCTCGTGAGAATAGTTATCACAGTATTCTCTTGGGTGATGCCTTGGGACGTACTTTCCATCAGGAGCAATGGCAGGATCTGATTGATCATGTGAGTATTCATAAATTGAATTACAGAAAAGTAGGGGAAGTGAGTAGGAATCCTGAGGGGTATTATTGGTATATTATGAAGTAATTTTTTTCGAAAACCTACCCGTCCTTCCTTACCCTTAAGGAAGGCTCCACCTCTCATCTCGGTCTTCTCCCCTCAGGGAAGAAGAGGAAACCGCTCCTCCTGTCGCTCTTAACCGCTTCGCTATAAGGTTGGCGGGGCATCAAAGCCCTCGCCAGGATTGCTGTGCGGGATGGGACCGCCTTGCTGGAGGGATTTTTATTTGGTTTATGTAACTGATAAAAGCGTAGTTTAAGGCTTGGTTGCCTATATCCTAACAGGAATATGTGGGTAGTTCAAAAGATAAAGATTGCTAAAAAATAAGGAAATAAGTTGGACTATATTAGTTTTTATCGTATATTTGCAGAGATAAAAAATACGTAAGCTATGACAGCAAAAGAAGATAAGGAGAAAGAAAAGACCCGTAGAGAAAACCTGAGCAAGTTTATATATCAACTTGCAAATACCAGCTTTACAGCAATGGTTGTTGTGGCTGTGGTAGGTTTGGTACTTGGTGTAGATGATGCTAAACCATATGCTTTTTTGCTTGGTGTGGGATTGTTTGCTACTGTTTTCTTAGCGCTGTTTGCTGATAACATATTAAAGAAGAAATGATTATGGAAGGAATGTACATAGTTTTAGGTGGGGTAGGTATCATTGCATGTTGCCTATATTTGTGGTCTGCTTTTACGAAAAGTGGGAGAAAATGGGTTGAAAATCTATAGTTTTTCGATTCCCAGGATTCCCTTTTGCGAAGAAGCTTTTTTCGAAAACCAACCCGTCCTTCCTTACCGTTAAGGAAGGCATTTTCGACTCCCCTGTTCCCCTCTTGCGAAGAGGGAATCCTTAACCCACTCCCAAGCCCTCTCCCTTTACAAAAGGGCGAAGGATGTAACCGTTCCTTTCAATAGTCTTTACGACCCCTTCGGTTCCCCTTGTAGGGGACAGAAACGTCGCTCTGAACCGCTGCGCTTTAAGGTTGGCGGGGCATCAGAGCCCTCGCCAGGTTGTTATGCGGGATGGGACCGCCTTGCTGAATTTGTTGCTTGTGGACTGCTATTATATTTTGGGCATCAGAGCCCTCGCCAGGGGTGTTTTAGCGGGGATGAACCTGCAGGGGTGAAGACTTGCTAAAATGGTTGTAAGGGATGGGACCGCCTTGCTGTGGGCTGTTTGTGACTGCATTGTATTTGGGCATCAGAACCCTCGCCAGGTGGTTGTGCGGGATGGGACCGCAGGGTGAAGACTTGCTAAAACCAATGGTTATAAGGGATGGGACCGCAGGGAGTAGGGATTCTTATTTGTTCGTGGTGTAGATAAAGTATGGTGGTAGTTCACTTGGTTGCTGATACAAATATGTTGGTATCAATAACTGCGTACACCATTGCGTTCTTTTCTTAATCGTCTGACTTCTTTTATCTCTGCATTGATCTCATCAAGAGACATTTCTATGTTGTTTTCTCTTGCTGTCTTGCACATGTTTTCAAATGCTTCTATTGCTTCGGCTGTAACCTTGTCTTCTTTGCTTTCCTTTGCCTTGATGGCAAAAGGTATACTTCGTGTGCGGATTACTGTCATTGATGTCTGTGCCATAACTTTATCTAATTTAATTAATATTGATTGCAAATATAGGGCGTTTTGATGTAAGTTGTATGATTTATGACTTCTTTTTATCAAAGTTTAACAGGAAATGTGAAGTCAAAAATACTTTTTATCATGCACATGCCTCTGCCTGTGTATGGTACTGCTATTGGGTTATTTCTAATTTTGATAATTAAAAAATTACTATAATGTTTTGTTTAAAATCTTTGGATATTTTGGGTAGTAAGGCGGAACTCGCCTCGCTGCCAGAGGGCAAATTGCTCATTAATACTGTAAATGCTCATTCTTATAATACGGCTCGCAAGGACTCGCTCTTTGCTGAGGCGCTGATGAATGGTGATGTGCTGATTCCTGATGGGGTAAGCATCGTGAAAGCGTGTAAGTGGATTAAGGCGAAGAGCCAGCCGAAGGAACGTATCGCGGGATGGGACTTGTTCTCTTTCGAAATGGAAAAACTGGAGAAAAAGGGTGGTACGGTGATGTTTATGGGTAGTTCGCAGAAAGTGCTCGACCTGATTGTGAAGCGGGCGGCTGAGGTGTATCCTCATCTGAAGGTGGTGACCTACTCGCCTCCTTATAAGCCAGAGTTCTCGGATGAGGACAATAAGGCGATTATTGATGCCATCAATGCTGCCAACCCTGATCTGCTTTGGATTGGTATGACCGCACCTAAACAAGAAAAATGGACTTATTCGCATTGGGAAGAGTTGGATATTCACTGCCATGTTGGAACAATCGGAGCCGTATTCGACTTCTTCGCTGGTACTGTGGAACGTGCTCCGATGTGGTGGCAGGAGCACGGTCTGGAATGGCTCTATAGATTAATGAAGGAGCCAAAGCGTATGTGGAGGAGATATATTATTGGCAATGCACTGTTTCTTTGGAATATGCTGAAAGAGAAATGTTGAATGAGGAAAATAAACTTTTTGACTACCAACAGGAGATGTTGGAGAAGATTATCACGAAACTGACAAAGAATTCGTTTACTCCTTTTCGGAAGAGGAAGGAATATGTGGAAAACTACTCGGTGTTGGTGCAGATGCCTACGGGTACTGGCAAGACGTATGTGATGGCTTCGGTGGTGAAGTGGTTTCTTTATTTCCTATTTTTTCTGAATGTAATAAAAGAAAAGGAGTAAATTTCTTTTTTTGCATCATCAATTTCTTTATATTGTTCTTTATCTATGATTTCCCAGTTTTCTGAATTGATAGAAGGGAAATATGTGTCTGCTTTTGGCATTTTTTTATCCACAATAGTAAGATACAGATTATCGGCAAGATTCAAACATTGCTTATAAATACTTTCACCTCCTATGATAAATATGATGTCGTCTGTACATTTGTCAAGCGCATCTGTCAGAGAGTGATATACCTCACAGTTTTCCAGTTGTATTTCCTGTTGTGTTATCACGATGTTGCGTCTTAATGGGAGTGCGCCATGGGGGAGAGAATCGTATGTTTTCCTCCCCATGACTATGGTATGATTCAATGTAAGTTGCTTAAATCTTTCCATGTCCTTTCTGATATGGAAGAGCAGTTGGTTCTTGTAGCCTATCGCACCGTTTTGGTCCAGGCATGCTATGATATTGATTTGCATTTCAGAATATGATTATCACCCTCTGGTATGTGAGAACTTTTGATCTTCCATTCCTGTGGGTATAGATTATTGGCACGATTGCCTATATTTTTCATCCAACCTAATGGGACATTCTGATAAGTTACTATAATGTATCCTTTAGGTGTTGTTGGAGGCAAAGTAATCGCTTCTTTACGAAGATAGTTGATTGCATCTTCGTATGAGAGTTCTACTTGTGGAATATCAGTCTTATCCAATTCAGTCGATAAGGCAAGTGACTGTGCTGGGATCAGATCCTTACCTTTTATACTTCCGATTTTGATTCCTTCGTGAAGTACTCTTAGTGATTGGTTTGCTTCTTTCACTGCCTCTGTCCATTTCTTGCTGATTGCATATACATCATTTTCTGTTAATGTATAATTCCACTCATCCTTGTTTTTTAACCAGTTATTTTTTAATGTGAAAGGTTCTTTGGTCTTTCCTTTTGCGTTCTTCTTGCCAAGATTCTTTTTCTTTTTATCGCCTTCATATATGCCATTTTTGCGTAATACGGCAATAAACAATCCTTCTCCACGGCTTATACCAGGGAAGAAATGATACATGGCTTCATCATTGATGAGGCTCTTTGTAATATTCCAACTTTTTTCGATATCCAGAGGGAGAATTTCGGCTCCAAGTTCCTCTTTTATCCAATCTACATTTTCTTCATCTTCGTGGGCATTAAAAGTGCAGGTAGAATAGATCAGTATCCCACCAGGCTTTAAGCAGTTCCAGATGTCACTTACGATTTCCCGTTGAAGTTTCCAACAATTATTTACATTGGTTTTACTCCATTCATTGATGGCTTCTTCATCTTTTCTAAACATACCTTCGCCCGAACATGGGACATCGGCAAGTATAATATCAAATTTCAATTTTGTTTTTTTGTAATCTTTTGGATAATTGTTGGTGACAACAACGTCCGGATGCCCAAACTTTTGAATGTTTTCTGATAAAATTTGAGCCCTTGTCTTCATGGGTTCATTGCTGAAAAGAAGACTTCCTTCTGGAAGAGCAGCTCTTACGCATGTAGATTTGCCACCTGGTGCAGCACAGAGATCCAGCATGGTGACAGGTTCTTTGACATATTGTCGGATGGCTAAATCAACAATCATGGATGAGGCTTCCTGTACGTAGTATAGACCCGCATGGAAAAGAGGATCGAAAGTGAAGTTCTTTCGTTCCGATAAATATTTGCCTGTTGAAGGGCACCAAGGAATGATTCCAGAGGTCGTTCCTTCGTTTAAAACCGTCTCTTCAGAACATTTGAATGGATTGAGACGAATGCTGACAGTTGCATTCTCATCAATTCCTTTCATCAGTTGATTGAAGAGGTTTTCCCCCATAAGTTCTTTGGTATAAGTTTTGAAATCCTCTGGTAATTTTGTGCTTCTATCTGTTGTCATCTTGCCATTCTTTTTCTTGTTAATTCAAAATCATTTGCAAATTTAAAAAATATTTTGTTTCTTTGCAACTAAAATCGCAAGATATACGTCTTAGTAGAAGAAAAAATTCAAAATAGTGGATAAAATAGTAAAAATATTCGATATGAAAAAAGAAATAATCGTTATGGCTTTGGCGATGAGCCTTGGTGTATTTCAGCAGTCATTGGCTTCTTCTGCACCTAAACACCGTTACACACCGTCTACTCAACAGGTAGATAAAAAAGTGGGAAATCATTCTGAAAATGATGAGGGAATAGATGCTTTTTCTGACACAACAAGCGTAGATACTTCGTCTGCGGTATCTGCTCATAATAATCCTGCTTCTTATACATCTAATAATCCTTCTCAGTTTAGTTTAGATAATTATGATGACCCATTTGATTTTCTGGGTACTGTATTTGGAAAAGGTGTACTCCTTTTTGTTATCATCTTACTTGGTCTGATTGGCTTGCTGACATTCTTAGCTCCTCTTATTGCCCTCTTTATGATTATTCGTTATTTATATAGGCGCAATCAGGATCGGATGAAGTTGTCGGCTATGGCTTTAGAAAAGGGTATTGAAATACCGGAAAGTGCGCGCCCTATAGATAAGCAAAGTAATGAATATCTGGTTAAAAGAGGACTGCGAAATGCTTTCTTGGGTGCAGGCTTATGCGCTATGTTTGCTATATGGGGTGCTGATTTTCTGGCAGGTATTGGCGCTTTAGTACTTTTTTATGGTGCAGGACAGGCTACCATTGGTTCTCTGCCTTCCATCAAACAATGGTGGTGCAATAGAAATAGTGGAAAAATTGGATGATTTTGCTCTTGTAGCTAAAGTGGTAATGTTTCATGACCGTAAGTCTTTTGACTTGTTGGTCAGGAAATACCAGGCGTCTATTCGTAGCTTTTTTCTTCGGCAAACTGTTGGAGATAAGCAATTGAGTGACGATTTGGCTCAAGATACATTTATCAAGGCCTATACCCATCTGGTGGGATTTAAGGGGAAGGCTAACTTTTCCACCTGGTTGTATCGTATAGCCTACAATGTCTGGTATGATTATGTGAGAAGTCATAAGATAACTCAAGATATCGACAGTCCAATAGTGGTTCATAAGCAAGCGCAAGCAAGCAGTGACGGATTAAAATTGGATTTAATAAGTGCCCTCAAAATACTGAGCGATAAAGAACGTACATGCATCACTTTACAATTGATGGATGGAATGTCTATAGAAAAGATCGTAGAGATTACAGGACTTGCTTCTGGTACCGTCAAGTCACATCTCTCACGTGGTAAAATGAAACTTGCAAGTTACTTAAAGCAAAATGGTTATGAAAGAAAATGAAGTAAAATCTACGATATCAGAGGAAACTCATCATCAGCAGCAAGTTACTGCTGATGATGAGCAGATGTTGCAATCTTTCTTTGCAGATTGTTCTTTGGATATAGCTGATGATGGCTTTTCCGAACGTGTAATGTCTTCTCTTCCAGGAGGGGTTACTTATCATCGTTTGGCGCATATATGGAAAATAGCTTGTATTATGATTGGTATCAGTATAGTCCTTTACTGTCAGGTTTTGACAAATCTTCTGGATACCCTTTATCTAATACGGATAGATGCTATGATGTCTTTTTCCAGAGCCGTATGTCGCTTGACGGAAGTATTGGGCGCTTCCCATCATTTATTGATGATCGTATTAGGGATGATTACGATTTTTTGTGTATGGGGATATAATAAAATGATGGATGCTCGCATATAAAAAGTGAGCATCCATCATTTCGTTATAACGAGGCTTCTATGCATTCTCGATTGCAGTTAGCTTCATTCTTATTCAAATATAAACAAATCTTCCTCTTCTTTGGAAATCTCCTGCTTCTTAGGCTTAGGAGGATTTTTTAAGTTGCCTTTTTCATCAAATAACCCATAAGTCGTTCTGAGTACGATAAACTCTGTGCGGCGATTCATTTGATTACATATTTCCTGATTTTCTTTATTCTGTTTCAGAATGAAATCCGTCGTCAGTTTATCTCCTTCCTTGAGCCATGGATATTTGGCAGCCACTTTTTTGCTAATAGTCTTAGGTTGCTCTTTGCCATAACCCATTGGTGTAAGTCTGTCTTTGGCAATTCCGTGTTGAATCAGATAGTTGACTACCGATTGTGCTCTCTGTTGAGAAAGATGTTTATTATATTCAGCACTTCCTTTATAATCACAATGTGCACTAAGTTCGATGGTGACATTCGGATTTTCTTTCAATAAGTTTACCAATTCATCCAATGCTTTTGTACTGTTGGCAGTAAGGGTAGCCTTATCAAAATCATAGAAGATATTATCTATTAATACCGGTGCCGTGATGGAAGCCAATGGGAATTGTAAGGTATATTCCTTACTTTCCTTAGCAGAATCTACTCGAATTTCTTCTTTATGATTGAGGAAACCTTTGCAAGAAGCCATCAGGAGATAATCTACCTGTGGCTTGATGACCATACTGAATGAGCCATCACCTTTGACTGGTAGTTTCTCATATGTTCCATCGTTTCCGACAACCATTACTTGGGAAGCAGGTAATTCATAACCACCCATTTCGTAAACCCAGCCTTTGATGGTTGTTACGATTTCCGGGTTTTCAAAAGAATAGATGTGGTCGAAACCTCTTCCGTCCTTTCTGTTGGAGGAGAAATAGCCTCTGTTGTGTGGACCTTCGAAAGTCATTCCAAAGTCGTCACCTTCCGAATTGAGAGGGTAGCCAGGATGGAAAACCTTATATTTTTTAGTTTTTGGATCCACTTTGGCAATATAGATGTCCAATCCACCCATTCCGACATGTCCATCGCTACTAAAGTAAAGGTCTCCGTTGGGTCTGAATGTAGGGAAAGATTCATTTCCTGGAGTATTGATAGGCTCCCCCAGATTTTCAACACCTCCCAGCCCCGCAGCTGTAATTCTTACTCGCCAGATGTCTAATCCACCCATTCCTCCAGGCATGTCTGAAGTAAAGTACAACCATTCTCCATCAGGAGAGATAGCAGGGTGCGCAAAACTGCTGAGGGTGTCTTTGGTGATTTCCAGTTTGGTGGCTTTTCCCCAAGCCGCATCCGAGCGTGGGGAGGTTACTATTTGTGCATATCTTGGTGAAGACGGGTCGGTTGTGCATTGTGTGAGATACATGTCCCGTCCATCAGGTGTAAAGCAGCAAGCCCCTTCATCATATTCCGTATTCAGCCCCGTACTGATGGCTTCTGGTTTGCTCCATTTACCTTTGTCATCTTTTTCAGATATAAAAATATCGCCATTTTTTGTTCCTGTAATACCGCTCAGTTCATCTCCGAGCGCTTCATTTCTGGTAGATGTAAAATAGAGTTGGTCAAATTCATCTCCTAAGAGCATTGGGGAGTAGTCTGCTCTTCTGGAATTGAAAATATCCATTTTCTTCACCGTATATCTGCTCCCTTTTTTCTTCCATTCTGGTGCAGCTTGTGCTGATTTCAGTCCGTTTCGTGCTAAAATATCATAGCCATTTTTGCTCATTTCTTCGTTAGGAAGAGAATCTAAAATGGATTTAAATTCTGTTTGAGCAATTTTGTAATCGCCGTTTTTTAGAAGTTGCCGAGCATAACTTAAGCGATCTTGGATATTAGCTTGTCCATATCTGATAGCATTTCTATAGGCTGCCACTGCTTTAGGTGTAGCGTTGATCTTCTCATAGCAGTAAGCCATTTTTAAGGCTCGCTGCCCTCTTTTTTCTCTTTCTTTTGTCGGCGTTTTTGTATATGCCTGCTTAAATTGGTCGGCAGCATCATAATACTCACCTAAAGCAAGATACTTTTCTCCCTTTTTGATATTCTTATCAATACCGCATGCAGTCAATAGTAAGCTACTTACTAATATTGACAAAAATGCTAAGCCGATATGAGATTTATTCTTCTGTTCCATGTTTTTAAATAAACTCCAGTTGTTATTGCTGACTGAATGGTAATCTGAACTGACAACCACCTTTCCAGTTGCTGCAACCATATGCCGTTTTTCCTTTGATAATGGTTCCTTGTCCACAGATAGGGCAAGTTTTTCCGATGATGCTGTCATCTGCAGGAAGTTTTGGGGATCTTGACTCTGTCTTTTCAGCCGTATCACCATTTTTAGGCGTTTTTTCAGCCGTATCATCCTGTTTGGGTGATTTCTTTGGAGCGGTTTTCTTTCTTGGCTCTTTTTTCTTGAGGTCCTCTTCCGTTGTTATCGTCACATGGCGAGCACTGTTGTCAGACAATACGTCATTGACGATTTGGTTGATTTGTTCTTTCAGACCATTGATAAAGTCGGCTGGGTCATAGGTCTTATGCTCGATGTCTCGGAGCTTTTTCTCCCAAATACCAGTCAACTCACAACTTTTCAACAGTTCCTCATGGATGGTGTCGATGAGTTCGATTCCGGTAGGAGTAGCCATCAAGTTCTTTCGCTGTCGCTTGATATAGTGGCGCTTGAAGAGCGTCTCTATAATGCCGGCGCGTGAGGAAGGTCGTCCGATTCCGTTCTCCTTTAATGCCGCACGCAGTTCTTCATCCTCGACGAATTTTCCTGCGGTCTCCATTGCTCGGAGCAAGGTAGCTTCAGTATAATACTTAGGTGGAGTGGTCCATTTCTCTGTGAGAGTTGGGGTATGTTCACCCGATTCGCCTTTTACGAAAGAAGGGAGCGTTCTTTCTTCTACCACTTCCTTCTTGGCACCGTTTCCGTTGGCATTATCAGTTGCATCATCGTCATCGGCATTTTTCGCATCCTTCGCATAGACAACTCGCCATCCTGGTTCCAGAATTTCCTTGCCGCTTACCTTGAATTCGATTTTCTCTGGTTTAGGCCCATCTTCATTGATGACTTCGCCCAATACGGTGGTCGTAGAGAATTTACAATCCGGATAGAACACACTGATAAAACGTTTGGCGATAAGGTCATAGACATTTGCCTCCATATCGGTGAGTCCTGTAGGTGGAACACCTGTTGGGATGATGGCATGGTGGTCGGTCACCTTACTATTATCAAATACCTTCTTGCTTTTTGGCAACTTTTTTCCGGTAGCGGCGAGCTGCTGGATCAGCGGGAGGTACTTTTGCTGGCTCATTATCTTGGCCTGGCTCACACCGTTGAGGATTTGAGGACATTTCGGATAGATGTCATCGGTCAGAAACTGTGTATCTACACGAGGATAAGTCGTGTATTTCTTCTCGTAGAGACTCTGGATGAGTTTCAGAGTAATATCAGCAGAGTAAGCAAATTTCTTGTTGCAATCCACTTGTAGTGAGGTGAGGTCGTAGAGGTGAGGTGGAGCTTCATTTCCCTTTTTCTTGCTCACGTCTGTAACGGTGAAAGGTTTACCTGCGATGGTACTGAATGCTTTTTCACCTTCCTCCTTGCTGGTAAACTTGCCGCTGGTAGCCGTAAACTGAGTATCGCGATAGATGGTAGCAAGTACCCAATATGGTTCGGAAACGAAATTGTCGATTTCCTTCTGTCGGTTTACGATGAGGGCAAGGGTAGGGGTCTGCACTCGACCGATGCTGAGCACCTGTCGATTCTGACCATATTTCAAAGTATAAAGTCGGGTGGCATTCATGCCGAGAATCCAGTCTCCAATGGCACGTGAAAGGCCTGCGAGGTAGAGTGATTGATACTCGTTCTGGTCTTTCAGCTCCTGAAATCCCTGTTTGATAGCTTCGTCAGTCATGGATGAAATCCACAATCTCTTGACCGGGCATTTGGCTTGCGCCTTTTGCATCACCCATCTTTGGATGAGTTCACCTTCCTGTCCGGCGTCACCACAGTTGATGATACTGTCTGCGGCTTGCATGAGTCTTTCGATTGTATTGAATTGCTTGCGGATTCCTTCGTCGTTAATCAGTTTTATTCCAAAACGCTGGGGAATCATAGGCAATGCGGACAGGCTCCAGCGTTTCCACATTGGAGTATAATCATCCGGTTCTTTCAGCTCACAAAGGTGGCCGAAAGTCCAGGTTACTTGGTAACCATTACCTTCCATATAACCGTCGCGTGCAGTTGTTGCTCCAATAATCCGGGCAATATCTTTAGCTACGCTTGGTTTCTCTGCAATACAAACTATCATTCTTTATTATTTCCTTTTCTGTTTGCAAAGGTACAATAAAATAATGAGAAAGCCATCATTTCGGCTTCTTTTTCTCATGGCAGAGAATAAAAAAGCCCCATAAGGCTTGGGCACAATCTGGAGCTTGTGCCTTGCCTTACAGGGCGTATTTTATAAATATCTGCGTAATCTGCGTGAGAAAAATTAATCCCGCGTGCGATTACTCGTACTCCTGCCAACTCTTAATCTGCAACTGATCCTGACTCAATGTGCAGAATGCCTCGATGAAGGCTGAAGCTAAACGGGCATTGGTGAACAGAGGAATGTTGTGGTCGATAGCGCCACGACGGATTCTGTAACCATTGGTGAGCTCACGCTTGGTGTGATTCTTAGGAATATTGACGATGAGGTCGAACTTGTGGTCGGCAATCATCTGCATCACGTTAGGAATATCCTTGTGCTCCTCATCAGGCCATCCTACGGCTGTAGCCTTCACGTTGTTCTCGTTCAGGAATTTCGCTGTACCGGCTGTAGCGTAGATGGTGTAACCGTTCTTCACCAAAGCCTGAGCAGCGTCGAGCAGAGAAGCCTTCTCCTTGGCACCACCGCTTGAAAGCATGATGCCCTTATCCTTTGAAGGAATCTTGTAGCCGGTGGCAATCAATGAGTTGAGCAATGCCTCCTCGAAAGTATCACCCATACAACCTACCTCGCCGGTAGAACTCATATCCACACCCAAAACTGGGTCGGCGTTCTGCAAACGGGCAAATGAGAACTGTGAAGCCTTCACACCCATACGGTCGATATCGAAAGCAGACTTGTCTGGCTTCTGATATGGAGCATCGAGCATGATGCGGGTAGCAGTCTCGATGAAGTTGCGCTTCAATACCTTGCTCACGAATGGGAATGAACGGGATGCACGGAGGTTACACTCGATAACCTTCACATCGCGACCCTTAGCCAAGTACTGGATATTGAAAGGACCCGAGATGTTGAGTTCCTTGGCGATGGCACGTGAAATCTTCTTGATCTGACGGGCTGTAGCGAAGGAAATCTGCTGAGCAGGGAAGGTCATGGTAGCGTCACCGGAGTGAACACCCGCATACTCTACGTGCTCTGAAATACCATACTCTACAATCTCACCATTCTGAGCCACACCGTCGAACTCAATCTCGTTGGTCTCTGTCATAAACTGAGAGATAACCACTGGGTACTCCTTGGAAACCTCAGAAGCTGCCTCCAGGAAGCGGCGCAACTCATCATCATCGTGGCAAACGTTCATGGCTGCACCGGAAAGAACGTAAGATGGACGAACGAGAACTGGATAGCCTACCTCGTCGATGAACTTCTGAACATCCTCCATTGATGTGAGGGCGCTCCACTTAGGCTGGTCAATGCCGAGCTTATCGAGCATGGCAGAGAACTTACCGCGGTTCTCGGCACGGTCGATGTTTACTGGAGATGTACCCAGGATTGGCACAGACTGGCGATGGAGCTTCATAGCCAGGTTGTTTGGAATCTGACCACCTACTGAAACAATCACACCACGTGGTGACTCCAGGTCGATGACATCGAGTACACGCTCGAATGAAAGCTCATCGAAGTAGAGACGGTCGCACATATCGTAGTCGGTAGATACGGTCTCCGGGTTGTAGTTGATCATAATTGACTTGTAACCCAACTTGCGTGCTGTGTTGATGGCGTTTACTGAACACCAGTCGAACTCTACAGAAGAACCGATGCGGTAAGCACCCGAACCGAGAACGATGACAGACTTCTCGTTCTTGTAGTAGTTGATGTCGTAACCCTCTACGGCGTAAGTCATGTAGAGATAGTTGGTGAGGTCAGGATGCTCGCTTGCCACAGTAGGGATGCGCTTTACGGCAGGAAGAATGTTCAGCTTCTTACGCAGAGCACGAACTGCGAGAACCTCCTTCTCCATATTGGTATCCTTGGTCTTCAATACGAAGCGCCCAATCTGGAAGTCAGAGAAGCCCAATACCTTAGCCTCGCGCAATACCTCGGCTGGAATCTCCTCCAAAGTATTATATTCAGAAAGCTTGTGCTTGTAATCTACGATATTCTTCATGCGCTCGATGAACCAAGGGTCAATCTTGGTCAACTCCTCGATGCGCTCGATGGTGTAGCCTTCCTCCAAAGCCTGAGCGATGGCGAAGATACGGAGGTCGGTAGGGTTGGAAAGCTCCTCATCCAAGTTGTCGAACTTGGTGTGGTCGTTGCCTACGAAACCGTGCATTCCCTGACCAATCATGCGGAGACCCTTCTGGAGCATTTCCTCGAATGAGCGGCCGATAGACATGATTTCGCCTACAGACTTCATGGAAGAACCGATCTTGCGGCTTACACCTGCAAACTTGGTAAGATCCCAACGAGGAATCTTGCAGATCATATAGTCGAGTGATGGAGCTACATAAGCTGAGTTAGGAGTACCCATCTCGCCAATCTGGTCGAGCGTGTAACCGAGGGCAATCTTAGCAGCAACGAAAGCGAGCGGATAACCTGTAGCCTTAGAAGCGAGGGCAGAAGAACGGCTCAAGCGAGCATTGATCTCGATGATGCGGTAGTCGTTGGTCTCAGCGTTGAAAGCATACTGGATGTTGCACTCACCCACGATGTTGAGGTGACGGACGCACTTCACGGCGATGTCCTGCAACATCTTCACCTGCTCGTCGGTAAGAGAACAGGTAGGAGCTACCACGATAGATTCACCTGTGTGAATACCCAGTGGGTCGAAGTTTTCCATGGAGGCAACGGTGAAGCAGCGGTCGTTCGCATCACGGATGCACTCAAACTCAATCTCCTTCCATCCCTTCAAGCTCTCCTCAACGAGAACCTGAGGTGCAAAAGTGAAGGCAGATTCAGCAATCTCCTTAAACTCCTCTTCAGTCTTGCAGACACCAGAACCGAGACCACCCAGCGCGTAGGCAGAACGGATCATGATAGGGTAGCCGATATTGCGGGCAGCAGCCACAGCTTCTTCCATATTCTCGCAAGCATGGCTTACAGGAACCTTGAGGTCAACCTTGTTGAGCTCCTTCACGAAGAGATCACGGTCTTCTGTGTTCATGATAGCCTCAACAGAAGTACCCAGTACATCTACACCATACTCCTTGAGTACACCGCTGAGGTAAAGTTCAGTACCAACGTTCAAACCTGTCTGTCCACCCCAAGCGAGCATGATGCCGTCAGGGCGCTCCTTCTTGATGATTTCAGTCACAAAAAAAGGTGTCACCGGCAAGAAATAAACCTTGTCAGCAATACCTTCACTGGTCTGAATTGTAGCAACGTTGGGATTAATGAGGACAGAACTAATGCCTTCCTCACGCAAAGCCTTGAGAGCCTGCGAACCGGAATAGTCAAACTCACCTGCCTGGCCGATCTTCAAAGCACCGGAACCCAGAACGAGGACTTTCTTAAGCTGTTTCTTCATATTTAATAACTATAAGTATATTCTAACTATAAGTAATAAATTCTATAAGTATCATCTGAAATGTCTTATGCTTAGTTTTGCAATTTGGGTACAAAAGGCAAATACACTATTTTGGGTTGCAAAGTTACGACATTTATTTGAATTTACCAAATTTTTCTTGTGCCAGTTCTTCGTTAAATAATATCAATTATTACTTTTTATTTTTTTATAATGTCTTATTTTTCGGATAATTTTGTTACTTTTGCGCTCGCTACGCAAAATTGTAGCTTAAGAAATTAACATAGAACAAGATTTAATATAATAATGAGAGTCGGTTTATTTGTCCCTTGTTATGTAGATGCCTTATACCCTGAAGCTGGTGTGGCTACATACAAGTTGCTCAAACACTACGGTGTGGATGTGGACTATCCAGAGAAACAGACTTGTTGCGGTCAACCGATGGCGAATGCGGGTTTCCAAAACAAGTCAGAGAAGGTCATCGAGGCTTTTGATGATCTTTTTAGAGACTACGATTATATTGTAGCTCCTTCTGCCTCGTGTGCAGCTTATGTAAAAGTGTATTATCCTAAGATTCTGGAGGGTAAGCATGAGTGTGTATCTTCCGGTAAGATAATGGATATAGTGGAATTCCTGCATGATGTGCTGAAAGTAGATCATGTGCCGGGCAAGTTCCCTCATGCCGTGAGTGTTCACAACAGTTGCCATGGCGTCAGGGAATTGGGGTTGTCATCACCTTCCGAGAGAAACGTCCAGCCGTTCAACAAGATTATTGATTTATTGAATATGGTGGATGGAATTACCATTCATGAACCGGAACGTAAGGATGAATGCTGTGGATTCGGTGGTATGTTTTCTATCGAAGAGCCCGCTGTTTCTACCCGTATGGGTGAGGACAAGATCAGACGCCACATGGCAACGGGAGCGGAATATGTTACCGGTCCGGATTCTTCCTGTCTGATGCACATGGCGGGCATTGCCAAGAAGGAGAAAATGCCTATTCAATTCATTCATGTTGTACAAATTTTAGCTGCAGGACTATGAGTACAGAACATTCCAAGAGAGCCGCTAAGTTTACGGCAGATGTAGAAAAGACCACCTGGCATGATGCTACCTTCTGGTCTGTAAGACAAAAGAGAGATAAAATGGCGCATGAACTTCCGGAATGGGAAGATCTTCGCGAACTGGCTTCTGAAATTAAGATGCATACGATTACCCATCTGGCAGATTATCTTGATGTTTTTTCCAAGAATCTGGAGAGTCGTGGTGTCAAGGTGCATTGGGCAAAGGATGCGCAGGAATTTAATGAGATTGTGCTCGGCATCCTGAATGATCATCATGTGAAGAAAATGGTGAAATCAAAGTCTATGCTTACCGAAGAGTGTGAGATGAATCCTTATCTGGAAAAGCATGGTATTGATGTAGTGGAAACCGACTTGGGTGAGCGTATTATCCAACTCTTGGGTCAGAAACCGAGCCATATCGTGATGCCTGCCATCCATCTCAAGCGTGAAGAAGTGGGCAAGATGTTTGAGGAGAAGGGAATCTCCAAGGAAATAGGAAATTATGACCCAACTTATCTCACCCGCTGCGCCCGTCATCATCTTCGCAACCAGTTTATGGAGGCTGGAGCAGGAATGACCGGATGTAATTTTGGAGTGGCTGAAACGGGTGATTGCGTGGTTTGTACCAATGAAGGTAATGCTGATATGACTACCTCCATGCCTAAGCTTCATATTGTGGCGATGGGTATTGAGAAGTTGGTTCCTGATTACAAGTCTTTGGCAGTATTCCAGCGTCTGCTTTGCCGTTGCGGTACAGGTCAGCCTACTACGGCTTTCACTTCTCATTTCCGTCAGGCTCGTCCGGGTGCAGAAATGCATGTGGTTCTGGTGGATAATGGCAGAAGCGATATTCTTGCAGATAAAGACCATTGGCAGACTTTGAAGTGTATGCGTTGCGGTGCCTGTATGAATACTTGTCCTGTCTATCGTCGTTCCGGCGGATACAGTTATACTTATTTCATTCCTGGTCCTGTGGGTGTGAATTTGGGTATGCTGAAGAATCCTCAGAAATATGCAGATAATGTTTCTGCCTGCACCTTGTGTCTGTCGTGTGATAATGTCTGTCCTTCCAAGGTGGGTCCGGGTTCCCAGATTTATGTCTGGCGCCAGAGCCTTGACAGATTGGGCAAGGCTAATCCGATCAAGAAGGCGATGTCCAGCGGTATGGAATATCTCTTCGACCGTCCTTCACTTTATACCACAGCCTTGAAATTTGCGCCACTTGCCAATCTGATTCCAGAGTGTTGCACACATTTCAGTAATTGGAATGCTTGGGGTATTGGCCATGCCATGCCTGAGTTTGCGAAGAAGTCGTTTCATCAATTATGGAAGGAGGGGAAAGTAAAATGAAAAAAGAAGATTTCCTGAATAAGTTGCGTAAGAATACGCATGTTCAATTTGATAAGCCTTCTGTAGAAATCAAAGGCATTCAGTATGAGGATACTTTGCAGCAGTTTGTTGACATGAGCCAGTCTGTGGGTGCCCATGTGATGAGAGCCAGCAAGGATGACGATAGGCTCAACGAGATTGTGAAAATGGCTTATCCTCAGGCTAAGGTGTTTGCCAGCAATCTGCCAGATATTCAGTTGGAAAAATTGCAGGCTTTTACTCCTGATGGGGGAACGGATGAAGTCGTTTTGCGCAATCCGGATACTGTGGCTGAGGCCAACGAACTGAATGGTACGGATGTCTGCGTAGTCCGTGGACAGTTGGGCGTAGCTGAAAATGGTTGTGTCTGGATTCCTCAGACCATGAAGGAGAAGGCTGAACTTTTCATTTCGGAATACCTGGTTATTATCCTTGATGAGAAGTCTGTGGTAAACAATATGCATGAGGCTTATGCCCGCATCGAGATGGATCCGAAATATAATTTCGGTATATTTATCAGTGGACCGAGCAAGACTGCTGATATTGAACAGGCTCTTGTTATGGGAGCGCAGGCTGCCAGAGGTGTGACAATCGTGCTTTGCTAAAATGTTATAGGTATATAAAAAACAACTGTTAACTGTTGCAGTTCATTTAGCTGAATCTATATATAAAGAAAATCCCGGAAACATCTTGACTGAGTTTCCGGGATTTTCTTATATTGTTCTTTCTACAGTTCCCATTCGTAAGTATCATAAACGACGCCTCTTCCTCCAAACCCTTCTTTCTGGTGGATGAGGTTCTCGTTGAGATAAGTACCTTGCTGCTCGGTTGATTTTCCAAAGTCAAAATAGGTAGTATTCCATTGCTTTTGGTTGATTAGCTCATCAAAGAGCAGGTCGAGTGCTCCCTCTTCTTTCCCTTGAGGCGATGCTGCGATGTATTGGGTATGCGTCACTTGCGGGGTGATGTAGATGAGGCTTCCGGCGAGAACGCTGTGGTTTTCTGCATCCTTTACCACATAGCCCTTGATGTTTTCTGGGAATCGTGTCATCAGAAGTTTCAATTCCTCATAGGTGTGAACCGGAGCAGTATGGTATTTGTGCTGGAGATTAGTATTGAGAATGTTCCAAAACTCCCAGATGTCATTCATGTTTGCTTCATGAATAGAAAGGTTGCAGCGGTTGGCCTTATGAATCCCTCTTCTTCTTTGTTCGGAGAAACGCAGTTTATGCGTCAGGGGAATGGTGGTGGAGATTTCTCTTGCCGATAGCCGAGCCTTACATGTTTGCATGATGGCATAGAGGTCTTCCTCTGATGGAATGTTGTGGTAAATCCAAGGTATTGCTTTATATATGACTTTCTGAAATCCTCTTTCTTTCAGATAGATATTGATAGCATCAAATACCTGACAGGTGATGGCTGCCGTCATTTTGTTGCAGGTAAGCAGTCCGCCGTATGTGAGTCCCTGATGTGAAATAAGGGTTTTATCTACAACTTCATTTGCAGGCAGCAAAGCGCAGAGTTTTCCGTTATAGAAAATCATCAGGGAATGGTCATGAAATCTGTCCTGATGATAATCCATATAGTTTCTGTCAAAAAGAAACGTGCCTTGCCTGGATTTTGCCACGAAGTCATTCCAGTCTTGTTTCTCTTGGGGTGTATATCTTTTGATTTCTATCATTTTATCTTCTGATTTCTATCATTTTGGCTGAAGTTTTTTATTTCCCGGCTTCTCTTTCTTGGATGTAATCGATGAAGTCTTCATATTCATAGAGATAGTCTTCCGGCTCATACAATCTGGAGGCTAAAACCAGACAGACGGCACCTGATGAGAAATCATCAATGGTTCGCCATATTTCCGTATCGAGCAGAAGTCCCTGGTCAGGACGGTTCAGGAAGTAGTCCTTTTTCTCATGTCCATCGTCCAGATGAACGGTAAAGGAGCCACTGGCGGCTATGATGATCTGCTTCAGCTTTTTGTGAGCATGACCTCCGCGGCTTTCTCCTCCCGGCACGTCGTATATCCAGTAGAGGCGTTTGGGCACGAACGGCAGACCCGCATCCTTGTCGGTGCAGGAACAGTAGCCTTCTTCCTCCTTTTTATTTAATTGTATGATTCTTCCTAATTCTTTCATGACTTAATATACTCGCATTTATAGAAAGAACGCATAATCGGCGATATTATTGTTTGCCGTTGATTCTTTGTATCTCTTCAGCTATCAGTTTGGAATAAATATCAGCTCCTGTTGCGTTGAGATGATTGGCATTGTGAAACCATTCTCTGTGCTTTGTGAAGCGTTTGTCGCAGAAATGATTCAGCAAAGGAATCTTCTGAGCTTTGCAGATCTTTTTCAGAGGTATGAACACCGAGTCGCTCTGGTATGAGAGTTGGGGAGAGGCGGCAAATATCAGCTGGATCTGCTGTTGCTGGCAGGTCGTGATGAGTTTCTGCAGGTATTCATATTTCAGTTTGTCATGCTTGTCTTGCGGCAGGTTTTCCGGTATGATGGCCTGGCAACCCTCGTAGGGCACAAATCCCTTTTTGTCTGTACGGTCTTCTGCTCTTGTATCTGCGAGAAGTTTCAGCAGGCGCGAGTTGAAAGGGTAGAACGGAAATAGCATTTTGAAGCGTTCCGTTGCATCCACGTCATGGAAGATAGAGCTGATATGATCGCGCCAATAGTAAGGACGCAGATTGCCGAGATACGTTGTGTTGTCATCTTCCAGCAGGTCGTAGTCTGGTTCCACGTCGTAGATAATGGATTTCACCTTGTTCCTTTCTTCTACCAGTTGCAGCCTGCCATAATTGAAAATGATTCCCATGCGGTCTTCCCCTATATTATAATAAGGTGTAAGATATTGGGGATTATAATGGTGAAGGGCGCGCGATGAACCCATGATCAGATGATCTGCTTTCAACTGGTCATGGATGTATTTCAGTCTTCCACTTTCCCCTTTGGCATGTGATTCCAGAAAGTAAAAGCCTGTGCTGAGGGCTACATAGATGAGTGCCATCAACAGGACGAATACCGATATTTTACCAAAAAACTTTCTCATGACTTTAAAATCTGGCATAAATGAATTGACCCGCATCGAAAACTCCGAAGAGTAGGATGCTTGTAAAGATGAATAGATAGGTGGCCCATCTCACCCATCTCTTTGGGTGATAAAACGGATTGCAGGAAGGTCGGATTTCGTCTATCAGATCCTTAATGAATACGATGGCGATAAAGACGTAGATAAACTTCTCGCAGATTCCGAAATGCATGTCCTGACTGGTAAATATCTTTTCAATTACTATCCACGCATCTTCTATCGTATTCATGCGGAAGAATATCCACAGGAATGTGATGAGGAAAAACGTAAGGATGATTCTTGCCAACCGGATGCTTCTGTTTTTAATGGAGAAATATCTCGGTTTGATGGAGGAGGATTCTATGTCGGTTGAAGAGAACTTGGATTCTTTCTTTTTTTGTAAGCCTAATATTTTTTCGATGACCTGAAACAGTCCGTGCAATAGTCCCCATACGATAAAGGTCCAGTTGGCTCCGTGCCAGATTCCGCTTACTGCGAATGTAATGAGGATATTGGCATAGTTCCGTTTTTTCGAGCAACGGCTTCCTCCCAGTGGGATGTAGATGTAGTCTCTGAGCCAATGTGCCAAGGTAATGTGCCATCTGTGCCAGAAGTCTGTGATTCCGATAGAGAAGTAGGGATTGTGGAAATTCTGTTTGAGATTGTAGCCCAATGTGGCTGCTGCGCCTATGGCCATGAGCGAATAGCCGGCGAAGTCTGTATAGAGTTGGATGGAATAGAGAATGGCTGCCATCAGGAGCGACGAACCACTTTCTTGTAGAAAACCATCAAATACCGGGTCGATGTAGAGTTGTAATCTGTCTGCAATCACTACTTTGAGAAACATTCCCCAAAGTATCATTTTCAATCCTTTTTCTGCCAGTGGACGGTTGAAACCCTGTACCGTGTTCAACTGGGGCATCAGTTGGTCGTATCTGTTGATCGGACCGGCTATCATGGAAGGGAAGAAAGCCATGTAAGTGAGATAGTTCGACAGATTTTGCTCGGCTGGATATTTCTTGCGGTAAACATCGAATACATAGCTCAGAGCCTGGAAGGTGAAGAAGGAAATGCCTAATGGGGCAATGATGGAGAAATGGTTTTCATTCGAGATGAAGCCGAAACTATTCGTAAAGGAACTAAGATTTTCCGAGATGAAGTGCCCGTATTTGAAAACGACAAGCGGAAGAATGGTTGCAATGACTTCTGCACAGATTGTTCCTTTTCCGCAGATAGTTTCTTTCCCGCAGTTCTTCTTGTCCGGGTCTTTCCTCAGGTTTTTCTCTAAATCTTTTTCCTGGTCTTTCTCCAGATACTTGTTCTGATTTCTTTCCTGATATTTGGCAAAGAAGTAGGAGATGAGGCTCACGGTGATAAGAGTGAAGGTCATCCATTTGTTGTAATAGATGTAAATGCCGTAAGAGGCGAGCAGAAAGAAATATTTGCGATACGGAACAGTAAGATTGTTCCCTACCATGAAAATGATAGGGAACAACCAAATGAATAAAAATGAATTATATACCATCTAATGTTTGTAGGGTTAGATGTGTCTTATTCTTTTAAGAATTATTTCTTCATATAAGGGTCGGTGCCCAAAACGGTCTTTGCCAGGCGCTTTGCCTTGTCGCGAAGCTGATTGAGGTCAGCATCCTTTTCTCCGTAGCAGAGAACGACGCCCATACGGCGGCCTACGTGAGCCTCTGGTTTTCCGAAAATGCGGATACGGGTATGATCTTCCTTCAGCGCATCCATGAAATTGTAGTTGAGCGGCTCGGTGCTTTCTTCCGGTGAGAGAATAACGGCAGAGCATCCAGCGTGCTCCAGGTGAATGCCTGCTATTGGCAAGCCCATCACAGCACGGAAATGGAGCTCAAACTCGCTCAGGTTGGTGGTGTGACCGAGAGTTACCATACCTGTATCGTGTGGACGTGGACTCAACTCAGAGAAAATCACTTCGCCCTGCTTGCTCAGGAAGAATTCTACGCCCCAGAGACCAGCACCGGTCAAAGCCTTGGTCACTTCGGCTGCAATATGCTGTGCTTTCTTCAATGCTTCCTCTGGCAACTGGAAGGGTTGCCAGCTCTCGCGGTAGTCGCCACCTTTCTGAATGTGTCCGATAGGAGGGCAGAAGAGGGTAGGACCATCCTTCTGGGTTACGGTGAGGAGTGTGAACTCAGAGTCGAAATCAATGAATTCCTCGATGATGACTTCCTTCACATCGCCACGACCTTCCTCCATAGCTTCCTTGTAAGCCTCCACGAGTTCGTCGTCATTGTGTACATAGCTCTGTCCATGACCGCTGGAACTCATCAATGGCTTCACTACACATGGGAAACCGATTTCGTCGGCTGCATTCTTGAATTCCTCGAATGTCTTAGCGTAGAAATACTTGGCTGTGCGCAGACCCAGTTCCTTGGCGGCCAGATCGCGGATGGCACGGCGGTTCATGGTGTAGTTCACGGCACGGGCAGAAGGTACAATCTGAATGCCCTCTTTCTCGAAGTCGAAGAGACGCTCTGTACGGATAGCTTCAATCTCAGGCACGATGATGTCTGGGTGATGTTTCTCAACCACTGCGGTCAATGCGTCGCCATCGAGCATTGAGAACACTTCTCGCTCGTCAGCAACCTGCATGGCAGGAGCATTGTCATACTTGTCGCAAGCGATGACATACTGTCCAGCACGCTTTGCGGCGATGGTAAATTCTTTGCCCAGTTCGCCTGAGCCCAAAAGCATAATCTTCTTCATTATATTGTGAGTTAAATTTCTTATGAATTGAATTTCTTATGAGTTTTCTTCTGAGTCTGAATTCTTATTCCGTTGAATTTCTTTCTGAGTCAGATTTCTTATAATTTGAACTTTTTTCTGATAAACTCTTCGATGAATTTCTCAGTCTCTTCCAGTCCCAGCAGGCTGCTGTTGATGCAGAGATCGTAACTCTCGCTGTGTCCCCATTTCTTGCCGGTATAGTAGCCATAGTAGGAAGCACGTTCTTCCTCATGGTTGGTGATGAATTTGCGGGCAGCGGCACGGTCGATGTTCTTGCGCTTGCAAACGGCCTTGATGCGGTCGTCGATATTGGCGGTGATGAAAATGTTGATCACGTTCTTATAGTCGCGCAGCACATAGTCGGCTGTTCTTCCTACAAATACGCAGTTGCCCTCATCGGCAGCCTTTCTGATGGCATCGCTCTGAAATTTATACAGACCTTCCTGTGAGAAATCATTGTGATAGAAGTTGCTGTCGCTCAGGAAAGGGAGATGGGTATGGAAGAGTGCTTTGAAAAATCCCTTCTGCTCATCGTTCTGCTCGAAGAATTTCTCTGAGAATCCACTCTCCTTGGCTGCCAGATTGAGAAGTTCACGGTCGTAGCACTTGCAACCGAAGGCTTTTGCCAGCTTCTCTGCGATAATATGGCCACCGCTTCCTATCTGGCGACCTACGTTTATGATGATTTTAGTCATAATTCTCTATTTTTAGTTGATGAATGTATGATGATGCTTTATCCTTCCGCCATTTCCTGCTGCTGCAGATTTTCTCTGTGCATTCTTTTCAGTTTCTTCATATACCATGACATAACGATGGCGGCAATCACGGCGGCAGAGAAATCAGAGATTGGCATACTGTACCAGACGCCTTCTATATCCCAGAACAATGGAAGCAGTCCCAAGAGTGGCAGGAGAATGAGCAACTGTCTTGACAGAGAGAGGAAGATGCTGATCTTCACTTTGCCGATGCACTGGAAGAAGTTGGTGATGACCATCTGGAAACCGATGATCGGGAAGCAGCACATCACGATGCGGATGGCCTTGATGCCTAATTCTATCAGCGCCTTGTCGGTAGTAAACATTCTGGCGCAGTAGTATGGCAGGAACATGGCTATCAGCCAACCGGTTACCATAATGCCCGTAGCAGCGATGATGCTGAGGTTTAAAACCCTCATCAGTCGGTCTATTTTCTGAGCTCCGTAGTTGTAGCCAGCGATAGGCTGCATTCCTTGGTTGATGCCGAACACGAACATGACGAATACCATGGCAATACCATTGGCAATGCCGTAGGCACCCACAGAGAGATCGCCTCCGAAACGCACCAGCTGGTTGTTGATGAAGATGACGACAATGCAGGCGCAGACATTCATCAGGAAAGGCGAAATGCCGATGGCGAGGATGTTCTCTACCAGTTTCTTTCTCAGTCTGTAAATACCTTTCTTGAGGTGGAGCAGTTCGTTCTTATTGCTGAAGAGCTTGAACTGCCACATCATCGCCATCAGCTGCGAGAGGATGGTGGCGATGGCGGCTCCCTGTATTCCCCATTTGAACACGATGATGAAAAGTGCATCCAGTATCACGTTCATCATCACCGTGAAGATGGTGGCGTACATGGCCTGCCGCGGCTTGCTGGCTGCCCTGAGCAGCGCATTCATGCCGAAATACATGTGGCTCACCACATTACCCAGCAGGATGATGACCATATAGTCACGTGCATAGACGAGTGTCTGGTCGCTGGCTCCGAAGAATCTCAGGATAGGGTCGAGGAAGAGCAGACAGATAATGCTCAGTCCGATACCGATGATGAGATTCAGAGAAATTGTGTTACCCAGAATGTTTTGGGCTGTAGTATAATCCTTTTGTCCCAACTTCACGCTGATGGCTGTTGAAGCTCCTACGCCCACGCCGGCTCCGAAAGCGGCTGTGAGGTTCATGAACGGGAAGGTGATGGCCAGACCGGAAATCGCCATTGCTCCCACACCCTGTCCGATGAATACACGGTCCACGATGTTGTAAAGCGAAGCGGCGGTCATGGCTATCATGGCAGGCAAGGCATATTGTACCAATAATTTGCCCACCGGTTTGGTGCCCAATTCTAATGTTGCTTGTTTATTTTCCATTGATGTTTTGAATACTTTGACTGCAAAAGTACAAAAAATATTCCACACCTTTTATATATATAGGGAAAAACTTACCAATCTTTCAAAAACTTTACTTTTCTTTTGGCATTCTCATTTGAAAACATTACTTTTGCAATTCGTAATCAACAATATTTCTATCGGATGAAATGCTGGTAACAACGATTGGATGATCTGAAATCATCGACTGTAATGTCGGCTTTCATCGACTGCGACACAATGGCCGTAGAACAAAGACTGAACAACAATAGAAACAACATAAACAACAATAGAACAATTAGAAAACCTGATAAAGATGAAAAAGTATTTGATGCTTTATGCATTCCTGATAATGGCTCTTTCTTTGATGGCTCGTGAAGATAGAGTTTCTAATTTTGAGCAACTGATGCGCCTGCCCCGTATCACAGAGACGGATATGGTTTCTTTCCCTGGCGGCAGGTGTATGATGTATCGTTTGTATCTTCGTGATAAGGACCTGCAGCATACTCCCTTCTCGGTGAACCGTCCGGAGCAGTTTCTTTCTGCCCGTTCGATAGAGCGCCGCAAGCGTCAGGGACTTCCGGTAGATGTCACGGATTTGCCTATCGCTCCTGCTTACATCGATTCTGTGAGCAGGACGGGGATTGAAATCGTGGGGCAGAGCAAATGGAACAATACCTTGCTGGTGAAGATTCACAAGGAGAAAGAACTCAACAAGCTCAATTCCCTTTCTTTTATCACCAAAAAGTTGAAGGTGTTTTCCTCGCCCGATTCCATCACCGAGCGCAAGCGTTCCAGTTTCCGCAAGGAACTCAATAACTGGGAGTCTGTGCCTACCCATTATGGGGCTGCTGCCGAGCAACTGAAGTCTTTAGGCGGTCAGCGTATTCATGAGCGGGGATTCTATGGCAACGGAATGATGATAGCCGTTTTCGATGGCGGTTTTATGAATGTGGACAGGATTCCTGCCCTGCACGGGGTAAAACTGGCTGGGTTGAAGGATTTCGTAGTTCCTAAGTCCAATAATATCTTTGAGGAGATGGAACATGGCACGATGGTGCTCTCCACGATGGCTGCCAATGCTCCCAATCTCTATGTGGGCGTGGCTCCTGAGGCGCAATACGTGCTGGTGCGCTGCGAGGATGAGCGTACGGAAAGTCTTGCCGAGGAAGACTACTGGGCTTCTGCTGCCGAGTATGCTGACAGTTTGGGGGTTGATGTCATCAATTCCTCTTTGGGTTACCACGACTTTGATGATGTGAAGACGAATCATCTATACTGGGAACAGGATGGCGAGACGGCACTGATTTCCCATACGGCCTCGATGTGTGCCGATAAGGGAATCATCTGCGTGAATTCTGCCGGCAATGATGGTATGGGTGTGTGGAAGAAAATCAATTTTCCTGCCGACGCCAAGAATATACTTACCGTGGGCAGCATCAACGAGCAGGGCAAGAATGCTGCTTTCAGTGCCGTGGGACCTACTGCCGATGGGCGCATCAAACCGGATGTGATGGCGTTTGGAAGTCCTGCTTCCGTGATTACGGGCAGAGGGTCCATCATCAATGATAACGGAACCTCATTTTCCTCACCTCTGATAGCTGGGATGACGGCTTGTCTCTGGCAGGCGCTTCCGCATAAGACGGCTAAGCAGATCATCAAACTGGTGAAGATGGCTGGCAACAATCAGCAGCATCCTGACAATATCTATGGATATGGGGTGCCTGATTTCTGGAAGGCTTATCAGACCGGGAAGGCGATTAAGTAAGTGGAGAGATTTTAGTGAAGAGTGAAGAACGAAGAGTGAAGAATTCTATAGCGAAGTATTGTATGGTGAAACATTTATCACTTTTTGAGTTGAATTCGATAGTCCGTGAGATTATCTCGATGTCATTGCCCGACAGTTATTGGGTAGAAGCAGAACTTTCCGAGGCCCGTGAGGCTTACGGAGGACATTGCTATATGGAACTCATCGAGAAGGATGAACGCTCCAATACGCCCATAGCCAAGGCACACGCTTCCTGCTGGCGAAACAGATGGATGCTTATCAAGCCACATTTCGAACGGGTGACCGGACAGAGAATTCATGCTGGGATGAAGGTGCTGCTCAAAGTGCATGCGCAGTTTCATGAAAACTACGGCTTCTCATGGATTGTGGATGATATTGATCCCAACTATACCTTGGGCGATATGGCGAGAAAAAGACAGGAGATTATCCAGACCTTGAAGGAGGAAGGAGTCTTTGAACTGCAGAAAGAGCTGAGGCTCCCGATGTTCTGTCAGCGCATCGCCGTTATTTCCAGTGCTTCGGCAGCCGGATATGGAGACTTCTGCAACCAGTTGGCTGACAATGGGTACGGATTGCAGTTCATCACATCCCTCTTTCCTGCCACGATGCAGGGCGAGGGAGTAGAGCAGAGCGTCATTGCTGCCCTCAATCAGATCAATGCTGAGTGGGAGCAATGGGACTGCGTGGTCATCATCCGAGGTGGAGGTGCAACCAGCGATCTGTCGGGTTTCGATACCTTAGCCTTGGCAGAGAATGTGGCCAATTTCCCATTGCCTATCATCACGGGTATCGGACATGAACGGGATGAAAGCGTGCTCGATATGATTTCCTTCCGCCGTGTGAAGACCCCTACGGCTGCAGCGGCTTTCCTCATCGACCATCTCACGGAAGTGTATGTTCGTGTGATGGATGCTCAGGAAAACATCGTGCAGAATGTGAAGCACAGACTGCAGGTGGAGCGGATGAGGCTCGAAAGATTGAGCAGCGGAATTCCTGTGCAGTTCTCATTGGTCAAGACCAAACAGGGCGCAAGGCTCGACCGACTGATGGCTCGCCTTTCCTCTCATGTACAGGAAAAACTGTCGCGGGCGCAGCGTCATCTCGAAATCCTTTCGCAGAATGTGCAGCCGATAGCTGAAAGAAAACTGCTCAATGAAAGTCACAGACTGCAGATGCTCGCCCAACGCATGAAGGCGCAAGACCCGGAATTGCTGCTCAAGCGCGGCTATAGTATTACCCTGAAAGACGGGAAAAGCGTGCGCTCGGCTGGGCAGTTGAAGGAAGGAGACATCATAGAAACAAGGTTTGCGGATGGGGCTGTCAAGTCGGAAGTATCGAAAAACTAACTAGAATAAAAGCATAATAATCAGATAAAGCGTATGGCAAAAGAAGAAATCAAATACGAGCAGGCTGTTAGAGAGCTTGAAGAAATCGTAGAGAAAATGGAGAATGATGAACTGGATATTGACCAGCTCTCAGAGCAGTTGAAGCGTGCCAAGCTGCTGGTAAAGCTTTGCAAGGACAAACTCACCAAGGCCGACGAAGAAATCAAGAAACTGCTGAACGAAGAATTATAAAAAGAATCTTCAAAAGTGAAAGGAAATTGGAAGAAGGAATAAATGCAATGCGTAAGAACATACATAAATCTATGTAAATATGCATTTTGAGTAAGAAAAAACGAATATAAATAACGCTTTTGCTAAATATTAGGCGAAAAAGTTGCAGATTAACGGAATATTTTGTAATTTTGCGGCTAAATATTAGTAGAACATTTAAAAATAAGATGTTATGAAAGACTTGGATTGGTCTAATTTGTCATTCGGCTATCGCCAGACTGACTACAATGTTCGCTGTTACTATCGCGACGGCAAATGGGGCGAAATAGAAGTTTGCTCTGATGAGTATTTGAAATTGCACATGGCTGCAACTTGTTTGCACTATGGTCAGGAAGCTTTCGAGGGTTTGAAGGCTTACCGTTGCCCTGATGGCAAGGTGCGCGTGTTCCGCATGGACGAGAACGCTGCCCGCTTGCAGAGCACATGCCGTGGTATTCTTATGCCAGAGGTGCCTACAGAAATGTTTGAGGAAATGGTCAAGAAGGTGGTTCGCCTCAACCAGGAATGGATTCCTACCTACGAGAGCGGAGCTACACTCTATATCCGTCCGCTGCTCATCGGTACAAGCGCTCAGGTGGGTGTGCACCCAGCTACTGAGTATTGCTTCCTCATTTTCGTAACTCCAGTGGGTCCTTACTTCAAGGGTGGATTCTCTACCAACCCATACGTCATCATCCGTGATTTCGACCGCTCTGCTCCTCTCGGAACAGGTATCTATAAGGTGGGTGGCAACTATGCTGCTTCTCTCAGAGCCAATTCTATCGCTCACGAGAAGGGTTATGCTTGCGAGTTCTATCTCGACGCCAAGGAGAAGAAATACATGGACGAGTGTGGAGCTGCCAACTTCTTCGGTATTAAGAACAATACATACGTAACTCCTAAGAGTACCTCTATCCTCCCATCTATCACCAACAAGAGTTTGATGCAGTTGGCTGAAGACTTGGGTCTGAAGGTAGAGCGCCGACAGATTCCAGAGGATGAGTTGGATACATTCGAGGAGGCTGGAGCTTGCGGTACTGCTGCAGTAATCAGTCCTATCAGCTACATCGACGACTTGGATACAGGCAAGCGCTACAACTTCGGTGAGAAGCCAGGTCCTATCTCCAAGCATCTGTATGATACCCTCCGTGGCATCCAGTATGGTACCATCGAGGATAAGCACGGCTGGACTACTGTCGTTATTGAGTAAATTTTTTAAGAGAGAGATAATTGGAAAGTGCACTCTTGGTCAGTGATGGCTTGGGAGTGCATTTTTTTTGTTTTAAACTCTCTGCTGTATAAAATTCACGCAATAATCTGAAAAAGCCAAAGACTGACAAGCTTTTCCCTGTAGAAAATCCTTTGGAAAAATAAGGAATAGAAAGTTAACAGTCAACAGTTAACAGTTAGATTTTTTCTACTTGCCACTTTTACACCTTATTATAATATAATATATATATATACTTTTTTTGATAGAAGGGGGTGGGGGTATGCAAAATAGAACTGTTAACTGTTGACTGTTGACAGCCTTTATTAAGACTAAAGCGAGCCATCTATCGACCAAGCTCGGTCGTAATAGATGGCTCGAATTGTGTTTAAATAGAGCTTAAAAGCCTGTTATCTTTTCTCATTTATCTGACTGGAATCACGTAATATTCTCTGTCCACATCAAAGTCGAGTATCCACTGGTCGAGAATAATATGATCATCCAAAGCCTTGATTTCTACCACATGATTTCCCTTTTTGAGTGTGGTAAAGAAGCTTTTTCGGGTCTGTCCGCGCCAAATATCCATCTTCCAGTTGGTGTGATTATACGCATCTTTGAGTGAAATCGTAACGGGTTCCTGATCGTCTATCATGACGCTGATGCGCATATCTCCTTTCTGGTTGGTATAGTCAGGAATCGCTCCTATGGTGAAGCGTGCGTCGCCTTCCATGTCTGTATTCACCACATATTTAAGGATGGCACCTTTGTTCATGGAGACGGCTTGCGTACTGTGCCCCGTGAAAGGCAATAGCTGTATGCTGCTCTGCGTGGCAGAAGTCCACTGGTAGGCATTCTTCGCTATTACATCCTTGATGAGCGCATAGCTGAGCGGCTTCAGGTCTTCCGATCTGTCGAAAGCATTCTGCAGACTTTTCCTGATTTCTGCAGCCGACATCGTGCCTGGAAGTACTGGAGGCTGGGCAGAAGGGTCGATTGCTTTCAGTTTCTGATAGGCAGTAAGACTCAGCGCTGCGGCAGCCTTGGCTTCATCATCCTTGCTGAAAAGTCCCGGACGGGCAATGTGGCGTGCTTCTTGTGCCTCCAATTCTTGCTCGGCTGTGAGGGCTGCCATGAGGATAGGATTGAGTATCATGTTGCGGAATCCTTGCTGCTGATAGGCCGTGAGGGTGTTTCCTACGTTGGTTGCCTTGGTCTTCAGCAGGTCGTAATCATACAGATAACGCTCCAGCTCGTTGCCGAATTCGCCCGAATGGAATTCGTATTCGCCGAAAGGCATGGTCATGTATCCGGTAGGACGGATGTTGGTGAGCCGGTAGTATTCCTTCATGAGCGGCATCAGTTTTCTTCCCATAGCAGCGCCGAAGAGCCTGCTGAGCCATTGCTCATAGTGCTTCTCCAGGTTGGCTGTGGTGGCTGCATTCCTGTTCCAAGCCTGCTCCATGAAAAGGGAGAGCTGGTAGGCACCAGTCTGGGGATTGTTGACATCGGCTATCCAGGCTTCGTCTTCATGGCTGCGGGAGTTGTGCGATTTGTGGGCCTTGCCTTTGCGGGAACCGTTGTCCTGACTGTCTGCACCGAGTTCGTTGAGCATCAGAGCTGGCGAGAGGTCAGAAAATGACAGTTGGTTGTCTTCCCAAATCAGCTTGGTGAGTTCTAGACTTTTCTTATGTTTCTTGTTGTGTTTCTTGCCGATAATGGTTTCAGTCACCTTTCCGTTCTCTGCCACGAGAATGTCGAAACTGTCAGTTACCTGTTTGTCGATGTTCATCCCATGCTTGTTGTTCATCTCATGTTTTCCTGAAGTTTCCCCATGCTTGTCGCCTTCCCATAGCGTATTGGCTCTCAGGCGGAGCATCAGTCGGCAGAGACGGCTCAGGTTCTTTCTGCCCATCCATGCATGGTCGTTGAGCATGAGTCCGCGGTAGGTTGTGGCTGGAACCTGCAGGGATTCAAATCCTGCGGCAAGGGAGAGAGTCTTCTTCTGCAATGGAGCCACATGATAATAGTTGGTCCAGGGTGAAACGCCAGCCAGACTGGAGAGTTCCATGATGCCGTAGGCTGTTCCTCTGGCGTTGCTTCCCACGACGATGATCTTGCCCTGACGGGTACCAATCCAGAATGCATCTTTCTGGGTGATGAACTGGTGAAGCGGAACTCCAAGCTTCTCGATGGAAGAAAACTCCTTGTTGGAAAGCAGGTCGAGCTGGTAAATCTGAATGTTGGCATTTGATTTTTCTTTTGCCGGATAACCCAAGATGGCCTTCATGTCGTCTGAGAACATATTGAGGGCTATCTTGACAACTGGAGAAACATTGGCGTTCTTGCTGTAGTAAACCTTGCCGTAAACATCGTTCCAATAAATCGTGGAAGGAGCTGGAGCGGCTGGTTCTTTTCTCTTGCTGGTTGCCAGTACTGAAATGCCGCCAAGGGCGACAAAAACAGCAGACAACAAAATCTTCTTAATGTTTATCATTGTTTTAATTGATATTTCTTGCATTGGTATACACATTTCTGCAAAGATACATAAAAGTGTTTAATATCTGAAATTATTTAGTTTTTATTTGCTTATTACATATTTTATTGGTAATTTTGCACAAAAACAAATACATAATTATAATGACATTATATCCTAAGTTGATAGAAGAGGCTCTTGCTACTGTGATTTATCCTGGTACTAAGAAGAACCTCATCGAGAGTGAGATGTTGGCAGATACGCCAAGTATCAATGGTATGAAGGTGAAGGTAGTTTTGCTTTTCCCTCGTGATACAGATCCTTTCCTCAAGAGTACGGTGAAGGCTGCTGAGGCAGCCATTCATTATCATATTTCTCCGGATGTGGAGGTGGAGATTGTTACTGAATATAAGTCTGCTCCGCGTCCTGAAGTAGGCAAATTGCTGCCTCAGGTGAAGAATGTGATTGCCGTTAGTTCTGGTAAGGGTGGTGTTGGTAAGAGTACGGTTTCTGCCAATCTCGCCATTGCTTTGGCTAAGCTCGGCTATAAGGTGGGCTTGCTTGATACGGATATCTTCGGTCCTTCCATGCCTAAGATGTTCGGTGTAGAGGAGGAGCGTCCTTATTCTGTTCACAAGGATGGCAGAGATCTCATCGAACCTATCGAGAAATATGGTGTCAAGCTGCTCAGTATCGGTTTCTTCGTGAGCCCTACTACTGCTACGTTGTGGCGTGGCGGAATGGCTTGTTCTGCCTTGAAGCAGTTGATAGGTGATGCTGACTGGGGCGAGCTGGATTATTTCATCCTCGATACTCCTCCTGGCACCAGCGATATTCATCTTACCCTGCTTCAGACTCTTGCCATTACGGGTGCGGTTATCGTAAGTACTCCTCAGCAGGTGGCTCTGGCTGATGCTCGCAAGGGTATTGACATGTATCAGAACGACAAGGTGAACGTGCCTATCCTCGGTCTTATCGAGAATATGGCTTATTTCACTCCTGCTGAGTTGCCAGAGAACAAGTATTATATCTTCGGTAAGGAGGGCTGCAAGAATCTCGCTAAGGAGATGAATGTGCCTTTGCTTGCTCAGATTCCTATCGTTCAGAGCATCTGCGAGGGTGGTGATGATGGTGCGCCTGCAGCAACCAAGGTTGATTCTGTTACCGGTCAGGCTTTCCTGAGTCTTGCCCAGAGTATCGTGACGGTGGTTAATCGCAGAAATGCTGAGAAGGCTCCTACCAAGATTGTTAGTACACATAAGTAATTTGCCGTAAAAAACGTACGAATAAGCCGTTACGAAAAAGATGTTATGAATAAGTCGTTATGAATTATTCGTGTTCGCATTTATAATAAAAGAAAAGAGGGGGCGTCATGGACTTATGCACACCCTCTTTTTTTCTTTCTTTTTTTTCAGAGCCTGAGGATAGTTCTTATTTTAGAAATGTCAACAGTCAACAGTTAACAGTTAGATTTTCGATGGTTGTATCGTCAATCCGCAACTTTTACCTCTTGATTTTTGATGAGCTCTTCTGTCTCATCCTCTTCTTCGGCAACTTCGGCAGGGAGGTTTGCCTTGATTCTTGCAGAGCGCAACTGCTGTCTGAATACCAGACAGGTGGCAAGGAAATAGATGCCCGCCTGTAACCATAATGCTCTGAATTCAGGAAGAATGTCTGACAGACTTGCGCCCATGCTGCTGATTCTCAGAAATCCTCGGATGCCGAATGTGGATGGGAAGACCCAGGCGAAACCCTGCCAGAAAGCTGGAATATTGCTCTGAGGCCATGAAATACCCGTCATGAAAAGCAGAGGCACGGAGGTGAATACTACCAGAAGCATCACATTCTCACGATATCTTACCAGACACGAGAGCATCAGTCCAAAGAAAACACACGACAGAATGTAAGGCAGGAGAAAACCTAAAATCGTGGTCCACGTAACCATACTTACAAAGCCAAACATCTTCGGAACTACCAATGTGAGATACATACCCAATACGGCATAAACCATGAAATAAACCAGCGCCTTGCCAAATACGATTCGGAAAATACCGCCATAATGCTTGCTGATAGGAATCAGTTCGCGATTTCTGTTCAACTCTCTCGAAGTACCTGCCGCCATTCCGATGCCTAACAACATGGTTTGCTGCAGGATGAGTACCAGCACACCCGGCAGAATGGCATTTCCATAACCCACGGTGGTGTTGAATATCGGAACCTCATCAAAGGCCAATGGTTCGGTAGTGATTTCGTCGTCTCGATCCGTAAAACCACCACTTTTCGAAATCTGAATGCCTGAGTTGATATGGCTTGCTACAGCTTGGGCAGTCTGATAAATCGCCTTGTAGGTGAGCATCAGACTCATGTCGCAATAGACTCCCACATGTGCCTGTTCGCCGCGGTTCAACTTCGTGTCAAAGTCGGCAGGAATATAGACAATGCCGTGTACCGCCTGCTTCTGTACCAGTTGCTTCGCCTCATCGAGACTGTTGCAATAGTAAGTGGCTTTGGTGTCTGGAGCAGCATCGTAATCGCGGATAAACTCACGGGAGGTATGGGTGTGGCTCAAATCCACAATAGCCGTATCCACTTCTCTCACCACCTCGTTGTTGTAAATCCACGAGTAGAGAAGCGGATAGCCTAATGGAACCAGGACGCAGAAAATGAGTACACCTTCGTCGCGGAACACATTGCGCATTTCCGTTTTCCAGATGTAGCACATATCCCAGATGCCATTGATGATCTTATATAATAAACTACTTTTTAACATAGAATATTGGACTTTTAACATTGAACTTTATGATTAGTAAAGCCGTTGAATTCTTCACTCTTCACTCTTCTACGGCAAGTACTTGTAAACCAGCATTGCCTTCTTGATGTTCCAGACGGTAAGGATAGGCAGGGCACAGAAGAGAACGAGGGCGCTCCAGTGGAGTACTGCATCGCTCATCGGGAACCCATTGAAGATGTTCATCTGGTAAATCATATAGTAGTGGCGCATCGGAAAGAGTTGTCCGATAGCCTGGATGGGTGAATCCATGGCAAAGAGTGGGTAGGTGGCTCCGCAGATGGAGAAACTTACCACGCCCCAAAGTGAGCAAATGCTCATCGACATGCGCAGGGATGGCATCAGACCGAAGGCAAAAATGCCAAAGCACTGACAGGATAATACACTCAGAATGCCTAACAAAATGATAGGCGCTGCGCCACCCGGATGAGGAAATCCCAATACATAATAGATGTAGAACTCGAATAGCAGGAAGATGCTCAGGAAGATGAGTGTCTGGGGCAGCATCTTACCCGCGATGGCGAGATAAGGATTGTTGCCTGCCATTCGCATCCAGTCTCTGGCCCTGTTGAACTTCAGTTCCGTACCTATAGAATAAGGTGTAATCAGGAAGATGAAAAGCATGATGAGTCCCGGAACCATCACGGTAGAGAGATAGTAATTGTAATTGGCGTATGGATTGCCAATCATGTGCAAATCTACGGCGATAGGTTGCAGGAAGGTCATAATCTCGTCATTCGTCTTGCCTAATGCTGAAAGCTTGGCCATTCCTGCAGCGGCTCCTCCTAAAGTGGAGATGGTCTTCAGATCGCGGAAGAGTAGGGAACCGGCAGCTAGAGATACACTACTGTAGTAGAAGGAAATCTTAGGTTGGCGGGAAGCCATCAGACCGGCCTCCGTGCCGCTTGGGATAAACAGAAAGGCGTAGATTTCATTCTTCTGTATCGCATGTCTTGCTTCAGCGATGTTCTCGTAATGAGACACAACCTTCGTGGTCTGGAATGCATCGAGCTTGTGCACCAGCTGGCGGGATGTGGCAGAATGGTCCTGATCTACAATGCCCACAGGCATATCGGTAGGCACACCATCCTTCATCAGGGTGGTGAAGAAAATCACCACTGCGATGGGGAAGATGATCATGCAGAAGAAATAGATAGGATTCTTCCACATGATGCCGCATTCTCTGAGAGCAATATGATATAATTTCTTAAACATAGAACTTTAAAAGTTGGACTTTGAACTTAACGAACAGCCTGGAATTTATGTTATAAACAATTGAATTCTTCGTTATAAAACAATTGAATTCTTCACTCTTCGTTCTTCACTCTTCACTCTTTTCTCTTCACTTTTTTCTCTTCACTTTTTAATGATCAAAGACATTCCTGGACGCAGACCTTCCAACTTGGTGATAGGGCGAGCCTTTACCTCAAAAGTCTTGCGGTCGTAATCGCCATTATCCTTGGTTGCCTTCCATGTAGCGTAAGAGCCCTGGTCTTTCAGATAATATACCTTCATCTTGATGTCCTTGTTGAAAGCAGGAACGAATGCTGTGAATTCTGCACCCTTGTTGAGACCAGCCAGACGGTCTTCGCGTACATTGAATGTGCCCCACATATCGTTCATGATGGAGATGCTCATGATAGGAGATCCCAAGCCTACCAGTTCGCCAACCTTAGGATAGACAGAACTAACTTCGCCTTCTACCTGTGCCACCTGAATGGTTTCCTTGAGCAAGTTCTTGACTACATCCACTGCACTTTTAGAAGCTTTGGTATTGCTGGCAGCCACTCTCTTCTCTTGCTCTCTGGCACCATTCTTGGCCATTTCGTATTGGCTTTTGGCAGCCTGCACCTGAGCTTCTGTGGCCTTATAGGCAGCAAAAGCTTCATCGCGCTTCTGACCGCTCATCACTCCCTCATCGAAGAGATTCTGGATGCGGGTGTAGGTTTTCTTGGCTATTTCTGCAGCTGCCATCGCCTGTTGGTAGAGCTGATAAGCGCCCTGTACCTGTTCCTTGCGGGCACCGGCATCCGTTAAATCCTGCAGCGCCATGGTTGCTTCATTGGTAGCCTGGAGCATTTTCTCTTGAGATTTTACCTCTGGTACTTCGAGAATGGCGAGCGTATCGCCTACATGCACATAGTCGCCTTCCTTGACGCGTATCTCTACGATACGGCCTGGCAACTTGCAGGAAACTCTATACTCAGAAACCTCGATTTCTCCCTGAATCGTTTCGTCATCGTGCTCTAAAGTGAAGAAACCGATAACGCCTACGATGATGACTACAGCAGTAAAACCGATTACTGCCAATAGTATGTTATTGTGTTGTGACTTCTTAGACATAATCTTTATTCCTTATATTTAATAATGTGTAGAATCCTATTTCTTGTTTGATATTTTATCTGAATCCCAATTTTCAGAATCCCTTTTCAATTGAATCCCAATTTTCAGAATCCCTTTTCAATTGAATCCCAATATTCAGAGTTCTTTTTCCAATCGAATCTCAATTTTCAGAATCCCTTTTTTCAATCGAATCTCAATATGTTGTCAACAGAGTTAACAGTTAACAGTTCATTTTTGGATGGTCCAAACTGTTTATCCCCTGTTTATTGTAAAATACCCAATGCCTTGTTCAAGCCGATTTGGGTAAGTTTTACATCAATTTCAGCATCGATTTTCTGACTTTGGGCTTTCTGCCAGGCAGTCTGTGCGGTCATAACATCCGTAATATCCATCACTCCTTCCTTGAATCCTAAGTTAGCGCATCTCAGATTCTCTTCAGCACTCTTGATGTTCTTTTGTGCCATATTGAGCTTCTTTTCAGCTTCCTTTACCTTGAATTGACTTTGGGTGATTTGAAGATGGATTTTTTCGCTCGTATCATCCAAATTCATTTGAGCAATTTGGGAGGTTGCTTTTGCAGCACGTACTTTATAGGTGCCGTCAAACCAGTTCCATACCGGTACTTGTACGAGGACGCCTACATTCCATACTCCTGAAAATTTCTTCTGAAAACCGTTGAAAACGTTAGGATTGGAAATCGTATAACCGCCAGTCAAAGCTACATGTGGCAAATAAGCAGCACGTATCAATTTCACACTTTCTTTGGAAAGGTCAATCGCATTCTGAAGCATCTTCAACTCTGGACGGGTACTCTTGGCTGAATCGGATGCAGCCGCTTCTTGCTGATGAATATCTATCGCCTGACCGGAAAGGGCAAGTGATTCTTTTTCTTCGTCAGCCAACTGAATGTCCTGATTCATCGGAATACCGCAGAGCTGACAGAGCAGCATCTTGGAGAGGGTCAGACCATCTTCTACCTGCATAATCTGCATATCCGCTTCGTTTACCTTCACATCGACTTTGAGACCGTCTGCCTTTGTAGCTACACCCTGCTTGATCATTTTATGCACATCATCATCCAGTTTCTTGACTAAATCTCTATAGCTGGTGGCAAGTTTCTGCTTCTGTCTCAAAGAAACAACCATCCAGTATGCCTGGTCGATATTGTAAAGCGTATTTTGCGTCTGCATGTCAATATCGTTTGCAGCCATTTGCTCGCCAATGTCAGCTATCTTGTTGGCTGCAATGATGGCTCCTCCCATATAAATAGGTTGACGGAGCATGATGCTACCGGCCCAGATATTTCGGGTATCCGTGCGGAAGGCATCTACTAGATTTTGACCAGCTCCATTAAGCTTTTCTGTTACTCCCGGCAACTTGCTTCCGAGAGCCTGACCAATCTGCTGGGCAGCCTCCTGAGAGATAAGTCCCTGACTGACAAGCTCGCCCATCATGGTGCTCAGGTTGTTGGTGACCCCAGCTCCTAAGTTGGATCCGATATTGCTGATGGCACTTTTCTGGTTACTGTTGAGAAGGGAAATCTCACGGTTGAACCATTCGTATCCGCCCAGTGCATCTACTTTGGGGAGATACTTGGTTCTTGCAGATTTCTTCAGGTTGTAAGCGATATCCTTCTTGAGTCTTGACGCATTGATTTGCTTATTATTGCGCAATGCCATGGCTCTGCAACTGTCAAGGCTCAATACATTTTGAGCCTTCATAGGGAGCATTGCGGCAAATAACAGGCAAAAAGTTACAATCTTTTTCATTACACAAAAACTATATGAGTTATATTATTTTTGTGCAAAATTATGGATAATTTCTTAAAAATCAAAGGTTTTTTGTATTATCAATTCTTAATAATTGAAAATTATCTATATTTGTGGAAAAATGGAACATCTAAGATTGATGAACGATTATATTATAACGAATATAACGATGGGTTACTTTTAAAAAAGGACCTTCTAAGGAGGGGTACCTCAAAACGCTAATATTAAAAAAATAATAGCATAAAAAGAGCCTCTCAGAATAAAGTCTATACCAAACTAATTCTATTCAAGGCTCTTCTCTGCTATCTAACTTTCTGATTGTTAGTGCTCTTACTTTCTTTAATGATTTCAACTATCAGAAGATTTTAACTATCAGATGGCTTCAACTATCAGATGATTTAACTATCTGATAGATATGCCTCTTAAAATTCATATTCGTTTTCGCCCGCCCATTCTGGATCAAAAATAAAGTCGATGTCAATGTCGCCTGTCCCGCCTGATAAGCCAGTAAACAACTTGCCGCTATATTTTGTTATATAGTTTTTGAGGATGGGAACATCCGAAAATGTTGTTGTCGCTATTGTAAAATCATTTTTGTCTAAGATGTCGATGGTAACGGTCAATTTCTTATCTCCTTCGTGAGGAAAGGTATAAACTTCATAAACCTGCTGGTTTTTCACCAGATCTAAAATCTCAGTCTGTTTACTGTTCACACATCCGTAACCGGTTTTAGCATTCAAAGTACTACTGCCTCCTGTGTAATAAAATTTAATTTTCTTAGCCTGCTCTGGAATCTCATCTTTGATGGCTAAGCGAAACATACCAACTGCTCTTTTAAGCGTGATGCTTTCTGTGGTTTTTTCTCCATCGGTGACGTCAAGAATTCCATAATAATAAAAAGTATCTGTTACTTTATTGCTTGTGAAAGTAATCTTTTCAGGAGAAGAAATCGTTGTGCCGGAGCCATTGTGACCGATGGCAACAACTTCGTAAGTTCCTGCTGCCAAACTGAGATGAATGGCTCCAAAATCGGAATCGTCTGACGTTTGACTGATGATTCCCGCTTTTGCATCGTCCTTGAAAAATCCAAAACTTACCTTCTTGCATGCTTTCTTTACTTGGTTTTTTGAACTTAAGTCAAGGGTAACATTGTTTTCTCTAGGAATTGGTTTGCTACTTTCTTCCTCTGGGGTAAACTTTTCGCATGAGCACATCATCATGGTGATGGCTAACATCGCATTAAATAGGGTTGTTTTCATATTTGTCTATCTTTAAAGAGTTTTCTTATTTGTCTATATCTTTTTGAGAAATTTCTTGTTTATTATATCTTTCAAGAACTTTCTTTTTATCTATGTCTTTAGAAAGTTTTCTTTATTGCCTATATTTTGAAAGAGATTCTTGATTGAAAATGATAAATCTCATTTCACTCCTCTTCTTCAATGATTGTAATACTTCTATTTGTTATAGATTTTGATTTCTCTTTGCAAAGGTATGTTTTTTTATCGGTAACTCCAAAGAAATCATGTGTTTTTTTGCTTTTTCTTTCAAAAAATGCCTATCTTTGCACACCGAAATAGATGTATAATATGTATAAAGGATAAAATATGGACAAGAATTCAAAAATCAAAGCTTTATTTTTTGATATAGATGGTACTTTGGTAAGTTTTCAAACACATCGCATCCCTCAAAGTACTGTTGAAGCGCTGGAAAAAGCGAAGCAAAATGGTGTCAATATATATATATCTACAGGTCGCCCTATCATACTTATTACAAATCTGGGACAGATAGAACATCTGATAGATGGCTATATAACGACTAATGGTGCGCGATGTTTTGTGGAAAATCATACTGTTTGCCAGTGTCCGATTCTTCGTTCTGATGTGCAGAAAGTGATTGAAGCGGCTGATCGTGATGATTATTCTGTCATAGTAGTAGGAGAGAAGCAGTTGGCTATTCATCATTTAACCCCTATTGTCGAAAAAATATTTGTGGAAGGATTAGGGGTTGATTCCCTTGATTTCCAAACGAATATTGACGATTTGAAAGATGAGGATATCTTGCAACTTACTCCATTCTGTAGTGTTGAACAAGAGAGTGAGTTGATGCTGTCATTGGAAAATTGTACTTCCGGAAGATGGCATCCTGCTTTTACCGATATTACTGCTGCTCAAGCTGATAAAGGTAAAGGGTTACAGGCAATGGCTGATTATCTGGGCTTGAACATAGATGAAACCATGGCTTTCGGCGACGGTGGCAATGATATTTCCATCATAAAAAAGGCTGGTATCGGTGTTGCGATGGGAAATGCTGGTGATAATCTTAAAGAAGTCGCAGACTATATTACGACCTCTGTTGATGAGGATGGGGTAAAGAATGCTCTTGCTCATTTTGGTGTTATTTGATGCGATTCCTTCAATTTTTATATTTGCATGTGTATGTGTATACGAGCTTGTGCAGGCGCACAAGTGCGTATGTATATAATGAGGTGAAATTGTAGAATTAAGAGTGTGATATGTAATTAAATGTTAAAATTGTACTGTTTTTGAAACTTTTTTCTCGAAATATTTGGTGGAATGGAAAATAGTTAGTACTTTTGCACTCGCTTTTGAGAAATACACTTTCTCTTAGCAACAAAAGAAAGAGTTCTTTGAAAGATTTTACATAAACAGACAAGTAGTACAAGAAGCGGTTAACTTCTTAGAAATAAGGAAGTTGACTGGGTAAAAGAAACGAACCGTCAAGAAATTGACAAGTCAGGTTTACTAAGCTTCAATAAACGAAAGAGGATATTCGTCCTAAGTACAGACAACAAACACTTCGCTCGTTCTTCGGAACAGGCAGAGTAAAAATGATATTTTACAATGGAGAGTTTGATCCTGGCTCAGGATGAACGCTAGCTACAGGCTTAACACATGCAAGTCGAGGGGAAACGACATCGAAAGCTTGCTTTTGATGGGCGTCGACCGGCGCACGGGTGAGTAACGCGTATCCAACCTGCCCACCACTTGGGGATAACCTTGCGAAAGTAAGACTAATACCCAATGACATCCCACGAAGACATCTGAATGGGATTAAAGATTTATCGGTGATGGATGGGGATGCGTCTGATTAGCTTGTTGGCGGGGTAACGGCCCACCAAGGCGACGATCAGTAGGGGTTCTGAGAGGAAGGTCCCCCACATTGGAACTGAGACACGGTCCAAACTCCTACGGGAGGCAGCAGTGAGGAATATTGGTCAATGGGCGAGAGCCTGAACCAGCCAAGTAGCGTGCAGGATGACGGCCCTATGGGTTGTAAACTGCTTTTATAAGGGAATAAAGTGAGTCTCGTGAGACTTTTTGCATGTACCTTATGAATAAGGACCGGCTAATTCCGTGCCAGCAGCCGCGGTAATACGGAAGGTCCGGGCGTTATCCGGATTTATTGGGTTTAAAGGGAGCGTAGGCCGGAGATTAAGCGTGTTGTGAAATGTAGTGGCTCAACCTCTGCACTGCAGCGCGAACTGGTCTTCTTGAGTACGCACAACGTGGGCGGAATTCGTGGTGTAGCGGTGAAATGCTTAGATATCACGAAGAACTCCGATTGCGAAGGCAGCTCACGGGAGCGCAACTGACGCTGAAGCTCGAAAGTGCGGGTATCGAACAGGATTAGATACCCTGGTAGTCCGCACGGTAAACGATGGATGCCCGCTGTTGGCCTGAATAGGTCAGCGGCCAAGCGAAAGCATTAAGCATCCCACCTGGGGAGTACGCCGGCAACGGTGAAACTCAAAGGAATTGACGGGGGCCCGCACAAGCGGAGGAACATGTGGTTTAATTCGATGATACGCGAGGAACCTTACCCGGGCTTGAATTGCAGAGGAAGGATTTGGAGACAATGACGCCCTTCGGGGTCTCTGTGAAGGTGCTGCATGGTTGTCGTCAGCTCGTGCCGTGAGGTGTCGGCTTAAGTGCCATAACGAGCGCAACCCCTCTCCTTAGTTGCCATCAGGTCAAGCTGGGCACTCTGGGGACACTGCCACCGTAAGGTGTGAGGAAGGTGGGGATGACGTCAAATCAGCACGGCCCTTACGTCCGGGGCTACACACGTGTTACAATGGCAGGTACAGAGAGATGGTCCTTTGCAAAACGGATCAAATCCTTAAAGCCTGTCTCAGTTCGGACTGGGGTCTGCAACCCGACCCCACGAAGCTGGATTCGCTAGTAATCGCGCATCAGCCATGGCGCGGTGAATACGTTCCCGGGCCTTGTACACACCGCCCGTCAAGCCATGAAAGCCGGGGGCGCCTGAAGTCCGTGACCGTAAGGAGCGGCCTAGGGCGAAACTGGTAATTGGGGCTAAGTCGTAACAAGGTAGCCGTACCGGAAGGTGCGGCTGGAACACCTCCTTTCTGGAGAGACGATTATCCTATGGAGAGATAGGAATCTGATAAAAGTTCGCTTCTCTTCTTGTACGCACCATCTGTTTGATTAAATACAGGAGACTGGGATTCCTTATACATTATATATAATATAGGGATGGCTCAAGCAAAATGGTTCAACTCCACAATCTCCACTCTAAGGTTGAGTAAGACAAGTGAATTCTTCACTCTTCGTTCTTCACTCTTCACTTAAAAAGATCTTTGACATATTGACACAAGCAAAACTGTAAGTAATGAACTTTAGTTCAGACTAAAGTAAATCAAATCGCAAGATGAGATTTCACTTTGTTAGAATACAGCTGAAAGTATGAGCTACTTATTCGCTGTTCGGAAACGAATAGCAAATACAGTCGTAAAGAAAGTAAGAAAGGGCGTATGGCGGATGCCTAGGCTCACGGAGGCGATGAAGGACGTGATAAGCTGCGATAAGCTTCGGGTAGGTGCAAATAACCCTTGATCCGAGGATTTCCGAATGGGACAACCTAGCCGTCTGAAGGACGGTTACTAGCACCTAAGTGTTAGAGCTAACGCAGGGAACTGAAACATCTTAGTACCTGCAGGAAGAGAAAATAAATGAATGATTCCCCCAGTAGTGGCGAGCGAACGGGGAACAGCCCAAACCGTTGACGTCGCAAGGCGCCATCGGGGTTGTAGGACCGCGACATTGTATTGAAATGGTGAGTGGAAGTATCTGGAAAGTTACATCACAGAAGGTGATAGTCCTGTACACGAAGCCAAATCAAGCATAGCGGTATCCTGAGTAACGCGGGACACGAGGAATCCTGCGCGAATCTGCCGGGACCATCCGGTAAGGCTAAATACTCCCGTGAGACCGATAGCGAACGAGTACTGTGAAGGAAAGGTGAAAAGAACCCCGAGCAGGGGAGTGAAATAGTTCCTGAAACCATACGCCTACAAGCGGTCGGAGCATCTTACGATGTGACGGCGTGCCTTTTGCATAATGATCCTACGAGTTACCGTCACTGGCGAGGTTGAGTGTCACGAGACACGTAGCCGCAGTGAAAGCGAGCCTGAATAGGGCGCAGAGTCAGTGGGGGTAGACGCGAAACCAAGTGATCTACACTTGGCCAGGATGAAGTCCCGGTAACACGGGATGGAGGTCCGCACCAATAAGCGTTGAAAAGCTTCTGGATGAGCCGAGTGTAG
>NZ_CP137559.1:1787500-2065000 GCF_019249725.2 Segatella hominis
AATTACTGCAATATCTTGATGCAAAATTTTCGAGTAGTTCATATGATTGTTCTAACATAAAGAAAATGGCAGAAAATTTCAAAACAATGGTGACTCCATTTAAAGTTACGACTCCATTTCAAATGTTAAAACATTTGTATGGGTTAAATGGCTTTGAAAAAGGACTTGTTGAATGGAGTGGAGCTTATTTTATAATAGATGAGATTCATGCCTATGATGCAAGAACATTTGCTCAACTTATTGTTCTACTTCATTTTGCAGTAAATCAGTTGGATGTTCGAGTTCATGTGATGACTGCGACATTGCCAACATATATGAAAAAAGAGTTGTTTGAAGTTTTACCCTCTTGCTATAATGTTGTGGCAAATCAAGAACTCTATGCGAGGCTTATACGTCACAAGATAGTGTTTAAAGAGGGGACGTTGTTAGATAACATTTATTTCATGCAAGAATGCATAGATAAGGGGCTTAAAGTACTTGTCGTATGTAATACTGTAGACGATGCCCAATATGTATTTCAATCATTGGATTCTGAAAACAAGGTCTTGCTTCATGGGCGTTTTTGTGCAAAAGATAGAAACGATAAGGAACTCTTGCTGAAAGAATCAGATATACGATTGTTGGTTGGAACACAAGCAATAGAAGTAAGCCTTGATATTGATTTCGATGTGCTTTTTACGTCACCAGCACCAATAGATGCACTTGTTCAACGTTTCGGTAGAATTAACCGAAAATGTAAGAAAGATATTTGCCCATGCTTCATATTTAGAGAGTCTGGCGAGAAGGATCACTTTATTTATAGAAACAAAGAGGTGATAGCTAGAACCATTTATGCATTTGATATGATTGTGGCAAATAATAATGGCGTTATCAAAGAGGATATCTTGCAGAAATATATAGACTATGTTTATCCAGACTGGGCAGAAGAAGACAAAATTGATTATGAGGATACTAAGCGAATTTTTGAAAAATTTATATCAGAAGAAATGGCTCCATTGGAATATAGTGAACAGAAAGAAGAGGATTACTATAAACAATTTGATGGATATAAAGTATTACCAATTTCATTGTCGGAAGAATACCAGCAATATCTTTTGGATTATGCTTTTGTTAAGGCTGAGTCGCTATTGGTGTCTGTGTCTACAAATCGTCTCAGATTACTTTTTTATAGTGGGCAAGCAGAATGGAAATCATTTGCTTATCCTGTAAAGGATAGCATTGAACATAAAAAGGAACTTGTTGTAAGAATACCTTATACATCAGAATTAGGACTACAATTTAATACAGATAACAATAATTCGTATTTTCAAGAGGATAATTACTTATGATAGTAACAGGTACTCATTTCAACTATTACCAGCTTTGCCATCGCAAACTATGGCTGTTTGCCAATGGTATCAACATGGAACAAGAATCAGACTTGGTCTATGAAGGAAAACTGGTGCATGAATCAAGTTATCCACAACGTACATCAAAGTATGAGGAAGTGGAGATTGATGGTATCAAAGTAGATTACTATGATGCCAAGAACAAGGTCATCCACGAGATAAAGAAATCTAATAAGGTGGATAAAGCTCATGAATGGCAACTGAAATATTACATGTATGTTTTCGAGCAACATGGAATTGATGGCGTGAAGGGCATCTTGGAATATCCTCTTTTGAGAAAGACAAAAGAAGTAATCTTGACAGATGTTGATAGAGATGACATTCAGGTTATATCTAAGGACATTATTAAGATAATCTCTCAAGATGTTTGCCCGTCTAAAGTTAAGAAAGGCATCTGTAAGAATTGTAGTTATTTCGATTTTTGTTATATAAACGAGTTGGAGGAAGAAGAATGAAAAGAAGTTTCTATCTGTTCAATCCAGGCATCATGGAACGCAGAGATAATACGCTGAAGTTCACGCCTGTTATCGTGAATGAAGATAATGAAGAAATCAAGCAGCAACCTCGATACATTCCTATTGAGGATGTTGCGGAACTGTATGCCTTTGGAAGTCTGCGGGCAAATAGCGCTTTGTTCAACTTTCTGGGACAGAAAGGTATTCCTGTCCACTTCTTCGACTATTATGAGAACTATACCGGAAGCTTCATGCCAAGGGAAAGTCTTCTTTCTGGCAAGGCGTTGTTGGCACAAACATCTGCGTACCAAAACAAGAAGAAAAGAGTTGAATTGGCTCGAAAATTCATTCAGGGAGCAGCTTGGAATATGGTTATGAACCTCAACTATTATAATCGTAGAGGAAAAGACCTGCAGGATATTATCGATACCATTAAGAGATTGAGTAATACTTTGCCAGATGCTAAGGCTGTAGATGAGATAATGGGAATTGAGGGAAATATCAGACAGGCTTATTATGCAGCATTCGATATTATTCTCGATGATTTCAACATGGGGGCAAGAACCAAGCAACCGCCAGAGAACGAGGTAAATGCTCTCATTTCTTTTGGCAACATGATGTGTTATACTGAAACTCTCCGGGCTGTTCATCAAACTCAGCTCAATCCAACGATAAGCTTTCTGCATACTCCAGGAGAAAGGCGTTTTTCACTATGTCTTGATATATCCGAGATCTTCAAGCCTATTATCGTGGATAGAGTCATCTTCAAGGTACTCAATAAGCATGCTTTAAGCACCAGTCATTTTGATAAGAAACTCAACAAATGTCTTTTGAACGAAAAGGGAAAGAAGATTTTTGTAAAAGCTATGGAAGAGCGATATGACGAGACATTCCGTCATCGTTCTTTGGGACGCAATGTAAGCTATAAGCATCTTATAAAACTTGAATGCTATAAGCTACTGAAAGATATTTTGGGAATAGAAGAATATAAACCTTTTAAAATGTATTGGTGATATGTATGTGATTATAGTTTACGATGTAGGTGAGAAGCGAGTTGGCAAAATGTTGAAGCTTTGCCGTCAGTATTTGTGTTGGATTCAGAACTCAGTTTTGGAGGGAGAATTATCTGAAGCTAAACTTCGTGAATTGCAAATGAAGATGAAAGCTATCATTGATGAATCCGAGGATAGTGTCATTGTTTTCACCAATAAAATGGGGTATAATATGAACAAACAGATTCTTGGAAAAGAAAGAATGACTACCGATAATTTCTTATAAAGAGTTGTCGATGTGGTTCTATTTTGCCGTTTTGAGTTCGGCAAAACCTCCGAAAGTGTTCTTTGACTTATTGAAACCTCCATAAATAGGCAGGTTGTCGTAAGGCCGCAGAAAAAATATCTTTAGGCATCGACATTTTTCTGAAGATTTTTTTGTATTTTTGCACCCGCAAACCTATAAAGTCTTCGGGGTTTGTATGCCTTAGACTTAACGGGTTTTAATCGTACCTTTATGGAATTGAAATAGATGGTAGCGAAGGGCGAAAAAGTGTACTTTGGGTTTTAATCGTACCTTTATGGAATTGAAATGTCGATGGCGAGCGCTGGCGATGGTTCGGACGGGAGTTTTAATCGTACCTTTATGGAATTGAAATACCGACCGCAGCAGCATAGCCAGGGGCACCGGGTGTTTTAATCGTACCTTTATGGAATTGAAATCAACGCAAATATATAGCTGATAGGTATCATTTACCGTTTTAATCGTACCTTTATGGAATTGAAATCTGCGCGCAAATCATGCACAAAAGAAACTAATGAGTTTTAATCGTACCTTTATGGAATTGAAATTGTAGGGATAATCTTGCTATCGTGCTGGTGGGTGTGTTTTAATCGTACCTTTATGGAATTGAAATCTGGCAGGAATGGTGGAATATAGGCGGTATCAAAGTTTTAATCGTACCTTTATGGAATTGAAATTGCGAAGACTGGAAGGCATTACTCCATCCTTCTTCATCGTTTTAATCGTACCTTTATGGAATTGAAATTTTGCCGAAGTCGGTACAACGGCGCACAACGGTTGTTTTAATCGTACCTTTATGGAATTGAAATAGCGTAGGGATTGTGTAGGGCTACATATCAGTTTGTTTTAATCGTACCTTTATGGAATTGAAATTAAATATCACCTGTAGGCGCCTGCTCAGTGGTAGCGTTTTAATCGTACCTTTATGGAATTGAAATTTCATGACGTTATTAGAGAGTGCTCGAACGATAAGTTTTAATCGTACCTTTATGGAATTGAAATGAAGAGGCAAGAAGAACACCGCTACACCGATGGTGGAGTTTTAATCGTACCTTTATGGAATTGAAATGTTTTATCTCTTTTAGGAAACTTCCAAGACCGAGAAGTTTTAATCGTACCTTTATGGAATTGAAATGTACGTATTTATAATAAGTATTTAGGCGATTATGTTGTTTTAATCGTACCTTTATGGAATTGAAATTGAATTGTTATTTCCGACTTTACATTTCACGTGAGTTTTAATCGTACCTTTATGGAATTGAAATTTGATATAGAAAAGCCGCTTTTGAACTTTAAATATGTTTTAATCGTACCTTTATGGAATTGAAATCCATTACCTTCCGTGAATATATCGCACGAATTTTCTGTTTTAATCGTACCTTTATGGAATTGAAATTATGAATATTCAAACCATCAGCAACCGTCTTATTAGTTTTAATCGTACCTTTATGGAATTGAAATTTTTTAAGGATATTGCCTACCGGCGGTTTTCTTTCGTTTTAATCGTACCTTTATGGAATTGAAATGATATTTAGAATTATACTGAGATTCTAAATCTATTGCGTTTTAATCGTACCTTTATGGAATTGAAATGGAGCAACTGAAAAAACATCAGAATGCGACAAGTCAGTTTTAATCGTACCTTTATGGAATTGAAATTCACGAGGATAGTTACGGTTTAATTTCCAAACATGTTTTAATCGTACCTTTATGGAATTGAAATATGCGAGCATAGGCTCGTAGATTGCTCGTAGATTGGTTTTAATCGTACCTTTATGGAATTGAAATTGGAGAGGTTTTACCGAAAGAGAGTGTCACGGATGAGTTTTAATCGTACCTTTATGGAATTGAAATCTACTACCCTCTGGCTTAACAACTTTGATGGCGAGTTTTAATCGTACCTTTATGAAATTGAAATTCAAATACTCGATCTCTTAAATTAAAGTCGAGCCAAGTTTTAATCGTACCTTTATGGAATTGAAATAGGGATATCTGCTCCACGCAGGGCTTGGAGGAAACGTTTTAATCGTACCTTTATGGAATTGAAATCTCTGTTGCTTCGCCATATCAGCAGACAAAAGAGAGTTTTAATCGTACCTTTATGGAATTGAAATTATCCGCTTGTGCAGGAAGTATATGCTCATTAGTAAGTTTTAATCGTACCTTTATGGAATTGAAATAGAATCAGGAAAGAATGTCGTACACTCAGGAAGCGTTTTAATCGTACCTTTATGGAATTGAAATTTGCTTAGTTATGGCTACCTTGGAGAAGTCCGCCAGTTTAATCGTACCTTTATGGCAAACCTTATTATATAGTCTTGGACGAGGTGCAACTTGTAGAAGAATTTGTGGAGGTGATTCTTAGCTTGACGCGAGTGTTGACGGTTGGACTCTTAGATTTTCTGACAGACAAGGATTTGTTGGAGCAAGGTTAATCGTCAATGCCGGCTAAATGACTATATGAGTTACTTAAAAGTCCCTTTTAATAATTGGTTCAATTCCAGTAGATTACCCTTTGGTATGCTTGAATACCCACTCCAAACGTTCGGTGGTATAGCTTTTCTTGCATACAAGAGTAAATAAGCGTGGCTACAAAACGAAGACTAAAGCCTCCTTGTAAACACGCTTTTATATTCTCTATATCCAACAAGGAACGTACCCTTGTTTATTTATTCCCCCACCCCCTTTCTCAAAATAGGGAGCTAATTCCTTCTTCACATCGAAACAAGGACAGGCTTTGGCAGAAAACTCGTTGTGACCGTGGATGGTCGCTTCGGGGAATTCCTCCTTCAGCTGACCGATGAGATCCAACAGGGCAGCCTTCTGGTCAATGTAGGTAAGCAAATTATCCAATGATAGCTTTAATCCAGATGATACCATTTCTTTCGGACAAAGCTGTATAATATCATAGGTAATAACCTTAGCATATTTCTATAGACAAAGTCTGATATATACAAGGTAAGTATCTATTATTAGTTGATTATCAATGTTATACGCTCTAAACGGTAGAAAAGTGGCAATATGGATTCTGTGTATATACGAAAAGCGTGAGATTTAACGTATTTAACTTTCGATTACATTAAAAACTACAGAATAGTGATCGGATGGGGCGTTTCAACCGCACCCATAATGTGACAAACAAGAGTTATCCAATGATATTTCAGGGGGTACGGTTGAAACTACTCCCTCAAAGGATGTGATTGCCAATCATCCCCTTTTATTCTATAAGTAAACATCGCACGATTCTTATCATATATTGTCTGAGCATCCATTGTGTTACTCGTTAGCAATATGAGAACGAGTAACGCAATGGATTTATATTTATTTGTATATGTTCTGAACACATTCATAAATCGCTGTTAATTCTTCGCATTGTTTATCTTGGGGTATTGATTAGTGCTTGTTCTGCATTGATGAGACCATAACCATAATAACTATTCCAAGTACCGTTTTTACGTGTCTCATTATATTTATTTGGCCCAACTTTCTTTGTATTGTTTTCTATGATGTCATTAACTTGTGTTACGGTAAGACGGGGGATTTCGTTCAAGAATGAGAGCCGCCAAACCTGCTACATGTGGACAGGCCATTGATGTACCATCCTTAAGGCCGGTTTCGTTATTAGGCAGTGTAGACAACACATCAACACCAGGAGCAACCACATCTAGCTTATCTCCGGTTTGAGAAAAATAAGAAATATTTCCATTTGAACAAAGTGCGCCAACAGTAATTACTAAAGTTTCCCACCCCTTTATTTAGGGGTGGGAAACTTTAGTTACTTAACTGCGATCTTATACGTTTTACCATTTATGGACAGAAGATAAACTCCAAATGTCGGTACAGAAATAGAGACGTTTCCTTCCGATGTTTTTGTGTTGTATATCATTGTCCCATCAAGGGAGAACAGTTTTATATTACATCCCTTAAAAAATTGTCCTATTGATATGACACCATTTGTTGAGTTTATCGATACTTCACGGTTCTCAATCTCAACAATGCCACTGCTGCTCCCAATCTCCATTACATTGCGTTGATTGACAACAACATCTCCTTCTTTGGAAACGATTGTTCCTTCGGGTATAATTATAGTATATCCCTTTTCCGAGATAAGCGGAATGTTCTCGAAATCCGCAGCCAACACCCAGTCCCCATTTTCTTCCGAAATTGTCGGTACAACTTCCTTGACTGTGAGATTTTCATTCTCGATGTTAAGCTTGATAATCGGATTTGCGGAAAGGGCAATCGGACGGTCATAATAGAATTTTACTTCCCCAAGCACATCCGTGGTATGGTTGTCAAAGAGACTGCACCAAGTGTACTGGATTGGCTTCACCGGCTCTGTGTAACCGCCTATGAAGTTGACGATTGCTTCTTCATTTACAATATCCGTACGATATAGGGCACTTGTACTACCCGCAGGCAATTGAATCGAGTATCTCACTCCATTCTCGAAATTTATGTTTTCGCCAAAATCAATTCCTGCATAACCGAGATTCCAATCCCAGCTTACATCGCAGTCATATTCTCTAACAGGAACCCCTTCACGAAGGAGTATCGCCTTCCCGCCATCGACGGGTGCAGTTTCGCCCATGGTGCAGACGACGGTGACGGTGTGTTTGCCTGGGTGCACAGCCGCAACGACTACGGCAAGACCAAGGTATCGACCCAATACCTCATCGACAACAACAGCATGTTGGCGGCATACAAGACGGACGATGCGTTCACCAAGGCTTGCAAGAGCTACGGCAGCAGCGCCGATGTGTTCCTCACTCCCGACGATAACGGTTCGGTAGCTCCCGTCGCTCCTGCTGTTCCCGATGTACTCCCTACCGATGGGAAGTTTGAGGTCAAGCTCATCGCCAATCCCTCTATCGGTGGTTCGGTGACCGGTGCCGTTCGCTGCCCTGCCGGTCAGTCGGTGGAGATCAGCGCCTCGCCAGCCGAAGGTTACCAGTTCAACCGATGGAGCGATGGCAACACCAATGCCTCACGTAGCGTAACGCTCAATTCCAACACCACCCTCACTGCCTACTTCAAGTCGGACAGCGACACTGGAGATCAGAATCCCAGTGGTTCATTGGAGGGCTGAACCACAGAGTCCTGCGGCACGTCCGCGGGACTCTTTAACACCCACTTTTAGCGTATAAAAATATACTCAATAAACTTACATTCATTTCGCTATTACCATCTGCTTATCAGCGAAAGCGCTACAAGCGTCAACCAAAGCCAACAGTTTGCTCCAGTTTGAGACAGGTTCCACTCTATGAGCAAAACATTTGCGCACATACACTTTTACACTTTCATTTCCAGCGGTAGCCTTAACCGTGAATTCTCCACACTCATTAGCCACCGAAGTCTCAATCTTCTTTAATGCTTCAGCAGAGACCTTATATCCTTGCGGCAACGGAATCTCTATATTCCATTCATCAGCAAACGCCATCTTGCGCCAAACATCATCGATACGCTCTCGATCCTTGCCTTCTATTTTCAACGAACTTCCTATTAACTTACCTACCGACAACAAATAGTTATTTCCAGCGCGTTTCACCATTCCATCCATCACATAATCTACATGATAAACAAAGTTAGAACTATCTCGACGGATTCCCACGCAATCTACTCCATAGCCACCGACTTGCACAGGATTACCATCGTGATAACTACTGATTTCAGCCTTAAACGGATCTATGGCATTTTTCCGAAATTCATTGAAAGCTCCTTTTAATTCAGCAGATTCCTTCTTAGTATAACAAGAGTACGGATCTTTGTCGTCGTATTTCAAATATCGCCAATAAGCTTCAAGTTGGCTTGAACCAAAAAGCGTGTTATCAGGACTCACCAAAGACTGACCGTACATTTTCTGTTCACCCGAATAAGTTACCTTCCTACTGATATCAAGTTTAGTACCATCAAGTTTAACCACCATATCAGTCACCGACTTATTGTCTTCAGCTTGACTCACAGGTATCGTTATTTGTTCCTCGGAATCTTGCATATACGCCTTTCTTCCTTGATATATATAAGGTATCTCGGAAGCAACCTTAGGATAAGTACCAGGGAAATAATACAAGTTAGTTCCCTTGAGACGGAAGAACCAAGTGGTGGAATTGTAATTGATCAACTGATCCACTGGAAGTGCTCCGAGAGGTGTCGTGATGCCCATCTCCAATTCTACTCCTAACTTACGCAAGTAGTTGGGTACTTTATTAAAAGCCCTCTGAGAAGATCCCCAACTAATATACTCAAAAGAATAAATACGGTCAGCTTTCTCCTCGGCAGACATCCCCTCTTTTTTGGCAGACTTGAAGACGCTCTTATACGTACTAGGAAGACCAGCAGGAGAATATCCCCCCTTAGACACATAAGTCTTCATCAGTTTCCAGTCATCCTGCAGAATAGGTGCCACATCCGGATTGGCACGAACACCCTTCTGGCGCATGGCCTTCTCTACGATGACCGTTTTGGTCTTGGTAGGAGTAATAAACATCATGATGTAAGGCGACTGAACGGTTGCATTGTACCATACGGAAGGTTCTGCATCCACAGGCTGGTCCATAGTCAGGTCGAGCACGGCATTCTTGTCCTTATCCGTTGTCTGCTTAAACTCGGGAGCACCATTCATGGAACGAAAAACTGTGGCAAGACTCTGATCTAACACACAATGAATACGGCTATAGAGCACTGGCTCACTTTGGCGCAAGAAAAATACAAACGGATCCAACTGCTGTTCCTGAGTGTCTATCTGGTCTAACGAAAAGACATCAATACAGTCGCCAATCTCCAAACCTGGCACCGCAATCTTCTGACTGAGTTCCTTGCCTTTCTTACCTTCCTTCACATCTACGTAATCGTCGAAATCCACCACCTGCACCGTGCCGTCTTTCTTCAACACACGAATTCCCAAGATGGTATTGGTCGTATGATGATATCCGCCCTGCCATTTCTTCGATTTTGTAAGAAAAGAGAATTCTGAATAGTCCTTCAGGGCTTTCTTGTCGTTGATTTGTATCAGCATACGCTCCATATCCTCGCAATCTATCTGGCGTGTCAGTCTTCCACTGATAAACAACTCTGTCGTAGCCTTGCGATGGTAATCGGTACTCAGTTCCTTGTAATAAGATAGAATCACCGCCGATTCCTTCTTGAATTTCTCGGGCACAGCACGTTTCTTGAAATCAACAGGCGTATTGTCCCATACTTCCTGGCGTACTTTTTGCGCCAACTTGAGATAATCAGCCTTGTTGTCGGCCTTAACCGACAAACATACGAGTTGCATCATCAATAAGAAGAAAGCAACTCCCGCCATTCTTACATTCTTCATAATCTCAACCTTTTAAAATATCAATTACTTATTTTGTTAATATAACTACTTGCTGATTGCAGGCATCATTCCATTCGGAAACCATTTTGTTCCATGCCGGAATATCCTTCAAGGCTACTCGCCTGTTCTTGATAACATATTCCTTTTTCATGACGACACGATTGCCTTGTTTGGAAAACGTACAAGACAAGTCAGCCCAATGGGAATGCGACGCAAAAGGAGCAGGGAGTTCCTGCACATGCATACCTTTTGGTATAGAGAGACTGACCTTACGCACATTTTTGACTTTCATACTTATCATATAATCGGAAACCCGTTTGGTTGTATCCACTGGAGTCAGAAAAAGGCTCTCATCGAGATTGGCATCTAAATAAACACTACCGTCAACCAGTTGCCCAGCTCCCTTTTTCATAAAAAAAGCAGTGATATTCAAAGACTCATCCCGAGGACTATTTCCCGTCATCACAATATCCCCAATCTTATCCAATCGTTCATCACCCCCCATCGCTGCCACCAAGGCCTTCTCTTTTTCATCTTGTGCCGTAGCGTCAATCCCCACTAGTATCCAAGACTTCATATCGCCCTTCCATTTAGAGTACAATTTTCCCTTTATATCATAGTTTCCATCATCCCCAGATTCCAAGGTTGCCTGATATGTTATAGAAGAAAAGCAAGAATCAGCAGCCAGCTCAGGTAACTTATTCATACGAAAGCTATCTGCGTCTTCTACCAAAGCCATCCTTCCTTGTATATTGTCTGGCACATAGCCTAAAGGAATATATGGATTCGTAGCATCCAGATAATATGGCTTTCCCTGATAGAAAACCGTACATATCGCATGATCAATAGATGCAATAGAAGGATTTTCCTGCAAAGAATAAGGTACATCCCATGTCCCTATATCCGTTTGACGAGCATCAAAGCCTTGAGCCTTGAGCAAGGTTTTGAGCAAAAGAGCCATGGCCTTGCAATCACCATAACGCTTACGAATAGTTTCAGCAGGTGTTGCCGGTTGATGGGCAGAAATGCCTGCCTCAAAAGCCAAATATCTGATATTCTGCTGTACCCAGGCGTAAGTATTGGCTATCTTGTCATAATCGTTTTTTGCCCCTTTCTGTATCTCTCTTAGTATTTCTTCTTGATTAGGAATAGAGCAATCCACATTAGCCAACTGATGAGACCAGACAAACATATCTTGCAGACTTTGGAATGCTCCCAACACCAAGAGATGAGGAGCACTATATCCCCAAGATGGAGAATTAGGTTCTATCAGCTGTGCAGGTAAGGAATGAATCACATAAGTAAAAACGGAATCTCCCTCTGCATTACATGTAGTACTTTTTTCTATACCAGCAGGAAGATTATATTCTTTTATCCGAAACTGCTGGAAGGCTTTTGGCTTGATTACCTCTATCTTCTTATGCTCTACATAATTAGCTTCACACAAAGGAATAGTTGTGAAATAAATAGGATTGAGATAGGTTCGAGTAAAAGAAGCCTTCAGAGTCTTGCCAACCTTTGGAATCTGATAGCTAAAGTAGCAAATCTTGGTATCATCGTAAAAGACATTACGAGGGATGGCTGACTTGTATTGTGCATACCCCTTACACTGTGCCTTGTCCAAACGAATAAATTCTCCGTAATAAGCACATGGTTGAACTATAGCGGAATATTGGGTTACACCATACTCATAATCCGTAGTGTTAACAACAATAGTCTTACCTGCGTCATCAGTTTTGAAGACGTATCTATCATTGCATTGCAATATATGCACATTGTCATCAGCTTTTTGAGCCGAGATGGGTTGCAAAAAAGCGAAGAGCAATACCAGCATACTATCTAAATCAGCAAGTCTGTATTGGAGCATTTTTCTCATTTTCATTATACTCTGCTTCTTTTATTTATTCTGTTTGCAAAAATAAGGAAAAAAACGAGAACAAAGGATAAGAAAAGAAATTATTTTGTTTTTTGATGTCATGGGGACTGGTCCATGGCATCACCCCCAAGCGTTACAATATAACAATTTAACAGTTTCCTAAAACCGCACACATAAGACTATAGTGTCCGTATCGGCTCAACCACAAGGACTGGAAGCCGACATTCATTCCGTTTGCAAAGGCAAGAAAGAGGATTGAGACAATATTCTCACAACTTACAGACCAGTTCTTGGCAATCAGGAACTATGCGAAAATAACGAATGGTTTGTTTGCCAGAATCATTGGCAAAATTAGTGCACTTACCATTCTGCAATACGTAAACTTCATTAACAACAAGCCCATTGGCAGAATTAAGTATGCACTAAATTAATTCCGCCAACAGGTAAGTTCTTATGCTCATTATCTTAAACTATAGCGAGAAACCTTTTTCCTTTTTTCTTTGAACAGCTCCCAATCCCACTTTTTGTGTTCCGTCCCAATTTGTAAGTTGGTCAGCGCACCCATTTGAGCCACCAAGTGAAACGTATGTGTCTGCGCTGCATGACATGTGGTCAACAAAAGTGAGAAAGTTGTCAATGGCGTTGTCTGTGAATTGAACTTCATTTGTGGCGAATAGTTTTGTCCAACTGGTAATACATTCTTGCTTGAAGTCTGTAATACCATGCCAAGACATATCAGACAAGAACCTCTTTGCTGCCGAATCTATACAGGCTTTAGAGTCTAATCCAATATTATGCTTTACAGCAGATGCAATAATGCCATAGTATATGGAAGCCGATTCTTTCTCGTTGAAGTTGACTCTTTCTGTTTTTGCAAAGGATGCTAAAGCTTCATGTCCCTCATGGATGAACTTGTCAAGCACTCCTATGTATCTGTTTTGCCGAGCCATGCTTTCACGTTTGGCTTCGGCTTCTTGCCGAGCCTTTTCTTTTGCGTCTTTCTCCTTACGTGCTTCCACTCGTCTCCATGCGTCTGTCATTTCAGGCTCTTGCCAAATGGCATTCCAACGAGCCTTCAAATCATTGTACATTTCCATAAGTGTAGTATTATAACTTTTGGCACTGGCGAGTTCTTCCTTCGCACAGACAAGTTGAGTAGTCACTCGCTCCACAGCCTTCTCGTCAAGTTGAGAGATGCGTTGTTTGACTTTGTTGTTTTCAGTCTTTAGCGCATCATTCTCGGCACGAAGCGACTTGTTCTCCTCTATCTGCTTATTGAGATTCTGCATATAGTAAGTGTATGTCTTGTTAACAGACTTGCGTACACCTTCATTCTGCTTGTCACGTTCTGCATTAATGGCTGCTACAAGAGCCTTGATTGCAGCGTAGATATTTGCCACACGCTCCTCACGCCACGCCTTTTGTCCTATAAGTGCAGGAATAGGGATGGCAAGTTCTTTCTTTACGGCATTCATCGCTTCTTGAACTGGAGCCTTGATGTTGAGTAAAGGAATGGTCAGCTCCTTCTTGTCGATTGTGGCAAGCACTGCATATTTCTCCACTTTGTCAAGAGCGACTTTCGCCTGACGTTCAGCTTCAAGCACCATCTTGTTCTTATGCTTGCGTCCTCGCTTCTCTTCCTCTGAAAGTTCATCATAGGAGAAGCCTCTTGCCAAACCATACTTATGCCCAACTTTGTTGTAATAGTCGGTATGAAGTTGGGAAAGGTATTGTGATTTGTCCTTTGCTCGCTCTCCCCACACTTTGGCATAAGAGACCCTTTCAACAACACCCTTTGCCGCTTCCGATTTTGTGTAGTTGTCACGTTCTTCTTTTGGAAGTGCTCTCCATTCCTTGGTAGAGAGAACCTTTTCTGGATTATCCTTGTGAATGTACTTGCTTCCGATGCGCCCACGTTTCTTTACTTGTTCAACAGGCACGGTCTGCACATGGGCATGGATGCTTGTCTCGTCACAATGCACATCAAAGCCGATGACATTCTCTTCTCCCCATTTCTCACATGCAAAGCGGTAGGTGTCCAATGCCCAGTCATAGATGCCTTTTTGCAATACAACTTTGCTGTGGTCAGCATTTGGATCTGATGTGTTGAGTTTCTGTTCACCAAAGGCAAGCCTGTTAAGCACATCATGGTCACCACTGAAGATGATGCCGACAGTGCAGTTCGGACTGTTCCTTGAAACTTGGTGGGGACGCTTGGCATCCATATACGGCTTGAAGCCAAGTTCATCAAGTCTGTGCTGCAAGCGTTCATGCAACGGCACCGACTGGGAACCAAGAGGCACTATCTTTTCGCCCTTGACTATCTCAAAGTTGAGTCTCTTGCGTGAGTAGTTATAATGGTTGTTCTTGTCTATGTCCGCGTTTTTTAGTTTGTAACGTTTCTCGTCCCAACCTCTGCGTTCCGCCTCGTTGCCCACTTGGGACGAGAACGATTTCTTGTCTGTGCCTACATGGATGGCGGCACGTGGTATGTTTCTTTCCATAAGAATTTCATTTGAACTTGTAACGTAGTTATTGTATAATTGGAGACAGGTCTCGGGCGGAGCCTGAGCATAATAGAAGGACTTTTTAAGTGAACAGCGTCAGCAGGTGAATCTAAAAGTCCCTATTATGTTTAGGACTTTTTTGAAAGTCCGTCACGCAAGCGTGCTCGCAGATCCTTACCCACTCTGCTATGACTCTTCCACCAACACCAACCCAAGACAGTCTATCAGATGTTGGAGTGGCGGATGTTGCTTTATCAGCCTTTGTAGCGCCATCTGCGGTGTTTCCGTCATCAGCAGGAAGTCTGCAATGTCAAGACCTTTGGTCTTTTGTTCATCGGTGGCATTGTCTTCCAAGATGTTGCTTATGACAACCCTTTTGCAAACAGATTGCAGCAATGGAATTTTTGATTTCCATTTGTCCGTTGCTCCAAGGTCAGGGAACAGAATGATGTCCCGAGCTCCCAATACCTTGACAGCGATTTGGTTGAGACAGCCATGCATACCTCCAGTTGCCAACCAGATGAAATTGGGGATGAAATGTGATGCGATTATGGCAGTTTTTTCGCTCTCGACAATAGCGACCGACATTGTGGGATGCTGTGCCAGCAAATGCTCACCAAAGAAACATTGGCACAAGTTGAAATCTGGAAGAAGAAGAAAAGCATGCGCCCATCCAACATAAGAACGTGGCTCTTTCACACGATGTCCGTCTTTGGGATTATATAGCATGACCTTGCCAGTCCTCACCTTATCATCCTTGTCAACTTGCCAATAAATGGTTGAGCCTCCCCACTTATAGGATGTTCCGACATGATACATCTTCATCAGCCTTTCTGTCTCTTGTTCACCAAAGACCTTGGAAAGGTACTGGTATAACGGATTGATTCCGTAATGAGACAAGGAACGCTCCATAATAGCGTTGGCGATATAGGAAATAGGCTTTTCTACGACTTTCGGTTGGATATTCCTTCTTGTCGGATATGGCAATTTGTCCTTAGATAGAAAGCCTGGATGCTCACGGAAATAGTCTTTAGGAGTATAGTGATACCCACAACTATGCTCATGGTCGCATTTGCCTACATTGTCAGGGAAGGATACTCCCCCCTCATCATCTATGTATCTTGTGAAACAACGCTTGCGCTCACAATTCGGGCATGTGTAACGATTACCCGATCTGTATTTCTCCAAGTGAAATCTATACTCGTTCATCATCGTAACTGAAATGAATTATTGGTGAATTTCAGCTTTCAGTTCTTTCATGTTTTCAGTTACGCACTTGTCAACTGAAAAACTGAAACAAATGAATACTGAAAACAGGTTGGTTTATGTTTCAGTTGCCTGTCCTGTTTCGAACTTTACTTTTTCGTAAAATCCTTTCTTTGCCTTTGTGATTAGTCCAGACTTCATAAGCTCCTTTATATAGTTCATCACAGTACGGTCTGTAACACGCAGATTCTCCATTCCTGTTTTAATGGCAGTTTTTGTGTCAAAACTGTCTTCCAACAGATACAGCAACTCCTTGGACATAGAATCACAGGTGTCTTCAGCAACAAAGGCTCGGCAGCGTTGATAACAATTCTCACAATATTCATTGAGCAGTAATGCTCCTTCTATGGAATCCACATCAATACTTTGCAGATGGCTCTCGCCACAGGCGTATCTTAGAGCTTGGAGCAATAAGGCAATGCGTGCGACGTGGGTATTGTGCTTCATCACCCTCGTTTCAACATCCTCATCGTCCTCTATGGCATTGATGGCATCCACATTTCTGTTCCACCAACCAAAGAAAAGTGAATGTGCGTCCTTGTCCATATAAAGGATATTTGGACAACATTCATTTGTGTCATTACACCTTGCATAGTCAAGTCCAAAGATTTTCCCGATGATGTCAGCCCATTTTCTTGAAGCCTCGCTCTGGCGCACATGGCTGTCTTCCTCATCCAGCCAGTGTGGAACTTTCTTGGATTTGGGATATACAACCAGAATACGGTCAAGAAAACCTGTATCCATGAATTTGGAAGCCATCAGTTCCTTCATTCGTTTGGTCTGTGTTGTACCGATGATGTTGACACATGGCTCTTCTACACGTTGTGGGCGGTCATTCTTGACACGTGTGTTCTCCAAGTGGCATCCGCTCCAAATGGAAAGTAGGCGTTCAAGCATGGGATTTTTCCCATACCTGTCTGTATTGGCAAGCAGTCCGAGAATTTCATCATAGTTGATGGCTATGCCACGCAAGTTGTTGTAATGCTCCAATACCAGAGCCTCCAATGTAAAGTCATCCAATGTGACCCTTTTCAGAATAGGCTTCTTCATTTCCTTGCTTCCGCTTTCCTTTGTTGCACATGCTGCCTCATATAGGTCAAGTTCATAGCAAAACTTGTCAAACAGCTTTCGTTCATACTCCCGAATTGGCTTGTATGCAAGCTGTAATGGTGGGGTTTTGCCCATGCCAGGTCTGCCAACCAATATGATATAAAGGGCGGCATTCGTGTCCCAATCCTGCTTAACGTGAATACGATAGGTATTGCCAAGAGCCGCTGATGCTGCCGACAGCATGGACATGGCGACATAATCCACCTTGAAATTGCCGTGCACCACCATGTCTATGATGATGGACTGCATTTTTTGTGGAAACACCTCAAGAGGGAAGCCTGAGTCCGCTAAAGACTCGGCTTCCATGTTGATTTTGTTGCAGAGTTCAAGCGCATCCATAGCATTACCAGTTTAAGGGTTTCGGCTTGCGCTTGTTTCCTGCAAGAATGGCTGCATTCTCCTCCTCTGCTGTGAGAGGTACCGGATTCTTGCGGTTAGTCTCCAGCCACTTGTCAAGTTCATCTTGATAAAGGCAGTAACGCTTGCCTGGCTTGGTGGCAGGAATGCTGCCGTTTCCAAGTTTCATGTAGAGAGTTGCCATCGGCATTTTCAGGTATGCCGATGCTTCCTCCACACTCATAGGTATGTGCGTGTTCGCCTTGTGTGGCTTGTTCTGTGATTGCAGACTGATGATCATCTGCTTCATGCCCACCACTTCGTCCCGAAGCTGGGCAACGACCATTGGAAGGTCGTTGAAAGTTAATTCCTTTGTCATATACAAGTTGTTCTAAAAAACTGGGACAAAGGAACAGAATGATGCTTCCGTTACTGAGGGTCGTGACAGTCATTTGTCATTCACGAAGGAATAACTCTAACAATGGGGATTATTGGATAGTTACCTATCCGAAACTATCTATCAATGATATTGTTAAAATAAAGGTGAACCCGTATAAGAGAACGTGTTTTGTGTCATTGTTTAGAAACAAAACATTACCTTTGCATATCAATATAACGATACAAACATTCACTATATGAATAAAATAGTACAACCACAATGGCTTGAATGGGCAAAAGAACTACAATTCATTGCCCAAGGGGGATTGACATACTCCAAAGATGTATTTGATATAGAACGCTTTGAACGCATTAGAGAAATTGCAGCAGAAATGCTCAGCCTGCAAAGTGGAATACCCATAGAAAAAGTAAAGAATCTGTTTTGCAATGAAACTGGATTTCAAACTCCTAAATTAGATACACGAGCTGCGATATTCAAAGATGATAAAATATTGCTTGTGAAAGAGAAAAATGGAACTTGGTCTTTGCCCGGTGGTTGGGTCGATATAAATCAGAGTATCAAAACTAATACAGAAAAAGAAGTAAAAGAAGAGGCAGGGTTAAATGTAAAAGCTATCCGGGTAATAGCCATACAGGATAGAAATTTACATAATATTCCCCCATATGCCTACAATGTTTGTAAAGTTTTTGTTCTTTGTGAGATTGAAAGCGGATCTTTCCGACCCAATATTGAAACGGATGAGAGTGCCTATTTCGGATTGGAAGAATTACCTATTCTTGCAAAAGAGAAAAATAACGAAGAACAAATTAAAATGTGCTTTTCTGCTTACTCTGATAAAAACTGGCAAGTATTATTTGACTAATAAATAAAACATATGAAATATAAACATATCGTATTCGACATAGACGGTACATTGATAGATACGGAATATGCAGTCATCAACTCTTTAATAAAAACAATTACAGAAATAACGGGACGTGCACCTCAATATGAAAGTATGAAATTTGCTTTAGGTATTACCGGAAGAAATGCGTTGGAATTACTCAAAATACCCGACATAGAAGATGCTTTGAAACGATGGGATAGGAATATGAAATTGCTCCAGCACACTATTCAACCTTTTCAAGGTATCAAAGAATGCTTGCAATCCCTTTTATCAAAAGGCTATCTTTTAGGCATTGTAACCTCCAAAACATATCAAGAATATCATTCTGATTTTGAACCATTAGGGTTAGCGGACTTTTTTTCCACAATTGTATGTGCAGATGATACTGATGAACATAAGCCCAAAGCAGCACCCTTAGTAGCATATTTGGCTAAAGCCCATATAAACCCCGAAAATGCTCTCTATATTGGTGATAGTATTTATGATATTCAATGTGCTGACAATGCCGGTGTTGATTCCGGATTGGTTTTATGGAGCAACAATGTATCTAATCCTATACGTGCAGACTATTATTTTAAGACACCCCATGATATAAGTAAAATTCTATAAAAGACGAACTGACTAATTATGAAATCTGCCGCATCAAGACCATTTGGTCAAGATACGGCTTTTTTAGTTGTAATATCCAATTATAAGGAAATAGGGAAGAAAAGCGATTTTGCCAAAGGCTACATTATCATCCATGGAAATCATATCCACCATTGGCAGGCTCGTCAATAGGGATTATATCATTGGAGCATGGTGCTTTCAGGTTCTTCAATGTACTGTAGTCCAAGCCTTCAAACGGTTTGGGGAACAATGCCTTGATAAAAGCTATTCGCATGGCCATTGTGTAATCACGTTTACCCAAACGCTCTGCGATATTCCACACGAAGTGCCTTAAAGGGATATTCTCAACCGTCTCCTTGAAGCGGTTTATTGCTGTCGGGGTATAGTTGGTGTCGTTGCTCCATTCCTTGACAGCCTCAATTACCTTGTACAAATCTTCCTCATAAAGAAACCTTGACATGGTACGATGCACATAGTCAAGTACGGCTCTTGTTCGCTTGTCCTTTTCCTCCTGTGCTTCTTTTTCTTGTGCCTCTACACGCTTGGCATAGTCTTCATGACTGTATCGTGCTGACTCTGTTTGTGGTAATGTTTGCATTGGCTGTTCTTGTTCTGTTGCTGGCTCTGCTTCTACAACGTTTTTCTTTGTCTTGCTGTTGCTACCAACGGTCATCAGTTCATAGGGATAATTCACCATAGAAATGAATATCGCCCAAAGCAGGATGTTGCTCCCTACAAAGATGATTGACTCGACAAACAGACTTTGGTGAAAGTCATTGCCTACATACATAGCCACGACAAGAGAGATGGCGAGAATTGCAGTACCAACAAAAGCGTAGATGGTACAATCTGAAGTTGTCTTGTTTTCTATCATTATTGTATTCGTTTTATTGTTATTCGTTCAAAAACTTCCACAAAGTTAGATGCAGAAGCATGTAAAAACCGCATTTACGTTCTTTGGCACTCTTTCTTTTACGCTTTATTAGCGTTCTAATATGATTTCATACTCTGAATCATACTTTAAACTTCTCGTTAGTGTCAGTTGCTGCTAATTGCTGACTACAAAGGTAAGGGCAAAGAAAAGGGAAATTTGCAGTTCCTCTTTAATATCAACAGAAATTAGGATGTATTTGTCGAATTGGTTCTATCCACGACAGCAAATAGAACCAACAAAACGAGAAAAGGACTATTGGAACACTATCATTCCAACAGTCCTTTTCTGCGTGTTATTGTCAAATGGTTACTTTCTCAACGTAATGCAGCCAACCGAAGCACGTTTCTGTGCATCGGAAATCTTGGCATACACTTCTGTCGTTGCCACATTCTTGTGACCGAGATAACGCTGCACAACCGCAATACTGGTTCCTGCATCGAGCTGGAGACAGGCAAAGCTGTGGCGTGAGCAATGATAGGAGATATGCTTGGTTATCCCTGCATCTCTCAGCCAGTTCTTCAATGGTGCCTGTGTCATGGAGTCTTTGAAATCGGGGAACACCTTGCCACGTTTATCCGGTGAATAGCCTATCAGTTCCAAGGCTTCCTCACTGATTGGGTTATGCACGATGTCTTTTGTCTTCTGCATTCGTGTAGTGACATACATCACACCATCGCTGCCGTATGGCTGTATTTCTTCCCAAGTGAGCTTCTTGATGTCGCTCTTTCTCAAAGCCGTTAGGCAAGAGAACAGGAAGGCTCGCTTCAAGGCAGGAGCAGAGCAAGGTGTGGATGCCAAGCGGATAACCTCGTCTTGTGAAAGATGCTCCTTGTCAGTCGGGATTGTCTCGATACGCTCCAAGAAACCGTTCGGGTTCTCCTTTATCTTGCGGTCACGATAGGCAGTGTGGATTGAAGCACGGAACGTTGACCAGTAGTTGGCTGCTGAGTTGATATGCAGCTTTCTGTTCTTATGCAGTCCCTGTGGTGCTGTCAGCAGATACTCACGAAATCTGTTGCACAAGTCCACGTTTATCTCCCCGAAGGTACACTTGCCTTGCGTGAAGGTACGAAAGTGCATATAAACGTGTTGCCACTTGGAGTTCTTCTTGTCCGCCAGTTTCTTGAAATAGGCAAGGAAATCGCCTTTCATCTTCTCCTTGTCGAAGAAATCATAACGCTCGTTGACGATAGCCTCGAAGCGACGGCAGCGTATCGCCTCGGCTCTTGCCGTAAGGTTGAGGTTGTACTTCTGTTCCGTCTGGTTCTTCGGCTTGGCATAAATGTAGATGCCAAGCGACTCGTGGCGGATGACTTTCATCGTGCTCTCGTCACGATAGCCTGGATAATAGTCAAGATAATAGGACAGCATGCGTCCGTCCTTGATTTTGCGTGTACGCAATGATACGGTCTTACAAATGTTGCTCATAACTGATATGTATTATTGATGATTATTCGTGGTGAAGTGTCTCTTCACAGCTGCAAAATAACGGAATGAAATCTCCGTGACTCCAATTATTCATAGTAACTGATGGATAATGATGAAATCATTTGAAATCACAGTCCTTTTGCTGCCCTTTCTGCCATTGCACGTTCCACATCCGTCTTCAAAAGCAGGTTTTTTACGCCCACTTTTACCTTACTGATATGGTGAACTCTCACGATATGGCAGATGTTGGCACTTGTCAGACCATACAACTGTTGCATCTGTTCGGTGGTATAATAGTTGTCATCGTTCATGAGGTCAGTCCTGCGAAGTTCTTCAAGATGTTCCTTGGAATAATAGGTACGACCGTACTCACGTTTGGTGGGTATCTTATGACGGTAGGTGTATGCCCTAAGTGCTGACTTGCTCATGCTAAAGGCTTCCTCTACATCATCAGCAGTCACCCATTCCGTTATGCTGTTGAGGTCAACGGCAGTTCCGAAGAACTCATCAATGTGCCGTTTGCTGTAATAGTTCTTGCCAGCGATACGGCACATCGGTATCTGGTTGCGCTTGGCGGATGTATAGAGCCAAGACTTCTTGACCTTATAAATGGACATCACTTCCTCGCCCGAATAATAGTCAAGCACCTCATTCTCCTCTTTCCCTTTTGTCGGTTCCTGCTTTCGTATTGGCTTTTCTGTTTTTGCCTTTTTACTGAGCTTGCTCTTGCTGGCAGGAATCACACGCTTGTAGGGATTACCCTCAAACATCTTCTCTATATCAGATTTTCTAACGAATGCCATTCTGCTGCTCAATCTTGATGCCTTCAACTTGCCGTTAGCCACAAGTTTGTAGATATACTGTCGGGTGCATCCCATCAGCACAGCTGCCTTTGAGAATGTAAGATACTCTTGATGTTGCAGATCCATGATTGGCTCAATACCGTTAATCAAGTCCTGCTGTCTTTTCTTCCTAAGACGTTTTGCCTCTGCCTGACATTCCTCGGAACAGTATTTCTGCATACCGCTTCTTGGCACGAATGTATTGCCACAAAATTCACATTTTCTTGTCGGTCTCATACTCTTTGATATTGCTTTGTTCAAATTGATTTGAGTATTCTACCAATGGAGTAAACGGAAGTGAACCATTGACAATCTTTGTCAACCCAGTCCACGATATAACGCTTTTTGCCTATCAGCTTCAAATCTGTCCTCCATCGTAACCACTCGTAAATCATTGTCAACTACGTTCACAATATGACAAAATAAAAGCTCCGCAAATTCTCCACGGTAGAAATACGCTGCAAAAATATGTGGAAAATCGGGAACTGCCAAAAAGCACTCAGAAAGTGTTAAAAATCAAAGAGTATTGAAAATCAAGGCTTTATGTTTGGTTGGTCATAGTAAGTTATGGTTAGTTATAAGGCTCTAAATACAAAAGAGGTAATCAATGTGAATGTGCTTTTCAGAATAATATTTGATTTCACTGATAGCATGATTAATCTCATTAAATTCTACTTCTTTTTCTTCAATATATTTATTTTTGTTCGACAATTTTACTATACATCACGATTTCGCTCCTGAAAACCTATATATTTGAGCTTAAAAATAAGGGGTTTTAGTGAAAAAATCCGCAGTTTTGAGCTCTTAAGTGAAAGAATAAGCCGAAAAACGCTCCATAAATAGGGATTTCTTATCATAGTATAAATACACAATAATTGTTCCCTCTCTAATTTACGTATTACTGCCTATGGTTGATTCAACTCCCATGAGTTAGGATTTATAAGTCACTCATAATAAAGTACTTAACTCCGCCACTTGGGGGGGTAATTCTAATTCACTCTATATGTTATCAGCATCTAAAATGTTCCGTATTTCATATCTTTTGGCAAAGATAATAAATCTTTTATATAATATCGAATTTTATTATTTTTTTTAACGTAAAAGCAGAAAATAGCTATTTTGGGGGTATAAGAAGTCCAATTTTGATGGCAAAACATCCATTTTAGAGACAAGAAAAAGGCCTCAATTTGCAGTTTTGGGCTGAATATTTTACAGAATTGAATAGAGAAGACTATAGAGACAGATGCTGATTGTTAGTATATTTTATCTTTATTGCACTTATAAATGTGTCGCGAGCAAAATAGATTAGACTACATAACTTATTGATAGTCAACAACATAAACAATCATAACAATTAAAAATGATTCTCCTATTAAGTAGCATTCTGGTCAAAAAGGTCAATGTCATAGTTGGTCAATTTATAAGAAGTATTGGTCATTTTTTCTATAGTATAATATAAATATATATTTATATTATACTATAGGCTTTTTGACCCATCCCCCGAAGGATTTTGACCAACAATGACATTGACCTTTATGACCGCTTTTCTAAAATTCTGAACCGCTTCCTTCATTTTCTTCCAATTCTATCAAAATGCAGCAATTGATTTCCGAAATATCGTTGTAAAGCACTATCTGTCAGACACTTACAGACACCCCTAAAAAATCTGTAGCGGAAAAATTTGTTTTCAACTCCAAATTGTTGTACCTTTGCACCAGCAATCGAAAGAAAGCTTCTCTTGTACCGAAAGTCGGTCTTTACAGACGACACATTTAAGTCTCGATTGATGTAAGGCGCCGGACATCAATGACGACCAAAATAAGGGCAAGAAACGGGGCTTCTGGGGAATTGAAATATCAACCATCAAAACACACACAAAGTATGATTAACTACAGCATTACCATGCGCTCAGTGAACAGTAACCTCCTTGAAATCAATCAGGCTAAATCACGTATCAACCAGGCAAAGCGAGAGGGTAAGACCCCCGACCAGGCCGACCTCAACCTGGTGAAGACCGAGAAGAAGAATGCCTTCGCCGTATCTCAGTATTCTGATGTGATGACTATCGAGAAGTTTGCCAAGCACATCTCCAGCCACGGCAGCGTCTATTCTCGCGCAGACATCTCTGCCATCCTCTACATGACCGTAGATTGCATGAGAGAGCAGCTCCTCGAAGGCAAGAAAATCCGCCTCGGCGATCTCGGTGATTTCTCCATCCTCCTCTCATCCAAGGGCGCTGAGGATGCAGACAAGTTCTCCGCTCAGAACATCACTGACGTGAAGGTTCAGTGGGAGCCAGGCGCTGAGTTCAAGAACCTCATTGCCGATGCAGAGTTCAACCTCGTAGCCAGCCGCAGCGCTCAGGCTGCAGTCATCAAGGCCATCAAGGAGGGCAAAGCCAACGTGGACATCAACACTCCAACTACTCCTGGCGACGGTTCTGATGGCGGTGGCTCTAACCCAAACGGCGGCACTCCTGCAGGAGGTAACACCGAGCAGAGCGGCGGCACCAGCCAAGGCACCGGTTCCAACCCAAGCGGCGACAATAAGGGCGACACTGGACAGGACGGCGATGGAGACTACGAATTGAAGTAACCTCTCCCCCGCCAGAGTGAAGCTGGCGGGGCGCCCCTACCCTCCCGAAGTCCTAACAGACCAAGGGAAAATTAACCTCATGTGAAACACACAAAATATTTAGTTTAACCTTTAAAATTGAATCAAAATGAGTAAAATAAAAGCAGACACTTGGAAGACCATTCTTCAAATCGCCATCAGTTTCTTAACGGCAATTGCCACTTCTTTGGGCATGTCAAGTTGTATGGGATAGGATTGATAATCCGTTCTTAAACGAACTCTTTGTATTTTTCATTAGAACTTTTAAGTTAGGGAGGGTGTGTCATAAGTCTGTGACGCACCCTTTTTTCTTATCATCTGACAGGAAACCCTATCTTGTTACACACATAACAAAGCGAGAAAAATGATGATATATAAATTATTGTCACAAAAACAACATATCCGATAGCAAAACGTCATTTTCAAGGCTAAAAACAAGTGGTTGACCCATATCAAGAAAAACATATTGCAATGATATTTCTCGGCAAAAGATGCCGTTATTCGATAAAAAAGTGTTAACTTTGCACTCGTATTTAAGAAATAACAAATAATAAATTTTAAAAAGGTTAATAATTATGATGACTATTTTTACAATGGCTTTCGCCGCAGTTATGTTTTCAGGTATGGTTCTTTGCATGGGCATGTTCTTGAAACACGTTGTAAACTCAATTCCAGAAATGACTAACATGAGCCATTCTGTCAGCTTGAGCAAGTAAGAATAGAACAATTATATATACATGAATCACTTTAGAAATAGAGAGAGATTTATATAAAGATGAGGGTGTGTCATAAGTCTGTGACGCACCCTTTTTTTTCGTTACACTAAGATAAGTGAATTCTTCGACATGGCAAACCCTGGGTGAGGTTTTTTAGCCTTTATCTGCAAACAGCTTACCATACAGATGTTTGGGCATGACCTTTCCCCGAGAATGACTCGTTTGACTTGTATTCACCACAAATCTTACAGTATGTCCTTTATGCTTCTTCTTTGCCATATCTCTTATCTTATCAAGGGTTATGCAACTGTATGAGAATGCAGGATGCATCATCTTCCAAGTATTCTATACGACTTGGCAATTTGCTTTCTACTATAACAGAATCTATGCAATCCTTGGATTGATAAAATCCATCTGTACATAAAAACAACAAGTCCATGTCTGATATTTTCGTTTCTTGAATGGATATAGGGTTGCGGAAACCTCTTCCATTTACACAACGAGTCAGAAAAGTACAATTATCACCTTCCTTCTGGTGGTCTTCAGTAAGTTGATGTATATCTTTTTCTTTTTTGTAATATAGACGGACATTTCCTTGCCATGCGTAATAGGCAGTATCATCTTTTATGTATAAGACGGTAACTGCTGCTCCCATTTTGCAACAAAGAGCCTTGCATTTATCTGCAACTGCAATGTCTGCTTGTTCAAAAGCCTTTGCTAACAGCTCTCTTATATCCACAGAATCATGTTCTGCCAATATTTTATAAATGCTTTGTGCAACAGTGGCTGCTGCGATCTCACCATATTGTAAGCCACCCATACCATCGGCAAGGATAGCGATGCAACTCCCATCTTGTAATTGTTTGCACAAGATAAAATCTTGGTTTGTATCACATAAGCCTTTTTGACTACAATATTTTATATCTATCATTATAAATTCCTTTCTTCTGTAGCAGAGCGAAACACTTCTGAAATGACTTGCCATGTTCTCCTTACTTGGTCATAATTCAAACCCGATTGTGAATTGAGAGTTTGGCTTATCAAATAGCTTCTCTCTTCCAACTGCAATTCCTCATCAATTTTGTCCGCATAATATGTAAGTTGGTCTCGGTTCAATAACTTTGCCAAATCGTTTGCCAGCCAATAGCCACCAGCCACATATTCGTCAAAATCTTCCCAATCATACACTTCCATATATGCTTCTCGATTCAAGTTTGCCATAAGGTAGTTATCCAATATGAACGTCATATCCTCTGCATCCTTGTTTGTGGTTAGATGTCTGTCCATCCAAGCATTGAACTTCAGCAAGAATAATCCATGCAAAGAAGCTATCTTTACGGTGAATTTGTCATCAATACTAACCGTTATCGCATCAGAAAGCACTTCGTCAAACCCTTTTACGGACATGGCAACCGTTTCTTCGGGTGGCCAATAGATGTTGTCATCTTCCTTGGCGACATATCCATACGGAACAACATCTATCTCATAGTCACCATAATAGAAGCGTTGGTGTTTTGCCTTGTCCTTTTCAAATCCATCCGCAATTAAACTGTTCTTGATTTTGTCAAATTCCTGCCAATTAGGAACAGCTATTGCCAAATCCAAGTCTCTTGTCTTTCTACGTGATGACGTGTCCAGCATCTGCTGCATGATTATATCTCTGGCGGTGGCTCCTATGATAAAGAAGTCATGATCCATTTTACGGAAGCTATCTGTAAGTTTCTCCAACAAATCCATAAGGAATGGATTGTTTATCTTTTCACTTGAGATCTCTAAGTTCATTCTTTAATATGCGTTGCGCAGCCTCCAAGCAGCGACTGTTGCCACTACCCATCAAGTCTGCATAGATTAATATAGCAGGAACAGTTCTGTTGTCTGTTTCCCAATTCCAAAATTTGTTGTACAGATGAATTTCCCCATTTGCATCTTGCTTGACGACACCTGTTCGTATAAGATGTGCTGCAGGTATTTCCGTGTATATGTCGAAAAGTCCTGGTTGTAAGTAGCCATCCGTCAAGTTTGCGGCAGGCTCTCCTCCCCATGACATGCCCTTTGGTAATGCAATGTTTTTCCACTCATTTCTATTCTCTTCTGTTCTAAATGCCATTGTGCCTACCAACAATTTGGGTTTCAATACTTCATTGTAATTGTTTACCCATAAGTCAAGTAGTTGTTTTTTGTCTTTTATTATGCGACCGTTTTTAGTGTCACAAACAAAGCCACGTCTTGCAAGTTCATCCAAGACGTTTTTCACGCTTCCCAAAGATACACCAATTTGCTCTTTTATCTCTCGATAAGGCTTCTTTATATTGTCTGCATTTTGCAACAGATAAAACACGATTTTCAATCCTGCATCTTGAAACACAGGATAGGTTTTCACCTTGGACTCTGTATTTTTCCTTCCTTGATTAAATATTTGGAAAATCAAGTTTCCTGCCTTTGTATATCTGACAAGGCAGTTTCCTGCACAGTCCAGATAGTTGATACCTCTATTTGCCAATTCTGTTGATACCTGTGGCGTGACATATTGCGTAACAAGCAAGATTTGCTGCTTGTCATTGTTCATAGTTTGCATAGTCGCTAATGTCGGATTTAATGTGGCCTTGGTTATGTTTTCCCTTACATGACACACAAAATCTACATTCATGATCTTAACAGTGACATCATTTTCATTGGTACAATTTACTTTGACGGCTGTTGTTGACACAACATCCCCCACAGGAAGGCTTGCTCTAAGAGCATCCAATGCTTGGTTTATTATGATATTGTTTGCCATCATTTTATATTATTTGTTCAATATATCAGTTGTGTTCAATTTGATTGAACATTGCAAAGATAATGAACAAAACTTAAACAAACGAACTTTTTGTTCAATATTTCATCTTATTCAATACTATTTAACATAGTGCGAAGATTGAACAGGGATGTCTTCTATGAAAGATGATGCATATATATAATAATGTGATGACTTGTATCTTATGGCGTAAAATATTAGGTTTATTTATACTTTGATATATGTCACGCAATCGTAAGAAAGGCTTCCTTGCATCATATAAGTTGCGGCTTTGCTATCATCCATCTCACCCTTGCCGATTCGCAAGGCGAGGTATGTGATGAGGCAGAGGCTATCTATTACACCTTCGGATCTGGGAAGGCGCAGGAAATGAGGGTCAGTGGATGCAAGGTAGAAGGTGAATATAAGGTGAATTTCGAGAAATGCTCATTCGAAATGAGTGGTTTTGCTTCGAATTACTCATTCCGAATGAGCAAAAATAGCAGAAATTACTCATTCAGAATGAGCAAAAAGAAGGATTCTCTTGGAATTTATCATAAAAAATCGTATCTTTGCAGGCGATTAAATATTTGAACATGAAAGAGTTATTGAAGAAAATTATATTTGAGCAGCAGGAATACGGCAAGAATATAGCGCAAGATACGGTTCCGAGAACTATTGAGGAAGAGTGGCTTACCACAACGGAGATACTAATTATTACTGGTATAAGACGTTGTGGAAAGTCTGTTTTGCTCCAGCAAATACGTAACAAGTTGCCGGAGCAAGACTTCTTTTTCAATTTTGATGATGAGCGACTTGTCAACTTTACTGTGGCAGATTTCCAAACATTGCAAGAATGTTTCTTCGAACTCTTTGGTGAGCAGCATACCTATTATTTTGATGAGATACAGAATGTGAAGGGCTGGGAGACCTTTGTGCGCCGTCTCTACAACGAAGGCAATAAGGTGATTGTAACTGGATCAAATGCCCGAATGCTGAGCAGAGAGCTTGGCACTCATCTCACGGGGCGTTATATCGCAGTAGAGATTTTCCCTTTTTCCTTTCAAGAATACTTGCAGTTGGCAAAGGTGCAGCTGGAAGCCAAGGACTTTTATCTAACCAGCAAGTGTGCCATCCTCTTGGGGCATTTTAAGGAGTATTTGGAGAAAGGTGGATTTCCTAAGTATCTCCAGTCGCCATCCACCCGTTACCTTTCTTCACTCTACGATAGCATCATCTTCCGTGATGTGATGGCTCGTAATGGGTTGACCAATGATAAGGAGATGCAGGAACTCATCTTTTTTATTGCCAGCAATGCCACGAAGCGCATTACCTATACCTCATTAGGTAAGATAGTGGGCATTCGTCATTCCGAAACCGTCAAAAACTATTTGGAGTACATCGAGCAAACCTATATGATATTCCAGCTCATGAAGTATTCGCCATCGGTAAAGGTGCAGATGCTGAACCCGAAGAAGATTTACTTCATCGACAATGCCATCGTGAGTCGCATCGGATTCAATGCCACAGACAATATGGGAGTGAAGTTGGAAAACATCGTGTTCATCGAGTTAAAGCGTCGTGGGTATGATGTTTTCTATCATGCCGATAAGAAGGAGTGCGACTTTGTGGTGAGGGAGGGCATGAGAATCAAGGAGGCTTATCAAGTAACGATAGCCATGAATGATGAGAAAACTCGCAAGCGCGAAATCGAGGGACTGATGGAAGCCATGAATGCTTATGGCTTGGCTGAGGGATATATTCTTACGATGGAGGAGAAGGAAGAACTTGAGATAGATGGCAAGCAGGTTCATGTTCTTCCTACGTGGAAATGGATGTTGAGAGAGAAGTAGAATAGGTGACAAAAATCCTCAACTTGCACAACGAAATAGCCTCAACTTGCACAACAGAATTACCTCAATCTGCACAATAAAAGCGCTATAACTTGTACAATTATAATGAAATTATAACACTATTTAATATTTGTAATTTTTACAATCCATATTTTTTTAGTATCTTTGCACTTTCAAATAAGAAAAAGGTATTAGTTTTATTTTAAACGGACAACAATTATGGAAAAAGAATTTACATGAAACCTCTCTTGAAGAGTTTTCTCATTGAGCCTATGGATTTTCTCGCTGCAAGTCCTAATCATAATCCAAGCGAATCTGCAAAAAGCTCTATCAGCTTCAGCGATGACGTGACAAGTGGTGATAATGATGCAACGAGTCCTTGGGGAGAGGTTGGTTACATTCGTTAAATCAGGAATTAAAAAGAGAAAGAGATGAGAGTAAAATTGTATTCAGTTATTATGTTGGCTGTTGTTACTTTCACAGCATGCAGCAATGACGAAATGAGTGAAACTCAAACACAGAAGGGCTTGACCCTCAGTGCTTCTGTCGAGAATTTAAGCACGCGTGCCTCCATGACAGATGAAAGCGGTACATGGAAGTTTGCATTTGAGACCAATGATCAGGTTTCTGTAAGCAACAGTAAGATAACAGAAGACTATACGTTCCAAAAGACTGGCGAGCAGTTTACCTGTGCAAATGCCATGGCTACTAACGAGGCTGCCGACTGGTATGCTTATTTTCCAAGCAACAATGTGGACCTGACCGGACAAACTGGCACATTAAATGGCGTAGCCAACTATTTGGCTGCTGCTGGAAAGACGACGCAAGCTACAACCGGCAAAGATGGACTTGCGATAACATTGAGTGCCAAGGTAGCCGTGCTGCGCATTGTGGAAGCGGATAAGGTAGGTGCATTAGATATTTGCGTGAAAAATACTGCTGATGGCAAATGGGTGACTGGTCTTTCTGCCCAGAAGAATGAGACTAAGTTCAATGTTAAGACAAGCGACACCCAGACTACCCTGTTTTCCCAACAGAATGTAAAGGCTGGCGATTTCAGCTATGTGGTTGTGCCTGCTGGCATGGGAATCGAGGTATGGAATGGCGGCGTGCTCATCAGCAAAACAACGACCGGTCTTGCAGCAGGCAAGTACTACACCATTACTTCTGTGCCTACCAAAGGGCAAAGCCATGCCACTATTAATGGCAAAGACGAATTGGTGGGTTGGGTACAGTTGTGGCCAGGTGGTCCAAGATTTGCCACCCAGAACGTGGATAAAGAAATGGACTGGCATGAGGCTGCAAAGACAGGCAAGGATTTCGCATGGGGAGAGAACTGGCGTACTCCTAATGCATATGAAATTACTGAAGTGGTAAAAGATTCAGATGGAAAAACTTTATTTGGAGGACTTTTGTATGACTTTGGTAATTTAAAAGCCGCAGAGGGTTCGCCTTCTGTTAAGATAGAGAAAAGCATCATCAATAATATAAAGGATGATATCGTTATATTCACCGGTGTGTATGCTGGATATACTAAGACCCAGCTGACTCTTTATAATAAAGATAATGGGGGTTATAGTGTTTTTGATTTCTGGACTTCTTCTGAAGGAAATGACGACAAGGGCTCCATTTTTCGTATCATGACTCAAGATGGCGTGATTGTTTTTTTTGGTATCGACCCAATGCAACATAAAGACAGAAAATATTGGGTTCGTCCTGTACTTGCCAAGTAATTGATTTCACCCAACTCCTGTCCATGCAAGCCTTTTCCTTGACAGGGGTTGGGTGTTTTTTCTTTCGTTTTATTCCCTATGAAAGATAAAACGAATTTTGAAGCCAATCAGGCAATGATGATTACTTTCTCTTTGGGAGCTTATTTTTAACTACATTGAACGTTAGCCCTAAGGAATTCCGGTCATTTGGTCAAAGTCATTTCCGGTCAAAATCATTTCTGGTATTATAAAGAAAGGTTATTATCCCTCAACTTATAAAACAAAACAAATGGTTCGCTATAAGAGCTTTTCATTACCGCCACATAACATCTTCTATACAATAGCATACACCTATTTTCTGATAAAATTACGCTAAAATCAGCCGAATAGCTAAAAATGAACTATTTATGAGTTTTTCACCTCAACAGAGGTAATGATTTAGCAACAGTTCTAAATTCTGCAATCTGCATACGTTTGCTGCCTAACAACTCTTTTCGGCTGCAAAAATACAAAAAAATAATGAATCTAAGAATTTTATTAAACAAAAAATATCAAACAGAGAAATATGTTGCAAAAAGCACTGTCTTACTAGTGGTCTGTAAAGTCTAAAAGTTGAGTAAAACGTCGTTCGTCACATACTGATGATTGATGAAATATCACACGTGCCTTACTAAACTTTTAGACTTTACAATCTACTAGTTGTTTATTTTGCGAAATACGTATTTACAACATTTGTTGTTGTATTTTGCAATTTTAGCAACTTGTCGGTAAATTCTAAAACTTTAAACTTAACAGAGAAAGTTTTTGTACCCTTTCCTTCTGATGGAAAAATAACATAAAATGTTTCTACGTTTTCCTGCTGTATTAAGTATGGCTTCTCTATAGTATGAGTCTGTCCATTAAAGGAGAAACTAGTTGTGTATGTCGTATCTTTGAATATAAGACTCGAAGTATAAGACTTTCCTTTTGGCAATTGCAACTCCCATTTTTTACCTTTTAAGCTGTCGATTTTAAATGATTGTGCATGAACTAATTGCCCATTTAGGAACAATAGAGAAATAAAAAAATATTTAAAAATCAACTTCATATTTATTTAATTACTTTATACCTGTTAATACTATATTATAATCTATTAAAAGAGATTATTCATCTATCAGCTGGAGATAACTAATAGCTTTTTCCGTACCGAAAAAATACTGGCGATTCAACTTTTTGTAGGTCAACTCTTTTACAAGTTGTTCTAAATTCATCCCCCCATTCAAATATCTTTCCAGTTGAAAAGCAACACCATCATCAGCTACGGGGCCTACCACCACATCATAGCCATGAACAAATTTATCATTATCTCTTTTACGATTAGCAATAATAAATTTCGCCCATTCTATTGAAGGACTATCGAAAGCCAATACTTTCAAACTTCCATCAGTCAAAAGTTTCTCATCAAACAAGAACTTTGTCACGACAGGAGAACCAGAACCAATTATACGAGCTCGCTTGATGGCCATATCCATTGCCTGTGGAAAAATATCGGTCAGATAAAAGCCTTGACCAAAATCCTTATAAGGCTTACACTTAGTAAAGTCAATCTTGTCTATGAACAAATTGGACCCATGATATAATTCTAACATACTAAACCTCCTCCATACCTATGACAAATAACTGCCAAATCATCCACTGCATCATCTAATGAAAGAAGATGCTCTGCCCCATAACATTCATACAAGAATTCCAATCCCTTATATCTTTTAAGATAAGCATAGGATTGCTTCAAGGATAAGCCAAAACGCTGCGCAAATTGGCTCACACAATATATAATATAATAAGTTTTATTCTCTAATTCCATCATTCTCCAACTATTTTTCCATATTTCAGTTCGTCCTTCAACAACTCATAGTTATATCCGGAGCTCTCATAATATAACCCTGTTTCCAAATCCTGAAGTCTTTCAAATAACTCCGAATTATAAACACAATCTAATGCCTCTTCAAGAGAATACTTGAAGTCTTCCATCAACCACATTGCCATATCTTTGATACGGGCATTTATCATGATGCTTATCTGACCGGCAGTAAGCTTTGTTTGTACTTCCATAACTATATACTTTTTCTTTTGTGGGCAAATTTACTAAAAACAAATGAGTTTTCTCCATTTTCCTCAATAATTTTATACGAATTTCAGTTTTTATTTGTAATTTCGCAGCAAATTTCTAAACACATATTAATTTTAAACAACATGTTGCAAAAGTTATTCGGTTTTGACCCTACTCAAAACAAACTGAAAACGGAGGTGGCTGCGGGTATCACCACCTTCCTCACCATGGCCTATATCCTGGCCGTTAATCCTAACATCTTCAGTCATCTCGCCGCTCAGGGCATGGATACACACGCTGTGTTCACTGCCACCGTACTGGCTGCCATCGTGGGTACACTCGTGATGGCTGTCTATGCCAAGAAACCTTTCGGACTGGCTCCTGGTATGGGTCTGAACGCCTTCTTCGTATTCACGGTCTGCCTCACTATGGGCTATTCCTGGCAGATGGCGCTCACGGCTGTTCTCATCGAAGGTTTCATCTTCATCATCCTCTCCGCTACCGGTATCCGCTCGATGATGGTGGATGCTATTCCGGCTTCCCTGAAACGTGCCATCGGTGCTGGTATCGGCCTCTTCATCGCCTTCATCGGTCTGAAGAATGCAGGTATCGTGGCTGCCAATGAGGCAACTTTCGTCACCATCGGTAAGATCACCGAAGGCTCTGCCCTGCTCGGCGTTATCGGCATCATCCTGACCAGCGTGCTCGTCATCAAGAAAGTGCCTGGCAACCTGCTCATCGGTATTCTCGCTACTACGCTCATCGGCATTCCTATGGGCATCACGGAAATACACGGACTGGTAGATGTGCCACCTTCGGTTTCGCCTATCTTCTGCCAGTTTGATTTCTCCAACGTCTTCTCCATCGATATGGTGATCATCGTCTTCACCTTCCTCTTCATCGACATGTTTGATACGATGGGAACGCTCGTGGGCGTCTGCACCAAAGCGGGCATGATGAAACCGGACGGAAGAATTCATGGACTCAACAAGGCGTTCATGGCGGATGCCGTGGCTACCGTGGCTGGTGCCTGCTTCGGAACAAGTACTACTACCACCTATGTGGAGAGTGCTTCGGGTGTTGCCCAGGGCGGTCGTACGGGTCTTACTGCCTTCATTACTGCCATGTGCTTCTTAGTGGCCCTGTTCTTCGCACCACTGTTCCTGTCAGTTCCTTCTGCAGCAACTACTCCAGTGCTCGTCATCGTGGGTCTGTATATGATGTCGCCTATCAAGGACATCGACCTGAACGATTATGCTGAGTCTATCCCTGCTTTCATCACCATCATCATGATGCCGCTCACCTACAGTATTTCTGATGGTATTCTCTGCGGTATGATCAGCTATGTGGCCATCAATGCCTGCTGCGGAAACATCAAGAAGCTGAGCATCACTATGTGGGTATTGGCAATCCTCTTCGTGCTGAAATATATCTTCATCTAAACAGAGATGAAAATACGGTTTAGATAATAATCCTAACTATATAATGAACAGATCCGGTTGGAACTCATGGGGTTCTAACCGGATTTTTTTATCCCCATCCCTCTCTGTAATGTATCTGAAATATATCTGTAACATACAATACTACCTTGTAACATAATCGTCACAAACACGTAATGCGCTTTGCGCCCCTGCTTTCAAAATATCATCGTACCTTTGCACTCGAAAAGAAATACATGTTTCCTGCTTGTTGGAGCAAGAGAAGACATTCATATTAACATTATAAACAAATGAAAGAGAACAAGAAAGCAATTCTGGAGATTCTCAAGAAAAAGAGTTCCAAGAAAGAAGGTAAGAAGGATGATAAGTTTGAAAGCTTAGTGCTCAACCTCGCCCTTCAGAAAATTGACAGTGATGACTTTGACTATGATGGAGAGGCTGTTTATTCTACAGACAAGAAGCGCCTCATCTATTGCATGAGTAAAGAACCCACTTTCACCATTCCTGAGGGTGTGACCGTCATTGGCGAAATGGCTTTCCGTGGCAAGAAACAACTCAAGAATGTCATCATAGCCAACTCCGTGAAAGAAATAGAGCACGATGCTTTCTATGATTGTGATGAATTGGATAACGTTTATATCCCTGCCGGTGTAAAGGAAGTAAGGGGATATGCTTTTGCTGAATGCGACAAACTCAAGAAGATTACTTTTGCTGGCGTTCCTGCCAAACTGAGCCGTCATACTTTTGATGACTGCGATCTTCTTCACGATATCATTGTACCTGCTGGTGCCAGCAAAGCTTTCCGCAAGGCTCTCCACTTTATTGACGGAGATACTGATTTCCTCGTTATTGAAGTTGCCGGAAAGAAAGATGATGCCAAAGCGCAAAACGATAAAAAGGAAAACGTAAAGGCTGAGGACAAGAAAGAGTCCAAAAAGACCGAGGAAAAGAAATCTGAGGTAAAGAAAGATTCTAAGAAAGCTGAGGAAAAGAAATCTGAGGTAAAAAAAGAACTGAAGCCTGCTGACAAAAACAAGAAGGAAGAGAAAAAGAAGGCTAAAGCATAACATTTCTCTCACTAACTTGATTATCACACATAGTCTCATAAAATTTTATATCGACTTAGAAGATTATGACCAAAGAAGAAATAATTAAAAAAGCATACGTAGAACGCGATGTGAGCTGGATGTACTTCAACCATCGCATTCTGCAGGAAGCCAAGAAGGAATTTGTTCCATTGCTCGAACGGCTCTCCTTCCTCGGCATTTATTCCAACAACCTCGATGAGTTTTTCCGTGTGCGTGTGGCTTCGCTCAACCGCATGATTGACCGCAACCTCACCAAGGATATGGAAGCACAAATTAAGAAGTCTCTCAAAACCATCAATAAGCTCAATGAATCTTACTCGAAAGAATACACTGAAGCGGTGGATCAGGTTTTCCGCGAACTTGAAGTTCACAAGGTTCGCCTTGTCACCGAAACCAATCTCAACGATGAGCAGAAGAACTTCCTCACACAGTTCTTCTACGACAAGCTCAACGGTTCTGTCAATCCTATCTGGCTCAACGAGATAGACGACCTCTCTACCCTGGAGGACAACCGCATCTACCTCGCCATCGAAAAGACCGAAATGGAAAATAATGACGAGGATGAAAAGGGCAAGAAAAAGAAAGACGACAAGAAGGGCAAGAAGAAATATGCTGTGGTGAAGGTGCCTGACCGTGTGTATGGCCGCTGGGTGAAGATTCCTTCAAGCGACGGATTCGACAACATCATGTATCTGGACGACGTGATCCGCTACTGTCTGCCTTTAGTTTTCCTCGGATTCAAGGAGAGTTCTTACCGTGCTTATTCCTTCAAGTTTACCAAGGATGCGGAAATGGAGATGGACAATGATGCTGACTTCGGTACGATGGAGAAGATTGCCTTGGGTGTAAACAGCCGTAAGAAGGGCGAAGCGGTGCGCGTCATCTACGACCGCGAAATGCCTAAGGACTTGCAGAAGAAACTGCGCGAACGGCTGAACACCAAGGAGCTGGATGCTTCGCTTGCGGGCGGAAGATACCAGAACCACAAGGACCTGATGTCTTTCCCTGACTGCGGACACAAGGAACTGAAATATGCGAAGTGGACGCCTATCATGAAACCGGAGTTCCTCTCCAACGAGAGCATTCTCGACCAGATCCGTCAGAAAGACCGTTATATCCACGTGCCTTACCACAGTTTCAACGGCTACATCCGTGTGCTGCGCGAGGCTGCCGTCAAGCCTGAGGTGAAAGCCATCAAGACTACACTCTACCGTCTGGCCAAGGACTCCAAGGTGGTGAAGGCCCTGATTACTGCGGCACGCAACGGCAAGAAGGTAACTGCAGTAGTAGAGCTCCTGGCTCGCTTCGACGAGGAGAGCAACATCAAGTGGAGCAAGCGCATGCAGGAGGAAGGCGTCAACGTCATCTTCGGTGTGGAGGGATTGAAGATTCACTCCAAACTGCTCTATATCGAATCCAAGAAGGGCAATATCGCCTGCATCGGAACGGGTAACTTCCACGAGGGAAATGCCAGGATCTATACTGACTATCTGCTGATGACGGCACGTCCGAAAATCGTGAATGAGGTGGCTAAGGTGTTCGACTTCATCGACCGTCCTTTCTCGCCTTTCCGTTTCAACGAACTGCTCGTTTCTCCTAACTCCATGAAGAGCCGCATCCTCAGAATGCTGGATACGGAAATCAAGAATGCCAACGAGGGCAAGGAGGCCTGGGTGAAGATGAAAATCAACCACATCACCGATACCGACATGGTGACTAAGCTCTATCAGGCTTCCAAGGCTGGAGTGAAGATAGACATCGTGATACGTGGCAACTGTTCGCTCGTGCCGGGCATTGCCAACCTCAGCGAGAACATTCACTGCGTGGGCATCATCGACAGATACCTGGAGCACAGCCGTATCCTCATCTTCGCTAATGGCGGCAAACCAAGATATTTCATCGGTTCTGCCGACTGGATGCCGAGAAATCTCCTCAACCGCATCGAGGTGCTCACCCCAGTATATGACGAGGATATGCAGGCAGACCTGCTCCGCACCGTATCATACGGCATGAGAGATACCGCAAACGGCCGCATAGTAGATGGAAAGGGAAACAACGAGTTCATAGAAGGACCTGCATTCAGAAGCCAGGAGGAATTGTATAAAGCCTATCAGGAGGAATTAAAAGAACCATAAAAAGTAATTGTAATGACAACATTAGCAGCTATCGATATTGGTTCCAACGGAGCCAGACTACTCATCAAGCGATTTGATCCGGAAGCACCACGCGAGGAAGACCGCATCAAGAAAATCATGTTCATCCGCATTCCGCTGCGCCTGGGTAAGGATGTGTTTACCCTCGGCAAGGTTTCCAAGGAAAGGGAGAAGATGATGCTCCACATGATGAAGGGATTCAAGCAATTCATGAAACTCAACGATGTGGATGCCTTCCGTGCCTGTGCCACTTCTGCCATGCGAGATGCTGAAAACGGCAAGAAGTTGCTGAAGAAAATAGAAAAGCAGACCGGCATCAAACTCGAGATTATCAAAGGACAGGAGGAGGCGCAAATGCTCTACAACAACCTGGTGGAGAAGACCGACTCTAATGAGGGAAACTTCGCCTATATCGACGTGGGCGGTGGAAGCACCGAGGTTTCCATCATCCACGACGGAACGCTGGCTGAAAGTTTCTCCTACAACATGGGTACGCTGAGAATGCTGAGTGGGAAGGTGACGGCTGATACAGAAAAACTGTTTAAGGAAAACCTCTGCAGATATGCCAAGGAATATGGCAATATCCGCATCATCGGTTCTGGTGGAAACATCAACAAGCTCAACAAGTTGGCCCGCCACAACAAGACGAACGGCAAGGAACTGTCCCTCAGCGAACTGAAGCGTCTCTACCAGATGATGCAGCCGCTGAGCATCGAGGAACGTGAGATTTCCTTCTCGCTGAAGGAAGACCGTGCCGATGTCATCATTCCTGCTGCCGAAATCTTCATCCGGGCATGCGAGTATCTGGAATGCGACACCATCATGGTGCCGAACATCTCACTTGCCGACAGTATCGTGGATGGGCTATATGAAGGTCACTAAAAAGCGAGGATTACACAGAGAAATTGGTGTAATCCTCGCTTTTTCTATGATGAGACGGTGCCTGAAAAAGCAATAGAAATACATTTTAACCGGATTGTAATATCTGTTTAAATCGCCTGTAATATCCCCATAGTACCTTTGCACCCGGAAAACCAGAGGCGGAATGCCTCAGGCAGAAAGCCGAATGATAGATTTCTTATCATCACGAAATGGATAGATTGTAAAATCAGATAATCATTATAAATATTAAATAGAAATAAATGGGTACAATTTATTTATGTATTGTGATCTTCCTGCTCTGTCTGGCAGTGTTTGATCTTTTTGTGGGAGTCAGCAACGATGCTGTCAACTTTCTGCAATCTGCCATCGGTGCTAAGGTGGCTAAGTTTCGCACGGTGCTGATCATCGCTTCCTGCGGTGTGGTTCTCGGTGCTATCATGTCATCAGGTATGATGGACATCGCCCGTCATGGCATCATGAGTCCGGACCACTTTACCTTTGAAGAAGTGATGACGCTCTTCCTTGCCGTCATGGTAACTGATGTTATCATACTGGATGTGTTCAACACCTTAGGTATGCCTACCTCTACTACCGTGTCTTTGGTATTCGAGTTGTTGGGAGGTGCCTTTATCCTTGCCACTCTCAAGATGATCGGTGACGATAGCCTCAACTATGGTGTATTGCTCAACAGCAACAAGGCTTTGGAGGTGATCATGGGTATCTTCTCATCTGTCATCATCGCCTTTGTTTTCGGTGTACTCGTGATGTGGATTTCCCGTATCGTCTTCACCTTCAATTACAAAAAGCATTCCCGCTATTCCATCGCTATCTTTGGTGGAATCGCTTTCACGGCCCTCTCCTACTTCATCTTCATGAAGGGTCTCGGCAAGAGTCCTTATCTGCCAAGTGAGTGGCGCGACTATATCGACCAGAACATCGGGTTGCTGCTTGTCATTACCTTCGTGGTTTCTGCCATCGTGATGGAATTCCTCCACCTCTGCCGCGTCAATATCTTCAAGTTCACCGTTCTGATGGGTACCTTTGCCCTGGCTATGGCATTCGCAGGTAACGACCTTGTCAACTTCATCGGTGTGCCTCTGGCTGGTCTTTCTTCTTACAATGACTATATGGCAAATGCCAACGGCGCTGCACCAGACAGCTTTATGATGACCTCATTGATGGAGAGTGCCAAGACCACTCCTGTCTATCTCCTCGCTGCCGGTTTCGTGATGATTGTTGCAATGGCAACCTCTAAGAAGGCACAGAATGTGATCAAGACTTCTGTAGATTTGAGCCGTCAGGATGAAGGCGATGAGATGTTTGGCAGTTCTTCTGTTGCCCGTGTCATCGTGCGCAACTGTCAGGCTACAGATTCTTGGCTCAACAAGTATCTGCCAAATTCCTTGAAAAGATGGATCAATTCCCGTTTCGATAAGAATGCCGTAGAACTCGAAGAGAGTGCTGCTTTCGACGTAGTTCGCGCTGCAGTCAACCTGGTACTTGCTTCTATGCTCATCACCATCGGTACCAACCTCAAGTTGCCTCTTTCTACCACTTACGTTACCTTCATGGTGGCAATGGGTTCTTCACTTGCCGATAGAGCCTGGAGCCGCGAGAGTGCCGTATTCCGTGTAACAGGTGTATTGAGTGTTATCGGTGGTTGGTTTATCACAGCTGGTGTTGCTTTCATAGTCTGCGCCATTGTTTGTATGACCATGCATTTCGGTGGCATCCTCGTTCAGAGTGCTTTCATGGCTCTGGTCATCTTCTTGCTCATCCGCAGCAATATCAAGTACAACAAGAAGGCTAAGCAGGAAAGCAAGGGCAGCACCTTCCAGCTGATGATGCGCTCCCACGACCCAGAGATTGTATGGGATTTGCTTCGTCGCCAGGTATCTCGCACCCAGAGCTTCGTTTGCAAATTCGCCCTATATGAGTTCAATCTCATCGTAGATGGTCTTGCCAGCGAGAGCACCCGTGATCTTCGCCATGCCAACAAGGAACTGAAGAAAGAGCAGGACATGCTGAAGAAATTCCGCCGTCAGGAGATGCTCGGTCTGAAACGCTCTCCTATGGAGATTGCCATCGAGCGCAACACCTGGTTCCATCTGGGCGCCAACAGCAACCAGCAGTTCATCTACTCTCTCCGCCGTATGCTCGACCCGGTGAAGGAGCACGTGGACAACAACTTCAATCCTTTGCCAACTGAATACATCAACGAGTTTGCTCCTGTACGTCAGAAGATCAATGACCTGATGAAGATGAGTTGCGAACAAATTGAGACCAACCGATATGAGAACTATCGTGAGATTCTGGCCGAGGCTGATGCCTGCAAGGATGAACTTTCAGTGCTTCGCAAGAAACACATCGACCGCCTGCAGAACATGAAGGATAATAGCTTGATGCAGATTTCCTTGGTTTATCTCAACATCCTCCAAGAGAGTCAGGAATTCCTGAGCGTGATGAGACACCAGCTCAGAGCTGCCAAGAAGTTCATGGAAGCTTAAATTAGTAATGACAAATGAGAAATGAGAAATGACAAATGAGAAAGATGATAAAATGAGAAAAGAGGATGTGTCAAAGTCCATGACACATCCTCTTTTCATTTTTTCATATTCATTTTTTCATATTCATTTTTTCATATTCATTTCTAATTTCTCATTTCTAATTTCTCATTTTATCGTCTTTCTCATTTCTAATGTCCTTTTTGGCAGGAAATGGCGCCAGCCATAATGCCAGATGCGGAACAGAGGTTCGCTCAGAGCCTCAGCTGGATAATAGCGCAGGAATCGCAAGTCGCGACATAAACGCTGCAAATTATGACCAATAAAACCATTTCCAAGACCATTGCGACTGTCATACCTGCCGAAATTTCCACCAGCAAGTATTTCATGAAGCAACATCTCGCCCCGTCGGATATCTACAGGAACCAACATCTTGTCCTCCGAAAGTCCTAACACTTCACGCAAAACATACATCATCGCTCCTGCAAAATTCCATAATCCTAACTGCTTCAACGTCTGCTGGATTTCAGTCAGAGAAGAATGATTTTCCGAATCTGAAATAGCAGAACCCGTCTGCAGTTTTTCCAATTCATCCATCAAACCCGTCACTACGAAATAATAATCAAGCACCTGACGCAACCCTACTCCTTCATAGAAATAGTGATGATAGAGATGATACAACTGATAGACTGCATTAAAAGAAGCCGTAGGAACGGCAACCTTCATCTCAGCCAGTCCCTTCTGTGCATCGCTACCAGATGAAACCGGACGACTGCCCAAACTAACCAGATGGCTGCACTGTCTTCCCTTCTCCTCATTCAGCCATTTCTGCAAACGGTGATTATAGAAGAAATTGGCCATGATGGCAGGAGTGGAATGAAGTTCAACGGCTATTTCATTGATGAAAAGTCCCACATGATTGAGACTCTCATCGCTTACATACCCCTTATCTTTCGCCAGAGAACAAGCCAAGGAACGGATTTCTTCGCGGGAAGCATCTACCCACACATCCACATCACCCGGAGTTCTCGAAGCAGGATGGGGATAAAGCATAGCATTGCCCTGGCCCTTCAGAATACAACAAGGATAACCTGCCTCTCTTATTTTCTTATATACATACGCTGTGGCTTTATTCAGGATACTATTGCGCATCATGAGCTTGTGGCTCAGTCCGAACCAAATCAACAACAAGTTCTCGGTAGGAGCTACTCCCTTAGGCAACTTCTGGACTCCATCCATCGCGATTCCCACCAAGGTTTGTTTCTTGACGAAATCGAAGAAAGCCTTCCAGTCGAAACCTGTCAGTGCTGTTCCATCCAAGAACTCCTTTCCTTCATAAAGTCCTAAGGAAAACTGTATCAAACGAAAATATATTTCCATCATGTTGTCGGGGTAACTCTATTTGCCAGTATAGTGTTATTTTTTGTTTAAACGTTGATTTATCTTCTACTTAAAAATCCTCTTTTCATTCGCAAAAATACGTTTTTCCTTTCAAACCACCAAACTTTCTTGTCATTTTTTAACCTAAATATACAATTCAGCGGAATATATGGCAAAAACAATCCCCTGCAGGATTTCCTATCAGGATTTCTGCAGGGGATTGTAAGAAAGGAATTGTATGAAATTCTGTTTATATGTTTTTATTGGATTCCTCCATGTGTAGGCACAACTCGCTTGATAGTACCATCTGCATTGAATTCCAACTTGTCGATGCAAACCTCACGGTGAACACCTGGCTGGAAATGGATGTAATCCTTGTTGATGCGATGATAAACGATGTACCACTCATCCGTGCCTGGCTTCTGGATTACGGAGTTATGGGCTGTGCCATAAATCTCGTGCTGAGGGTCCTGAATCAGGACGATAGGATCCTTCGCAACCTCGATAGGTCCGAGCGGAGACTTGGATGTTCCGTAAGCCACATGATAGTTGGCTGCACCCGTATCATCCACCGACCACATGAAGTAGTAGAGTCCGTTACGATAGAACACGTATGGAGCCTCGCGATAAGCATAGTCTCGCAGGCTTCCACCCTTTGGAGTCATCACGGTCACGGTTTCGTCCTTAATCTTGGTCATGCTTGGCTCCAACTCGGCACCTGCCATGAAACTGTTGCCCCAATAGAGGTAAGGCTTCTTCGATACTGGGTCGATGAAGACATCCACATCGATGAGCTGACCGTTGCAACCTGGATGATTCTTCGCCAGAAGAGGGTGACCCAGGTCAACGAATGGACCTGTAGGAGAATCAGAAACCGCTACACCCATCTGCTTTCTGCCGTTGTCATTAGGACGGGCACTGAAATAGAGATAGTACTTGTAGCTGCCGTTCTTCTGTTTCACCTCGATGGCAGCTGGTGCCCAGAGATTGCCGTTAGCCCAGGAAATCTGGTCGCTCTTGGCATCGAGCGGCACACCTTCGTTCTTCCACTCCTTCAGGTCGGCAGAAGAATATACGTAGTATTTATATCCACCCCAGCCCGGTTTTCCATCGGTGGTAGAATAGATGTAGTACTTACCTGTCTTGTTGGAATACAGGATTTCCGGGTCGGCATGGAAGCCTGGCAGGATAGGATTGCCCAATCCGCTGGCTCCCTTGGTGGTAGGAGCGATAGGACGAATGGTTCCATCGGCATTGTAAGCCATCGGTTCGATGATAACACTGCGCTTGTAGCTTCCGCCATCAGGCAAGGCACCATTATGAGAGAAGAAGAGCCACTGGTCGTCATAGTTGACGATGGCAGGATGAGTGGTATTACTGTTGCCGGCAATCTCACTGATGATGCCCTTGGCTGTCCAAGGTCCCATGATGTTATCCGCCATGGCGTAGGCTATCTTCTCTGGCCAGCCCGAAGCATAGCTCAGATAGTATTTCTTGCCATATTTGTGAATCCAAGGAGCCTCGGTGAATGGGAACTCGGTTCCTACATCGATGCGTTTGATTTCGCCATCAATCTCCACCATATTATCCTTCAGTTTGGCGATGTAGCACTGTCCGTTACCCCATATAATATAAGGTGTATTGTCATCGTCGATGAAGATGGCTGGGTCGATGCAAGCCCAACTGTGCTTGGAATCGAAGCAATCCTTGTTGGTGAGCATCGGTTTGCCTAACGCATCCTTGTAAGGACCCGTAATCTTATCGCTCACTGCCACACCGATGCCACACCAGTTGGTTGAAACATACCAGTAGTACTTGCCGTTTCTTTCCACCACATGACCCGCATAAGCCTGCTTGCTCTTTGCCCACTTAAAATCAGAAACCATCAGTGGGGTTGGATACTGGGTCCAATGCTTCATATCGGTGGTAGAGAAAATCTTCCAGTCGTGCATCTCGTATCTTGGATGATTACCCTTGGCATCATGACCAGCGAAAAGCCACAAGGTGTCCTTATCTACCAAAACGGCAGGGTCGGCAGTATGGATATGAGAGAAGAGCGGATTGCCTGTTGCCACGAAATCGTGCTTCAATACATAGCCCCACTTCTGCTGCAATCTCTCCATCTCGTCCTTGGTTACAGAACAAACCGTTCCATGACGAGGGAAGAAATCCTTGCGGAAAGACTCGGGCTTGGTAGAGAAAGTATTCAGATCCTTGGAAATCTGATACTCATAACGGCCTGAACCATAAAGGTCGTACATCAGCACATACTCATTCTTGTCATTAAGTTTGAATACACCGGAACCTTCCACACCGGTCTTGCTATCTGCGTAAGCATCGATAAACTTGAAGTCCTCCTTCCAAGGTCCCTTCAGGCTCTTGGCAGTAGCCTGCTGGATACCATTCTGGATTTCCTTGCCCTCAGCATTCTTAATGTTTCCTTTATAGAACATGTGGTAAACGCCGTTGCGCTCGATAATGTCGTTATCGATGCAACCATATTTGGCATTGAAGAGTACCTTTGGCTCGCTCTCGAAACCCGTAAAGTCCTTGTTGGCATAAGCATAATAGGTAACGAGACTCTTTCTGCCATCGCCCGTACGCTGAAGGGTGAAATAGATCATATACTTCTTGGCCTTCTTATCATAGATGGTCTGTGGAGCCCATACCCAATAGGCATCGCTGAAATGCTCCTTGTAGTCTTCCTTCAACACGATTTTAGAGTGCGTCCAGTTCACTAAATCTTTTGATTTCATCAATACGATGCCCGGATTATCTTTCCATCCATTCTTCACGGTGTTCATATCTGTAGCCACGATGTAATAGCAGCCATCTCCACCACGAAGGATATGAGGGTCGCGAATACCGCCACTGGTACTGATAGAGTCGCTGGCGATGACAGGCTGGTTGTCATTGAGCGCATACCAGTTCTTGGCATCCTCACTGATGGCAAAACGCAGATGTTCCTGCTGGTTGCCACTTCCCTCGAAATAAGCGAAGAGATAACCTGCAAACTTTTTGTTGGTTGCAGCCTTCTTTGCGGCAGAAACCTGGAGAGGTGTTCCCCATGCCAACGCTGCCAGCAACAAAGAACTGAATGTAATCTTCATCTTCATGATTTTCTTTTAAGTTAGTGTTATTATTGTTTTTGTTGTTTATGTCATAATACACATCAAGAACTCCATATACTTATTTTTTTAATAAGCTCAATCCTTACAAGCCCAAACATAAAAGAGTTGCTTATAGTGTTAAAACTACATTTATTGAGTTGCGGCTGCAAAGATACTAAATAATATGTAAACTAACAAGCGTTCATGAAGAAAAATTTCTTCTGCATCATAACATTCAGACAAAGGTATTACCTGAGGTTATTCCTCAACAATTCACCTATTATAATTAGCAGGAAGAATACAAGGATATAGAGATAATACTGCTCGCGCTTGATGAAATCAGCGAAACTGAATTTCCTTCTTCTATTTCCGGCCAGATAGATGTGATAGTCGTATGCCATCATAAAGACGATGGATATAGAAAACACCACCGCCATGACTCCGATGACCACGATGACATAGGACACAGAAAAAAGAGAGTTTTGTTGGTCTTGTATCATAATCTTTAGCTTTCGGTTGTTAAGTTTTAATGCAAAGGTAGCAGTAAAAATCCAAAAAGAGGTGTTGCATTCCTATGGTTGTTGTTGCATTCCTACCAAAAAAGGTGTTGCATTCGTAGGAATGCAACACCTTTTTAAACATTTATTAACCATTAAAGCTATATCATCTGTTCGCGCCACTGGTTAGGCGACAGCCCTGTCTTTTGCTTGAAAATGCGGTATATCTGTGTATGGGATGAGAATCCGCACTCAGTAGATATGGCATCATTGCTAAAATCCGGTCTTTCCTTCATCATGCGAACCGCCTCATTAAAGCGGATATCGCTGAGCCATGTACGGAAATTGGTATGCTGAGAAAGATTGAAATATTCGGTAAGTTCATTCTTCTTACAACCCAAGTTGGCAGCAAGCGAATATATGGTGACATTGCAGTCTTTGTACATTCTGTCATCACACCATTTTTCCAATGCTGCTCCAATCTCTTTCATCCGTTTTTGGGAGAAAATGTTCAAATCTGCCTGTCCATCAGCCACGGCATCCTGCTGATCTCCATAGGCAAGCTGATCTGTCAATGTAGCTGATTCCTCCAGTTCTTCCTGATCCTCCAGTTCTTCCTGTATATTCTCACCAGGTGTAATATAATAGCCCAACGAGATAAAACTATATACAAAGAATATGAAAGCAAGCAAAATCAGCGGACCTACCAGCAACAATAAGGTGTCGAAGAGAATGACTATAGGCAGAAAGGCTGCTGAGACGCATACCAATACAAGACTGGATCGTGCATATCGAACGTGTGGCAGAAGATCGCCAGCCGACTCCTCCAACAGTTTTTTCTTGCGCTTCAGTACCTCAGAATAGCTGGCATAGATGAAGTATGCCATACTTCCCATAAAGAGTGCGAGCATCACGTATAACAAACCGCCCAGATGGAGACTTTTGCTGCTGAAAACGCCAAAGATGAAGATGGCGACAATCAGCGCATAGGCAGCCGCACTACGCAAACAATAGCGACGCATGACGCTTCTTGTGCTCTCCATATTGATGATGGATAGGGTGATGGCAAAAACCACGGGAGTGTAGAACATGATATTAACGACTGCCCCCACATCAGCACCTTGGGCACGAAATCCCTGAGTCATCTGCAAGAAGTAATGTATGCAGAATACGGCCATTGATCCACAAAGCAACCACCGAGAGGTCTCGTAGCGTCTTACCTTCCATCTCACTTGCAGAGAAGCCATTGCTATATGCAAGCCCAACATGCCGGTAATGATGCAGCAAATCAACTGTAATATAAATATTGATGTCATGATTATCTAAATAAAAAAATAGAAAAGTTGCTGCAAAAGTACAACTATTTAATGAGAAATGAATAGATTTTCACAAAAAAGTTTCCCAAACTCCTTTTTTTATCTTAACTTTGCAGCCTCTATCATCTATAGCAGTCGCACTATCCATCATAGAAATAACTTCATCAAAGAAAATAAAATCATAAAAGAAAAAACATAATGGAAAATAAAAAGATTCCTTATCGTGCCATCGCTCTCGACCTCGACGGCACGCTGACCAACCACGAGAAAGTGGTGACACCTCGCACCCGTCAGGCTCTCCTGAAAGCTCAAGACAATGGTGCTATCATCATTTTAGCTTCCGGGCGCCCTACATACGGTATCCAACCAGTAGCAGAATGTCTTGAACTGGAAAAACGAGGAGGATTCATTCTTTCCTATAATGGCGGAAAGATTGTGGATGCCAAGACCGGTGAGGAATATTTCTCACAATATCTGCCAGATAGCGTGATACCTTTATTATATCAGTATGCCAAGGAAAAGAACTATGCACTCTTAGGATATGCCGGCAATGAGATCATCACCGAAATACCAGACGACCAGTATGTGAAGGAAGAATCCCGCATCAACAAGATGAACATTCGGAAGGTTGAAAAACTGCTTGATGCGCTGGAGCCTCATCCTACCAAACTCCTGATGACTGGCGACCCTACCGACATGCAGAAGGCAGAAGAAGAACTCTCTGGCATTGTAGGCGACAAAATGTCTGTTTTCCGCTCGGCTCCTTTCTTCCTGGAACTGGTTCCTAACGGCATCGACAAAGCACAGTCTTTGCAGAGATTATTGGGTAAAATCAATCTCACTCCTGCAGACATGATAGCCTTCGGTGATGGATATAATGACCTCAGTATGCTCAAACTTGCCGGTGTCGGTGTGGCTATGGCTAATGCTGCTCCTGAGGTAAGAGCGGAAGCTGACTACGTTACTCTTTCCAATGAAGAAGATGGTGTGGCTGCTGCGCTGAACCATTTTCTGGAAATGAGAAATGAGAAATGAGAAAGACTATAAAATGAGAAATTACAAATGAGAAATGAGAAAAAAGTTGGTTTCATTCTGGGTGAAACCAACTTTTTTGATGATTGTCTTATGATTTCTGAGGATCGCAGGAAATCTTCTAATGACTTCCGATTATTTCTGAACGACTTTCTTCCCATTCACAATGTAACTACCAGTTCACCGGTCTTATCATTATAATAAACGGCTATCACCTGGTTGGCTTTTAAAGTAGGAGTGATGGACTTCTCTACATTCTTAGCCTTATAATTCAAAGTCACCTTGATACTTGATGCCTGCAGGTTCTTGAGATAAACCTTGGTGGAATCCTCTGCATCCTGAATAGCCTGCAAACCGGAGCCCTTGACCGTGAAGCCTAAGATTTCGCCCTTGGAATGATTGACGTCCAAGAGGAAAGTGGCATCTGCCTTGGAATCCACAATATTGGTTTCTACCGTAAATACAGGCGCTGCACCATTGAGTTGCACATTCTTCAACTGGCATCGGGTATCACCACAGAAGTTAGACAAAAGCATGTAGGAAGCACCATCAGGGTCTGTAGCGATAACACCATTCCATCCCTCAGCTACCATCTCCTTCAAACTGATAGCCTTCTGCATCAGCTTGCGGGTACTTTCAGCATTCACATTACTATAATAGATGATATTGCGCTTATCTACAATGTCGCCAGCCTTCACATCCTTACTCTTGTCGCTATAAGAAGCATAGAGTTTGGAAGTATTCACGGAATTGTTGTTGGCACGGTTTCCAAAGCCCATGGTCTTACCATCTACGTTGACAACACCCAGAGCATTATCGATATTCACCCAGTTGGTATTCATGGTGAGGAATTGAGAACCATCACTCTGCTTGTGGGTCATACCCGTCTCCTGATTCTTGGCATTGTCGAAATAGAGCGTACGCTTGGTTCGCGTCATTTCGTCGGTACTGATAGCCATCAGACCTCCCTGATCCTTGGTAATGGTGGCAGCTGCATTGGCACGCACATAATCGGTATAGATGACAGCATTACCTGGAGTAGAATAGATGGCGAAACGATTGTTGAGCGTTCCGTCATTCATATTCAGTTCGCCGTTCATCGTATAACTGTTGCCACGGAGATTATAGATGCCGCTGACTACAGGTGTGGCGTTTGTACTCTTACCACTTACCTGATAACTACCGAGGAAGTTACCGGTATTGTTCTCACGGTAAGGTACGATCATCTTGTTCTTATCCGCACTGTTGGCTGCAATGTATCCGGTATAACTGCCCTTACCTGCACTCCATGAGAAACAGGTGAAACGGTCGGCAGTAGAGGCACGGACTATATTCTGGCAAGGGAATATACGGGCTGCAGCATAACGCTGGTTGAACGCATTCCAATCTGTAGGGGTTACATCTGCTGTAGATATGGCCTCATGCATCAGCCAGGTCATCATCACACGGTGAGCTTCTACACCCATACGGCGTGCTCCGATATCAGAGCGCAACAGCCAGGATCCGTCAGACGTTGTAGTCTGGCGTGCCTTGATATTCTTGTAAGCCAAGTTCTCAAGCATCAGCGCATCTGGATCGTTCAGGAAACACGCATTGGTAGTGTATGAAGTGATTTGGTCGAAAAGGAAGAGGCTCCAGTCATTACCATTAGGCATAGCCAGTTCACCATCTGCCAGAGCCAGCCAGTTGAGCACCTCCTTCATCACCTTGTCATTATTGTGCATGAGCGAATTGGTCTTCCACTTCTCCTCACCGATGGTCTTCTGCTGGAAGAGTTTCAGCGCCAGAGCAGCCTCGCCCAACTCCTGTATCACTACGTTCTGATAGCTCGTATGGAAAAAGTTGTGGTTCTGGAGCGTATAGTCGTCAAAAAGATTCTGTCCCTTATAGAGGTCAGCCACGGTCTTCTTGTCATAATGCGGATCAATAACGGTCGTATTATGGGCATCATTCTTATGAGAATAACTGTTGATGGCAAACTCACGGAGGCGCTCAAACCACTTAGGAGCCATCTCATCATTAGGGAACAGACCCAATGTAGCAGCCAGCACATCAGCCTCCCAACCATTCTCTTCAGCTTTCGTATCCCCGTTATAACCGGTAGGTATCGTGCGATTCAACTCATAATTGCATTCAGCCTTCAGGAGTTTCTCGATATATCCCTTCTGTTTGTCGGAGAGTTTATCCCACTGGAAATAAGCGGAATAAGCTACGGACATCGCCCAAAGTGAACTTTCCCAAACATAATCGCTACCGGAAGTAGAACCCCAGTAGTTGTTACCAGAACAGGTTTTCAACTTATTTGCCTTATGGGTAGAGTAAGCGAAAACCAGACTCTTCATCGCCATCTTTTCCAGGTCATCCCAAGTAACGCCCTCAGGCAGAGTCACCTTGTCCTTACCATATTTTACGAGGAAAGCAGAAATCATGGAGAGGTCGGCATTGGAGCGAACACCGTCCTCATTATTCTGCATGGTACTATTACACTTGAAAGCACCACATACCTCATTCACAGAATTTGGCGCAGCACAATCCTGGAAGTCATTCTTCAGATACTTGGAGAATTTAGCCAACATATTCATCAGGTCACCCTTCATGGTAGCCTCATCCACAAACTGATTGTTGATTACCCCTTCTATAGGACTGGTCACACTCTCCTCAGTAGGAGTCACCTCTTTCGCCTCATTGGAATGATCACTTACCGCTTTCACCTTTTTCTTGAAAGCAGTAGAAATCTCAGAAGTCTGTCCCTCAGTATTTCTCATTTCAGGAGCGATGACTCCCGTAGATGCAGCCATAGCTACACCAGCAGAAAGTACAATGGCAGAACAAAATGTTTGTTTCTTCTTCATTTTGTTTTTAGCTATTTATTATCAAAAAGTACATTAAAATGAGATGCAGAAATTACCTATGCGAGTACCTTTGTATAAAGATACAGGATACCAATTATCTCATGCAAAACCTGCCTGTCTCATTCCGACTGCAAAAGTAGGTTTTTATCATCAGACAGAGGGCAAGTATTCATGAATTAAAAGTCACAAATCGTTAAAACACGCAGAAAACCTCACTTTTCATTTAGGTATATTCATTTCGTCTCAAACAATTGGTGGCAAAAATACAACATTTTCCTCAAATACAAGAGAAAAGAAGCGTTTTATTTTTGTTTATAAAATAAAAAAGATATAATTATTCTTGTTATTTATAGAATTATGTGTACCTTTGCACACATAACAAATAAAAGCATATCAGCAGTTATGTTACAATTAGACAATTTCTATAAGGCTCGCTTCGTGCTGAGCAAAGTTATCAGAAAGACTGAGCTGGTTCACACTCCAAGAATCAACCCAGAGAGTGATGTCTATCTGAAGCCTGAGTGCCTCCAGAAGACGGGTTCGTTCAAGATTCGTGGTGCTTACTATAAGATTTCACAACTCACCGATGAAGAAAAGGCGAAGGGTGTGATAGCCTGTTCTGCGGGCAACCATGCTCAGGGTGTAGCTCTCGGTGCCACCGCCATGGGAGTGAAGAGTCTTATCTGTCTGCCAGAGGGTGCTCCTATTAGTAAGGTGGAAGCCACCAAGCGTCTCGGTGCAGAGGTCTGTCTGGTACCTGGTGTCTATGATGATGCCTACCAGAAGGCATTGCAACTGAAGGACGAGCATGGCTATACCTTCGTACATCCTTTCGATGATGAGAATGTCATCGCTGGTCAGGGCACCATCGGTCTGGAGATTCTCGACCAGTTGCCTGATGTAGAAGCTGTCGTCGTTCCTGTAGGTGGCGGTGGACTTATCTCTGGTGTGGCCTTTGCCATCAAGTCGCTGAATCCTAACGTCAAGGTATATGGTGTTCAGGCAGAAGGAGCAGCAAGTATGGTACAGAGTCTGCACGATCATAAACAGGAGAAGTTGCCTTCTGTAGCGACCGTTGCTGATGGTATTGCCGTAAAGGAACCGGGCAAGATTACTTTTGAAACCTGCTCCAACTACGTAGACGAAATCGTAACCGTGAGCGAGGACGAAATCTGTGCAGCCATCCTGAAACTCATAGAGAGCGAGAAGATGGTAGCCGAAGGTGCCGGTGCGGCCAGCGTGGCAGCCGTGATGTACAACAAGGTTCCGGTGAAGGGCAAGAAAACCATCTGCGTGGTAAGTGGCGGTAACATCGACGTAACCATCCTAAACCGTGTCATCACCCGTGGTCTTGCCAAGAGCGGCCGTCTCTGCACCATCGAGATGGAGCTGGATGACAAACCGGGCGAATTGGTAGAGGTTTGCTCTGTCATCGCCGGATTGGGTGGCAACATCACCGGTGTTCACCACGACCGTTCTGCCAACCGCAACAAGGTGAATGCCTGCGTGCTCCGCCTCACCATGGAGACAAGAGACGAGGAACATGTAAAAGAAATCAAGGAGGCTTTGGAATCAAAGGGATTCCATCTCTGGATAGTATAACCGTGCAGAGACTTACAAAAATCCATAAAATATAAAAAGAGGGTGCGCCGTCAGTTGATAGCGCATCCTCTTTTTATATATCATTAAAAGCTTTATTACCATCAAGCTCTTTTGTTATTGAGCTTTATCTTTAATAGAGCTACTTTACTTCCTTGAGCAAGCAAGGGCGAACCTTCTCGGTTACACCAGCTTCCTCAGTAATCACGGTAGTGAGAGGCTTGAGATCGGCAGCATTCTTTGCCACCATCACCTTGTAATTACCAGCCTCAACCTGCCACTGACTATCAACCTCATTGAAAGAAGCCAGGTTCTTGTATGGGATGTCGATAGTAACTGTCTCCGACTCACCAGGCTGCAAATTCTTAGTCTTGGCGAAACCACGAAGTTCCCTGGTTGGTTTATCCATATCCTTGCCAGGAGCTGCCACATATACCTGAACAACTTCCTTACCAGCTACCTTACCAGCATTCTTCACAGTCACCAGGACCTTGATATTGCCCTGTGCATCCTTCGTTACCACAGGTTTGCCATACTTAAAGGTAGTATAACTCATACCATAACCAAAAGGAAAAGATACAGGCACATTCTTAGTCTGGTAATAACGATAACCTACATAAACACCATCATTATACTCGGTGTAATCCACATTCTTCACGTTACCCTTGCTACCGATGCCCTTGCCCATGAACATACCAATTACATCCTTTACCTTGACATCATCAGGATAAGGGAAATTGTCCTTGGAAGGAACATCATTATAACTAACAGGCCATGTCATTGGCAGACGACCAGAAGGATTCTCCTTACCCGTCAAGATGTCGGCAACGGAATTACCACCTTCCTGACCAGGCAACCAAGACAACAAGACTGCATCAGGAGCTGCCATCCAACTCTTGGTCTCGATTACACCACAAACATTCAAGATGACTGCCACCTTCTTGCCTGCCTTGTGGAAAGCATTGCAAACACCTGCTATCATATCCTTCTCTGCCTGGGTGAGATTGAAGTTGTCGGAGAGATGACGATCCAAGAACTCACCAGATGACTTACCAATGGTGATGATAGCCATGTCGTTGTTCTTCACGGCAGCAGCCATATCCAACTCAGCAAGGCTCATTTCCGGGATAAAATGTCCTGGAAGGAAAGCCTCTAATGGATTCTCAGGCTTAGGAAGAGACTCCTTTGCCTTAGGTGCATACTCCTCATAAGCCTTGCGGATAGCCCCATCCACCTGATAGCCAGCATTCTTCAAGCCATCCAAGAGACTTACCACATACGCATGATTTACATTGCCAGAACCAGTACCGCCAGCGATGAAATCATAAGAGGTGTTACCAAAGAGGGCGATGTTCTTTACTTTCTGGATGATAGGTAAGGTATTCTTGTTGTTCTTGAGCAATACCATACCCTCGGTAGCAGCTTTGCGAGCCACCTCGGCATGTCCCTTCAAGTCTGGGTTGTTGTCAGCCACATACTGCTTGAATCTTGGGGTCTCCATGATATATTCCAGGATGTGACGCACGTTACGGTCGATGATTTCCAACGACAAGCGACCATTGAGCACCGCCTTGCGAATCTCGTCACATTGGTCCGCCTTTCCTGGCATCAAGAGGTCATTGCCTGCCTCCATCTGTGCCACGGCATTGATGCCACCAAACCAGTCGGTCATCACCATACCCTTGAAGCCCCACTCATGGCGAAGGATTTCAGTCACCAAGTCGCAACGCTCGCTCGACATCGTGCCATTGATGAGGTTATAGGAGGTCATGATGGTCCAAGGCTGAGACTCCTTCACCACAATCTCGAATGGCTTGAGATAGATTTCTCTAAAAGTACGAGGATTGCCGATGACATTGTTTCGCGTGCGATTGGTCTCCTGGTTATTCAAGGCAAAGTGCTTCACGGAAGTTCCCACGCCATTGCTCTCGATACCATTCACCATAGCTGCGCAAATCTTACCTGCCAACAATGGATCCTCTGAATAATACTCAAAGTTACGACCGCAAAGTGGGTTGCGCATGATGTTGGTGGCTGGAGCCAAGAGGACATCCACACCATAGTGCTTTACCTCGTCGCCCATAGAAGTACCCACAGAGTGAACCAAGTCGGCATTCCAGGTGGCACTCATCACGGTAGCCACAGGGAAATGAGTGCAGTAGAATGTCTTATTGGTATCCTTGCGCTTGGCATCGATACGCAGACCAGCAGGTCCATCTGCCACTACGGTAGTAGGAATACCAAGTCGCTCGATGCCATTCACTTGTCCTGCGGCACCAGGCACCAACTGACCTTGGTTGCCGATGGTAGCCGTCATGTTTGATTTTACTTTGCCAGTAGAGCCCACCAACAGTTCTATCTTTTCATCAAGGGTCATAGCCTGGATGACATCCTCAATAGGAGAAACGCCCAACTTGGGTGTTGTCTGGGCTGGGCACAATGTAGTCGAAGCCAAGAACACACAAGTGGTAATCATTACTTTCTTAATTTTTATCATATTATCAAATCGTTTATGTCGTTAGAAAATCTTTTGTGCAAACTCTGTGAGATAGACGCGCCAGTTGCGCCAGATGTGGCCGCCCTCGGTCTCCATATAGGTATATTTATACCCCTTCTCATCGAAATAGCGACGCAAGCCGGCTGTACTCTTATACAAGAAGTCGGTCTTTCCCATACCTATCCAATACAATTTTGGCTTGTTCTTAAACAAGGTTGCCAACTGCTGCTTCGCCTCCTCGTCCTCTTGCAGCATCTTATAGAAATCGGTGCGAAAATCGCCAGTCTTTCCCACATGCAAACCAGCGGAGAATAGACCAACGTAATCAAACTTATTAGGGAAACGGCGAGAAATGTCAAAGGAGTGTCCACCACCCATTGACAAACCGCAGATAGCACGATGCGCCTTATCCTTGCCCACCTTGTAATGGCTCTCCACATAGTTCATCACATCAGGGAAGCTCTCATCCATCGTAGCCACCGCCTTGGCACCTTGATAGCCATAGAAAGAAGGAATGTATTGACCTGCCGACCACTCACCTGGAGCAGCCTGGCAATTAGGATTGCCATTGGTCATCACCACGACCATAGGCTTAGCCTTGCCTGTAGCTATCAAGTTGTCGAGAATCTGGGAGGCACGTCCCAAGGTTGTCCAAGCATCCTCATCACCACCTGCGCCATGAAGCAAGTAGAGCACTGGGTAATCCTTTCCCTTGTCGTAACCTGCTGGAGTATAGACCGTCATACGACGCTGCATCTTGAGCGTAGGACTGTCATACCAAACTTTCTGCACATTGCCATGAGGCACCTCATTGACGGTGTAGAGGTCACCACAGTCGCCTTTCTTGTCAGACAAGATAAAAATATTGGTTTCCGAAGTGATGTCACGAGTGATATAGACGCTTCCAGGATCCACAATCTTCACACCATCCAAGATGAGATTATAAGAATAAAGCTCAGGAGAAAGATTAGTGCTGGTAAAGCTCCATACTCCTTTGTCATCCTTCACCAAGTCTGCCACTCCCGGTGCATCATACTTTCCCACAGGGGTATCAATCTGCTTGGTAGGCAAGAAGTCGCCCGTAATCTGCACTTTCTGTGCATTGGGAGCCTTGAGACGGAAGGTTACTGTATGGTTGGCGTTTACCTCTGGAGATACCACAGGTACGTTGTCGAACAAAGCTTGCTGTGCAAAGCTGCTCATGCTCAAGAGCAAGGCTGTTGCCAAAAATGTTATCTTTTTCATTATGATGTTGCTTGAAATTACTTAAAGATTTTCTGGGCAAACTCACCCAGGTAGATGCGCCAGTTGCGCCAGATATGACCGCCATCGGTCTCCATATAGGTGAACGGATAATGGTTCTTGGTCAGTTTCTCTCTAAAGGCGGTATTGTCCTTAAACAGGAAGTCGGTGTTGCCGATACCAATCCAGAAGAGCTTTGGCTTGGCAGCAAACAAGTCTGCCAACTTCTTGTCGAAGTTATCATAGATGTACTCGTTGGCGCCACCACTTCTTTGTTCCTTGCCAATGGCTGCCGAGAAGAGCCCCACATAACCAAAGGTCTTAGGATTGTTGATGGAAATATAGAGGGAATGGAATCCACCCATAGACAAACCTGCTATGGCACGGTTCTGACTATTTGCCAAAGTGCGATAACGGGCATCCACAAACTTCACTACCTCAGGGAAAGATACCTCGAAAGAGCCCTCCATGGTCTTAGGCAATCCCAATGTAGGAACTATCAGATTATCCGAAGTCTGTCCTGGAGCTGCCTCCTGAGAGATATTGCCATTGGTCATGACGACGATCATTGGCTTCGCCTTGCCTTGCGCAATGAGGTTATCGAGGATTTGCGAAGCACGTCCCAAATCCATCCACGCTTCCTCGTCGCCACCGATGCCATGCAAGAGATAAAGCACAGGATATTTCTGCTTGCTGGTCTCATAACCTGCGGGAGTATATACTGTCATACGACGAGTAAGGCCAGCTTTGGCATCATCATACCAGACCTTTGATACGGTTCCATGCGCTACCTTGTTGACCTTGTAGAGATCTGCCTTTCCCCCACCTATCAAGAAATAGTTGGAAACGTTGGCGATGTCACGCACGGTATAGACGTTGAGATGGTCGGTAACACTGGCGCCATCCACCATCATTGTATAGCTATAAAGCTCTGGTGCCAAAGGAGCAGTGGTTGTAAAAGACCACACACCCTTCTCATCCTTCTTCAAATCGGCTACTCCAGGCATATCATACTTACCCATCGGGGTATCAACTTTCTTAGTTGGCAAGAAGTCACCTGTTATCTGTACTTTATGTGCCTCTGGTGCCATGCAGCGGAAAGTAACGGTCTTGTCTGCATGAATCTCAGGAGATAGAGGCATCTGTCCTCCGAACAAGGCTTGCTGTCCGAAGGCAGATCCACCAATCGCACACAATGTTATTGCTAATATCGAAAATCTTTTCATTGGATATAACGTTTTACTTTTTATATTAATTACCAAAACTCTATTATCTTTTTCAATAACTGTTGATTATTCAAAAACTATTGCTTGATTAAAGGTATCTACCTTCCTATTCAAGGCTTTACTTGGCGATGGCAGCAAACTTAATCTTAAATGATCCTTTACCAGCCGCTCCATCTACACCACTCTGGGTTTCAAGGTCAGCGCCCTCGAATGAGAATAAGTCTTGTCCCTCTGCATCCTTAACGGTAGAGATGATGATCTTACCTGCCGTGATGTATTGCGCGACACCAGCCTCATCCACGAAGTAACTACCACCCATGAAACCGTATTGAGGGAAAGCATAACCATTGCCCATCAACCAAGGCTCTGAAGCATTCCCTTGAATGGTATATTCACCAGCCAAGTCTGTATGACCGAGCTGATTGGCATTCACGGCTTCCAGATAAGCAGCAGGCTGACCTGCTGGATTTTTGATAGAGATGATATACTTGGTAGCATTAGGATTCACGACGACAGGAGCACCCGTTGACCAATCGACAATCTGAGTTGGAGCGATAGTAAGAGTATAGCCCGATGCCTCTGGGTCATCCTGTCCCACGACGAAGGCAAGCTCTCCTACATAATTCAACTTCACTCGCTGACCGGCGGCATTGGCAAACAAACCGTTCAAGTAATACTTGCCCCCAATAAGAGATACGTCGATGTCGCCACTCTTCATTGCCTCACCATTCACCTTGACCATACAAGTTTTGTTAGCCACGGTCTCAGCTACGGTATAAGAGGCAGCGGGAAGAATCCACTCGGTACTACCAAAACTAATCTGAATGGCAGTTCCCTTTACATCTTTTATATCTACATTGAGCGCCTTCAAGCCTTTCTTTAACTTAGTGGTAGGCTGCACGGTAGCCTCTTGCGATGTATAATTCTGCATATCTGCATATACTCCCTGCATACCATCAAGAGCATCGTTATCGCAGGCTGTGAAACACAGCCCTGCAATAAACAGACTTAATATTGAACCTATATATTTTTTCATATCAATATCATTTAAATATCAGTTAATTAGAAGATTACCATCCCGTATTCTGCTGGATATTAGGATTCAATTCTCTTTCCTTCAAAGGAATAGGAAGCAACATGTGCTTGTCTTGGAATCCGAAAGTAGAATTGGAGAAATCCCAACTTACGCCCTTGGAAGAGTAGTTAGGAATTTCCTTACCCTGTGAAGCCAAGGCTTTCTTGGCATCACCCCAACGTACCAAGTCCTGGAATCGGGTACTTTCCAGACAGAGTTCCAAGCGCTTCTCCGTCTTGATGTCGTCCAAGGTAACGCTAGTCAATGGAGTTTCCTTGGCGCGAATACGAATCTCATTGATGTCTCTCAGCGCTACGTCTGTGTTGCCAGCCTCCAGGTTTGCCTCGGCAGCCAGGAGGAGAACTTCGGCATAACGCATAATCTTTCGGTCGGTATATTGAAATCCCTGGAACCAGGAGGCATCCATGATGTTGTCACTCTTCAATAAGCGGTTCTTAAAGAAGAGGTATCCTTCACATCCATAGATGTTCTGACCAGGATTCAACTTCACACCGTATGCTGCTATCTGATTACTGTTGAGCAGGGTCTTCTGCAAACGATATCCATTCTTGCCCTCTGCTTTTACAAATGCATCATAGAGAGACTTGCGAGGGTTCAAGAAGCCGTAGGTTCCCTGAGCAACTTCGTCGGCAGCCTTGCCTTCGAGCGTCATATTGCCAGTACGCCATCCTTGCATCAGGAAGGTCATGTCCATCTGGGACCAAGTCTGCTCCTGGTCGTTACGCCACTGCAATTCGAGCATAGACTCACAGTTGTTGTTGTTGACGGCATGAAACTGCATGTCATAGTCGCCACGGAAGAGGTCGTACTTCTTGGAATCCACCACCTCATTGAGTACGGATGCAGCCTCCTGATACTTCTTCTGGAAGAGATAAGCCTTGCCCAAATAAGCCTTTGCCACTTCCTGGGTAACACGCATACCCGTCTCCTGATCGTCCTTGTTCTTCTTGGAAGGCAAGGCATTCATACCGATAGCCTCTTTCAAGTCTGCCTCCACAACAGCCCAAAGTGCCTCTGGAGTACTGTTTGGCTGACGGTACTCATCTGTAGCCAAGAGATGATCTACCAATGGAGCTGTACCCCAAAGAGTAACCAGCTCGAAGTTAGCCCAAGCACGGAAGAAATAAGCCTCGGCTATGGCACGTTTCTTGACTTCCGTATCATTAGCCACCTTCTCTATGACGAGGTTTGACTGATAGATGACACCATAGAGGCCCGAGAACAGGCCCTCGATATTACCGTTGCTAGAATCGAAGGTATATTCATTCAACTGCTCGTATGAGTTGTTGTCGCCACGATTACCACCGCCACACCAAGCATCATCCGAAAGCATATTCTTGGTAAAGAACCAAGTATAATACAATCCCTTCACACGGCTATACATGGCAGCCACCGCCTGCTCGGTCTGCTCATTGGTCTTGTAGAAATCATCCTGACCACCCATATTGCCATGCTTTGCTATATCGAGTCTGTCTTCACAACCGGCAAATAACACTGCCACAACGAGAAGCAGACTATATATGATATTCTTTTTCATAATTTCCTAATGTTATTATATATAGAATATGTATTGTTAGTTATATGAACCTCCAGACCTTAGAACTCCAAGTTGAAGCCCATCACTACCTTCCTTGAGGTTGGATAACCGCCTTTGTCGATACCCATACCCACTACACTATTGGTAGAAACCTCAGGGTCGAAGCCTGGGTACTTGGTGATGGTGAAGAAGTCATCGAGAGACACATAGAGGCGCAAGTTGCTGATTGCTACCTTCTTGAGAAGAGTCTTCGGCAAACTGTAGCCCAACTGAATCTGCTTAATCTTGAAATAAGATCCATCATATACCATTGCGCTGGATGTAGCATACTTGTCCATATTGTTGGCACCAGCACGTGGCTTGCTACCATTAGGATTGCTCTCCGTCCAACGGTCGTCATAGAAGAGTTCCTTCATCTTGTTGACCATAGGGTAGTCGGTACGGTTGATACAGTTGAATATCTTGTTGCCTGATGCACCAGAACCAAATACTGCCAAGTCGAAACCTTTGTAAGCTGCGGTCAAGGTGATACCATAGGTGAAGTCTGGAATGGCACTACCCAAGTCCATCTTGTCATCATCGGTCAAATCACCACTATCGTTCAGGTCGGCAAAAGTTGGATCGCCCGTCTTTGGGTCTATGCCTGTAAACTGATAGCCGCGGAAGTAATACACAGGATAGCCCTTCTCGAAGTATGTGAGAGGCACATTCATAAAGGTAGTACCCTGCAAACGAGTCAAGGATGGGTCGAGATAAGTAACCTCGTTCTTCAAGGTAGCGAGGTTGCCACGTACACTGTAGCTGAAATCACCGATGTTGTCTCTCCAACCGAGTTCAAACTCGAATCCCTTGTTGCTTACGTTACCAGCATTGATAGGGGATGTAGTGCCGCCGATAACCAAAGATGGAGTGGTACCACCCACGAGCAAGTCCTTGGTCTTCTTCACGAAATAGTCCATGCTGAAGTTCATTCTGCCAGCAAAGAGGAGCGCATCAATACCCAAGTCGGTCTGCTCTGATGTTTCCCACTTCAGTTTATCGTTACCCATACTAGATGGACTAACAGACGTTGTATAATTATTACCAGAAACTAACGGATAAATGCTACCCTGCGCCATATCGGTGCTGTAGGCATAGCCACTCAAGGAAGCCAAGCTACCATTCTGGCCCCAGCTGGCACGCAATTTCAAACTAGCCACAACATCTCTTAAAGGCTCGAAGAACTTTTCCTCAGAAATGGTCCAACCTCCAGACACAGCTGGGAAATATCCCCAACGATTGGTAGCTGGAAGCTTAGATAAGTCGGCAGCATCTGCACGGAGGGAAGCCTGCAGATAATAACGATTTTTATAATCGTAACTCAAACGACCAAAGTAAGAATACTTGGCTGAGCGAGTTTTCTCACCACCTACAGACTTGGTAGCAGAAGCGGATGCGAAATTCAGATAGTAGAACAATGGATTGTTTTTCTTGACAGCGTCTTCACCATTAGCCTGCAAACCACCCTGCACGAAATCGTAGGTAGATTCCTGGAAAGACATACCAACCATGGCATTCACGGTATGGTCACCAAACTTCTTCATATAGTTGGCAAAGTTTTCCCATTGATAATAGATAGAGGTAGAAGAAGATGCACTCTGATCTACATAATCACGGCTTTGCGTTGCATTTCCATAGAAAGGAAGTGAAGTGGAAGAACTGCGAGTACCCGACAAACGGTAACCAAAGCGAGAAGTAAGCACAAGATCCTTGATAGGCTTGAAATCTGCATAAATGGAACCATTCACATTGAATCCACTGTTGCGAGATATGCCATTGTCACGCATCACGAATGGGTTGAACTGCTCACCTGCATAGAAAGCAGACACACCATAGTAGTTACCAGCCGCATTGGTCAAGAGATGCTTTCCGCTTGCCAAGGCACTAGCAACATGAGCAGGCAAGTTTCCACCCTCGTATGCAACGGGGGTCAATGGATCCATAGAAAGCACAGCTGCCATCATAGAACCATACTCAGAACCCTCAGAAACAGAACGGGCGTTATATTTTTCAATCTGGTTAGTAGTGCCCACCTTCAACCATGGCTTGATCTGATATTCAGCATTGATGGTAGCGGTGAGACGACGATAGAGATCATTATTACCTCTTACCATACCATCATTGTCAAGATAAGTAAGCGAAAGATAGTAGTTGCCATTTTGGTTACCACCCGTAAAGCCCAGGTTGTGCTTCTGCATCTTACCCTTACCATAGATGGCATCTACCCAGGAGGTATTGGTTGTTCCATCCCAATTCTTCAGGAGATAATCCTCGGTAAAGGTCTTACCTTCTTTCATATATTGGATATATTCTTCGGCATTGAGCAACTTAGGCTTTTTAGCAAGCGATTCGATGGCATATTGGAAATCATATGTTATCTTTCCACTACCCACAGTACCCTTCTTCGTAGTAATGAGAACCACGCCATTACCAGCCTCTGCACCATATATGGCAGCAGAAGCGGCATCCTTCAACACTTCCATAGATGCTATGTCATTAGGATCGATACCACTAATATCGCCTAGGCGCACACCATCTACTACATAAAGAGGATCGGAAGAACCATTGGAAGAGAAACCACGGATACGAACGGTTGGTGATGCACCCGGACGAGCAGAAGAAGAGACAATCTGTACACCTGCGGTCTTACCCTGAAGAGCAGACTTGGCATTGGTGATGGTACGATTCTCCATATCCTCTTTCTTCACCTGAGAAATGGCACCTGTTACAGAACTTTTCTTCTGAACGCCATAGCCTACAACCACCACATCGTCGAGTACCTTGTTGTCTTCATTTAATGTAATCTTGAGTCTGGAAGAGTTGGCTAATACCTCTTTATTCTTATAGCCAAGATAAGAGAAGACAAGGGTCTTACCTTTTTGCACCTGGATTGTAAAGTTACCATCCATATCAGTTACAGTACCACCCTTGTTGTCTCCCTGCACACGCACGGTAACACCAATCAAAGGGTCGGCATTTTGGTCAACTACGAGACCAGCGACTTTCATCAGTTCCTGCGCCAAGGCAGCAGAACCGGAAATCATCAATAAGAACACGAAGGTCAGGAACCTTCTGTAATCATTCATTTTTCTCATAGATTTTACTCATTAAAGATAATACTTTGTTAGTTAAGCTTTTATTCTTGTAAATCAGTTGATTGTTTACGGCTGCAAAGGTATTGCTTTTTATCATACACCTTTTTCTAACTTGTTTTCTTGTGTTACGTTTTTGTTCAAAATGGGGTTTCCTATATGTTCAAAAACTTGCGTATTTGTTTAAAAAGTCTTATAAACCTTGTATATATCAAGGTTTTATAGTACTTTTGCAGCAACTACCAAAACCATCGATTATGAAACGAACAAAGGTATTTTATAACGTACTCATCCTCTTGGCAGCCCTTCTTCTTACTGCTTGCCAGGACCAAAAAGACATCCCCGAAGTCTCTTCACCCGAGAAGAACCTCGTCCTGTCTGATCATATCTCCAACCAACAGGTGAAGAGCATCTGCGAAGACAGATACGGACAAATCTGGATAGGTACCTTCCGTGGTCTCAACAAGTATGATGGCAACCAGTATCACCAATACTACTGCGTGGACGATTCACTGGGATTGCCCGACAACAATATTACCGACATTTATCGTGACTCCCACAACCGACTCTGGGTAGCCACCGTCAATGGCGTATGCCTATACCAGGCCAATGGCAATTTCAAACGAGTAAGTATCAATGGCAATAACAAGAACATCGAAAAAATCCTGGAAGACAAGGAGGGAAGAATCTTCTTCCTCACGAAGACAGACCTATATCAATATGACGAAAATACCAACACAGCCATCACCAGGCTCTCCAAGATGCTGGAGAAGAACTGCTATCATATCTCTTGCCATATAGACCGAAAAGATGTGATGTGGATTGTTACCCCTTACTCTGTCAAGGGGTATCGCACCCAAGACCTCAAACTTATCGTCCAAAGCCCTGTACAGAGTTATCCCATCGCCTCTTTTCTCCTCGATGGGCATCAGCTCTACATCTCTGGCTACAATGGAATGCAGCTCTTTGATACGGATACCAGGAAATGGCAACATCTCCCTGCAGCATTGCAAGGCTTGCAAATCCCCAACGACATGGTCAACTGCATCCATCCGTATGGCGCAAAAGGCAATCTTCTGCTCAGCACCACCAAGCACGGATTATTCTATTTCAATGCCCAGGAGGGAACCATCCTGCCACAAAGCGACAAGAATTTCCCATTCGAAGTGCCTGATATGCAAGTCAACAAGATGTTTACCGACTCCAAGGGCAACCTTTGGCTCGGGTCTGAAGACGATGGCGTAAAAACCATCTACAGATACAAGGATATGTTTAATAGCATGCCTGCCCTTCAACGTGCCATCGGCAAACAGCCCGTACTCTCCGTAGCCACCGACAGGAATCATCACCTTTGGATTTCTACCAAGAAGAACGGACTCTATATGTATGACTTGCAAACCCAGCAACTCAAGGACATACCGATGGTTTCCTACAGCAACGGCAACAAGAAGAATGCCATCATCAACATCTTTGTGGATAGCAGCAATCATCTATGGCTAGCCAATGGCGACCATGTGGCAAAGTACCAATACGATGGCAACAATCTCAACAAGGTAGCCTCCTACCCTTGCTTCATGCCTATGGACATCAGCCAAGATGCAAAGGGAAACATCTGGGTATCCACGGCATCCGTCAACATCTACTGCATTTCAGCACAAAGTGGAGAGATGACAAAAAAACAACTCTTCCCTACCACTTTCTGCTTCATTCCCTGCATCATGCACTTGCAGAATGACAACATGCTCATATCGGCCTTCTACAAACCCATCCTCGAAATGAATGGAAACAACTTCGATGTCCAAGAGTTTAAAGTGAATCCGGTTGACTGGAAAAAGTGCATCAAGCGAAGTGTGTATATCCCTACCAAGAACTATCAAGACCGCAAGGGCAACATCTGGTTGGGTACAGTTACCAACGGACTCTTGAAGTATGACGCAAAGAGCCGCAAGCTGACCACCATAGCAGGAATCTCCTGCTCCGACATTTCCAGCATCGAGGAAGATAGAGATGGAAACATTTGGGTCAGTACGCTGTATGGACTCAACAAGATAGATGGAAAAACAGAAAAGGTAACCACCTACAACGAGGCTGACGGTGTGAAAGGCTTCCAATTCTACGATAGGGCATCGTGCAAGCTGTCAGATGGAACTCTCATCTTCGGCGGTACCCAGGGACTCACCATCTTCAATCCCCAAAACGTAAACACGAACCAACAGATAAGTCTGCTTTTCGAAACACTCAAGGTACATAATGAGATTATGCTTCCTGGCAAGAATGGATGCATCGAGGAGAGTATGGAAGAATCACCCCATATTCACCTAAGCTACAAACAGAACAGCTTCAGCATCGCCTTTTCGGCCATCGACTACAGCGACTACAAGCACATCCATTACTTCTACCAAATGGCAGGATTCGACAATACATGGATTGATGCAGGCAATAACAACGAGGCGTACTACTCTAATCTGCCAGCTGGCAACTATACCTTCAAGGTTAAGATGGCAGGCAACGACTCCGACAATATCATCGCCGAAAAAAGCATACAGGTAAGCATCGCCCCTGAGCCTTGGAACTCTTGGTGGGCTTGGTGCCTATACCTTATTATAATGGGATGCGTCGGCTTCGTGATCTATCGGCAGAAGATGCGCATCAGCATTGAGAAGAACATGGTTCAAAAGGCTAAGGATGAGAAGGAGCAGGAACAGCGCATCAACAAGATGAACATGAGTTTCTTCGCTAACATCTCGCATGAGTTCCGGACACCACTCACCATGATTTCTGGACCTGTGGAACAACTCTGCGAAAGTGAAAGCATCAACAAGCACGACAAGTTGCTATTGAACATCATCAACCGAAGCGTGGATAGAATGCTGAGACTCGTCAACCAGTTGCTCGACTTCAACAAGTTGGAGAACGACACACTCCGCTTGCACGTCAAGCAAACCGACATTATCACCGAGATGAAGCGCATCATGGACCTCTTCATCGTGAATACAGAGGAGAAAGGTATCACCTTGAACTGTCACGGACTAGAAGGTTCCTACCTGATGCTTCTGGATTCCGACAAACTGGAAAAGATTATCAACAACCTGATGTCCAACGCCATGAAGTTTACCCCTCGTGGCGGTAAGATAGATGTATCTTTCGACACCGGTACCACTAACAAGGGAGAACAGATTATCACCATCACGGTGGCTGATACAGGCAAGGGAATCCCACAGAATGAGGTGGAGAATATCTTCAAGCGATATTATCAGTTGAACAACCAGTCCACAGGCACCATCAACTGGGGTACTGGCATTGGACTCTACTATGCCCGCAGCCTAGCCGTCCTTCACCATGGCGATTTAAAGGCGGGCAATCGCAAGGACTGCCAGGGAGCCATCTTCACCGTTACCCTGCCTACCGATGAGAGCCTCTATGCCGCCAACGAGAAAGCCCTTTTGGAGCAAGACCAGAAGATGGCTTTTCCACTGCACGACAGTCAGAAAGTGGCAGACAAGGTAAGTCAAGATAACAGTACAGACAACCGTCCGAAAATACTCATCGTAGATGACGACACCGAAGTGGTGCATTATCTTCGTACCCTCCTGGCGTCATCCTATCGCATCATCTACCGTTTCGATGCCGAGAGTGCCTTGAAGGCGACAAGGGAGGAAGAACCTAGCCTCATCCTCAGCGATGTGGTGATGCCGGGAATGAGCGGCTATGATCTCTGCAAGGAAATCAAGCAAGACATCCAACTCTGCCATATCCCAGTCATCCTGGTAACGGCAAAGACCACCACCGAAAACCAAGTGGAGGGTCTGAACAGTGGAGCAGATGCCTACGTTACCAAACCATTCACCCCCAAGGTTCTCCTGGCAATGATCAACTCGCAACTCACCAACCGCGAGAAGACCAAGACCATCCTGACCAACGCCACGGAGACCGACAAGAATGTGGAAGAAGTGCTGTCGCCACAAGACAAGCTCTTCATGGACGAACTCTATCATATGATGGAGCAGGAACTAGCCAACTCGGAATTGGATGTCAACAAGGTAACGAAACTGATGCACATCTCCCGCACAAAGCTCTACTACAAGGTCAAGGGACTCACAGGAGAGAATCCAAGCGTCTTCTTCAAGACCTATAAGCTCAATCGTGCCGCCACCCTCATCGTGGAAGGCAAGTACAACATCTCGGAGATTGCCTACATGACGGGATTCAACACCCTCTCCCACTTCTCAACCAGCTTCAAGAAGCAATTTGGATGTACACCGAGCGAATATAGTAAGAAAACTTATTAAATTTTGATGCGAAACAGGCCTATTATGGGAAAAATTGCTTATCTTTGCATCTAGATTGATTTAATAATAGAAAAAGAAAAGAAATTATGAACGCAATTCACACAGACAATGCGCCTGCAGCTATCGGTCCATATAGCCAGGCTATCGAAGTAAACGGTTTCGTATTTGCATCAGGTCAGATTCCTATCGACCCTGCAACAGGCAATTTCGTAGAGGGTGGCATCAAGGAGCAGACCCGTCAGAGTCTTACTAATGCCCAGAACATCCTGAAGGCTGCCGGTACTGACCTCTCTCATGTAGTAAAGACTACTGTTTATCTGAACAGCATGGATGATTTCGCTGCCATGAACGAGGTTTATGCAGAGTTCTTCAGCCAGCCATACCCAGCACGTTCTGCTGTAGCAGTAGAGAAGTTGCCAAAGGGCGCACTCGTTGAAGTAGAGGTTCTGGCTGCTAAGTAAAAGAAATCGGTAGTATAACTCCTGGAGTTTATGCTACCGTTTTTTTGTCTGCCACATACATGCCTATCAGGATGCAAGTGGCACCTATCAGAAAATAAGGAGTGATTTTCTCATCCAATATCCATGAAGCAAAGATCATGGTAGTGATCGGATTGAAATATACCCAGTTGGTGGCCTTTACCGTACCCAACTTGGAAAGGCACCAGTTCCATGTGAGAAAACAGATCATGGAAGCCAAGCAACCTAAAAACAACAGGTTGCCTATCACCTGAGGTTTGGCAAAGACCTCGCAAGAAGGGAATCCCGGTATAATCAGATAATAAGGCAATATCGTCAATACTCCATAGAAGAATACCTTGCGGGTGATAAAGGCGGCACTATACTTTCCCGTCACCGATTTCATCATCAGGGAATAGATAGCCCAGCACATACATGCCGTAAACGCCAGGGCATCGCCTACGGGGGAGAGATGAAGCACAAACCTACCATTCAGCACCACAATAATCATACCCATAAAAGCCAAAAGCGAACCGAGTATCTGTATCAGGTTGATGCGGGCGGAATCCCGATATACCAACCTTACCAGCAGGGTAGCAAAAAGCGGACAGGAACATACGATAAGGGATGTATTGGTGGTGGTGGTGAAATTCATCGCTTCATTCTCACTTAAGAAATAGAGTGATCCTCCCGTGATGCCTAATAACATCATCTTCGCTTCGTCCTTCCAAGAGTCGGCAAAGATGCGACGGTGGTTGAATGCCAGCATCAGAACGTATGCGATGGAAAAGCGCATGGTAAAAATCTGGGCTGGAGAAAGTCCGTTCAGCATCAGCACCTTGGTTGATACAAAAGTGGTTCCCCATATTGCTACGGTGAGGAATGCTACGAGATGATAAAAGAGGTTGCTGTTTCTATTCATACTTACATCTATTCTTTCTTTTGCCTGCACATTTTTATATCTGTACACTCATACGTCTATCCCTTTTTGCGACAGTTCTTCTGTGACAGTTCATTTTTTATGACTGCAAAAGTAAGGCTTTTCGATGAAGTACACAAATTTTTTCAAATATTTATTTTGGAGGAACAAATAATTATATGTACTTTTGCACCTAAAATAACAAATGATGATACTACATCCTTTCCATATATCCTCTACAGGAACTGACTTTCCCGAAAAGATGAACAATCCTTTCGACTACGAACCGCACCCTCTTTGCATACAGATATGCAAGGAGTTGCAGACCTATCTTGAGAACAAGAAGGAATGGCGCGAGGAAATCGACCGGGGAAAAATGTTCGGAGTACTCATCGTTGAAGGCGGATACTTGGCTGCCTATAGCGGTCAGATAGGAGGCAGAAGCGACTGGGATGACTTCGTACCTGCCGTTTTCGACTACCTACAGCCTGATGGATATTTCAAGACCCATGAGGCTGAGATTACCCGCATCAACGAAAGTATCCTGCGACTGGAAAAGGATGAACGGATGCAGAAGGCCCGGACACTCATCGCAGACCTGCTTGCCCAGCGCCAACAAGCCATAGCCGGTTTTCAGGAAAAAATGAAAGAAAAGAAGGCCCAAAGGGATCTCCGACGAAAACAGGGCAATCTCTCTGCCGAAGAGGAACAGGCGATGACCAAAGAAAGCCAATTCATGAAGGCCGAACTGCGCCGACTCAAGAAATCACTTGCCGAGAAGACTACATTAGAGACGGAATACGAAGACTATCAGAACAATATTTCCAGACTCAAGCAACTGCGCAAACAACTCTCTGATGCCCTGCAGCAATGGCTATTTGCACAATTCAGAATGCTCAATGCCGAAGGAGAAGAAAAAGATCTGTTGGAAATATTCAGAGATACTGCATTGGAAGACCAGCCGAACCTGTCACTCCTCTCCAAAAGAGCTGCACTGAAGATGGTTCCTCCTGCCGGAAGCGGAGAATGCTGCGAACCCAAACTGCTCCAGTATGCTTTCAGACATCATCTGAAACCCCTGCAGATGGCGATGTTCTGGTGGGGCGAAAGTCCGAAAGAGGAAATCAGACACCACCTGCAGTTCTATCCAGCCTGCAATGGTAAGTGCAAACCGATACTCCGCTGGATGCTACCGGAAGTAAACACGATGCTCAATCATGCATCTCAGCCACTTACCCTGGAGACACTCTATGAAGACCGGGAACTTGCCGTTATCTGCAAACCTGCCGGAATGCTCTCCGTACCAGGAAAAGAACCAGGCGTCACTTCCGTCTATTCCATCATGCGAAGAAAATACCCGGAGGCTACGGGTCCTTTGATTGTACACCGGCTGGACATGGCTACAAGCGGACTCATGGTGATTGCCAAAACAGAGTTTGCCTACCATCGGCTGCAGGAACAATTCGCAAGTCATCAGATACAGAAGAAATACATAGCCATCGTATGTGCGAAAGAAGGAAGCATCCTGCCAGAAGGCATCCTCTCTCTCCCTCTGATGCCCGACTATCTCGACCGTCCACGCCAGATTGTAAATCATGAACAGGGAAAGGAAGCGATTACGGAATACAAAGTTCTTGGAAACGAAGGAAACGATGCTTTTGGTAACAAAGAAAACGAAGGAAACAACCAGCACCTCCGCCTCGCTCTCTATCCCCAAACAGGACGTACCCACCAGCTCCGTGTACATTGTGCCCACCGGGAAGGACTGAATGCCCCTATCCTTGGCGACCCTCTCTATGGCTGCGAGAAGGCACCCCGCCTCTACCTCCATGCCGAGTCTATCAGATTCACACATCCTTTATCAGGAAAGGAAATATTCATAGAACGGAAAGCAGACTTCTGACAAACCTAAAACAGGAAGAAGTTCAGTGCTTTATACCATACAAGAAAAAATCCTGAAAAAAAAGAATCCCTTAGTGTTCTTCTTGCTGAAACACTAAGGGATTTATATTTTCTCGTATGAATGTATAAAAAAAGCACCTTCATAAGGAAGATGCCATTCAGTTTAACCAATTATGTTGGGATACCCGGACTCGAACCAGGAATGACAGGACCAGAATCTGTAGTGTTACCATTACACCATATCCCAATGTGCAGGTTAATGATTGATGACAATGATGAAGAAGTTGGGATACCCGGACTCGAACCAGGAATGACAGGACCAGAATCTGTAGTGTTACCATTACACCATATCCCAATATCTTAGCAATCATTATAAGCATTAATCACAATTGCGAGTGCAAAGGTACTACTTTTTTCTGAATTACCAAAAAAATCAGCGTCTTTTTTCTAAAAAATCTCAATTTTTATCGTTTTTCGGGGTTTTTCCATGTATTTAGCGTATCTTTGCAAGGCTTTTATAAAGAAAAAACATAAACGAGACAATTAATAGATAATCATCAATGAATACAACAAAACAATTAGTAGAGACAATTAAAGAAGGAATACAGGAAAAAAAAGGTAGTAAAATTGTGATTGCCGACCTGACGCACATCGATGGTACTATCGCAAAGTACTTCGTCATCTGTCAGGGCAACTCTCCATCACAGGTGGAAGCTATCGCTGAATCTGTAGGCGATTTCTGCAGAAAAAATCTGGGAGAAAAACCTGCAAATGTAGCGGGATTGGGAAATGACCAGTGGGTTGCTATCGACTTCGTGGATGTACTTGTGCATATCTTCCAACCAGAAGTTAGACAGTTCTATGATCTGGAGCACCTCTGGGAAGACGCCAACCTGACTGAGATTCCTGACCTCGACTAATCAGTGAGACAACTTCCTTTATCCGGAGTTGGTATATACATAATTGAAGTTGATATATATAATTAAGGTATAAATATAATAAGGTGTAAGACTACCATAGTATAGTTTTATACACGATATAGGATTCATATAATTTCAGAAGATATGGAACAAGGAAACAGAATGAATAATCATGGCGGCGGAAAACCGCCAAAGATGCCTCGGTTCAATATGAGCTGGCTTTACGTCATCATCCTCATCAGTTTGATAGTGGTCTTTCTGAATGGTGGTGGTGATGCATTAGGTGGAAGTGCAAACAAAAAGGCTACTTACACAGAATTCAAGGAATACATCGAAAAGGGATACGTACTGAGCGTTACTGCCAATAAGAACGACGGCAACCTGAAAGTGTACGTTGCCCCAAATCATATCAGAGATGTATATCATACCAGTGCGAAGGACGTAGGACCTGCTCCTTATGTTGAAGTGCAGTATGGTTCGATAGACGAAGTTGACAAATATCTCGACAACATGGTGAAGGCTAAGAAAATCAAATCTTACAACTATGTCAACGAGAAAGGCAACGACTTCATCAGCCTCCTGATCAACTTCGCCCCACTCATCATCTTCTTCCTCCTCATCTGGTGGGTATCTGGAAGAATGGGCGGTGGCATGGGCGGCTCTGGCGGCGGTATCTTCAATGTCGGCAAGAGCAAAGCACGCATGTATGAAAAGGGAAATACATTAGGTATTACCTTCAAGGACGTGGCCGGACAGGAAGGTGCCAAACAGGAAGTGGAGGAAATCGTGGAGTTCCTCAAAAACCCACAGAAATATACCGACCTGGGTGGTAAGATTCCTAAAGGAGCACTCCTCGTGGGTCCTCCGGGAACAGGTAAGACACTCCTGGCAAAGGCTGTAGCCGGTGAAGCAGGTGTACCATTCTTCTCTATGAGCGGTTCCGACTTCGTTGAAATGTTTGTGGGTGTCGGTGCATCCCGTGTTCGCGACCTCTTCAGACAGGCTAAGGAAAAGGCGCCAAGCATTATCTTCATCGATGAGATTGATGCCGTGGGTCGTGCCCGCAGCAAGAACCCTGCCATGGGCGGAAACGATGAACGTGAGAATACCCTGAATGCCCTCCTTACAGAGATGGACGGCTTCGGTACCAATAGTGGTGTCATCATCCTTGCAGCTACCAACCGTGTTGATATGCTGGATAGTGCCCTGCTCCGTGCCGGTCGTTTCGACCGTGAAATCCACGTTGATCTGCCTGGCTTGAACGAGCGCAAGGCCATCTTCCAGGTTCATCTGAAACCAATCAAGATAGACGATACAGTAGATATCGACCTCCTGGCTCGTCAGACTCCGGGATTCTCGGGTGCAGATATCGCCAATGTTTGTAATGAGGCTGCCCTCATCGCTGCACGCCACGACAAGAAGGCTGTGTGCAAGCAGGACTTCCTCGATGCTGTCGATCGTATCGTAGGTGGACTGGAGAAAAAGACCAAGGTGATGACTGCAGATGAAAAGCGCAGCATCGCATTGCATGAGGCTGGTCATGCTACGATCTCATGGTTCTGCCAGTATGCCAACCCGCTCATCAAGGTTACCATCGTACCTCGCGGACAGGCTTTGGGTGCTGCATGGTATTTGCCTGAGGAGAGACAGATTACCACCAAGGAGCAGATGCTCGATGAGATGTGCTCGCTGATGGGTGGACGTGCAGCAGAGGAACTGTTTACAGGACATATCTCTTCTGGTGCGATGAACGACCTGGAGCGTGCTACCAAGAGTGCATACGGCATGGTGGCTTACCTCGGTATGAGTAAGACATTGCCAAACATCTGCTATTACAACCAGAGCGAATACTCTTTCCAGCGCCCATACTCTGAGACAACGGCAAGAGAAATCGACGAGGAGGTACTCAAGATGGTGAACGAACAATATACCCGTGCCAAGAACATCCTGATGGAACACAAGGAGGGTCACAATGCGCTGGCTGAACTCCTGATACAGAAAGAGGTTATCATGGCAGAAGACGTGGAGAAGATTTTCGGCAAGCGCCCTTGGATGAGCCGTTCTCAGGAAATCATGGAGGACGAACAGCCTAAGATCGACGACACCGTCAAGGAACTTCCAGAGGTACAGGCTGCTATCAAGGAGCATGAGGAAAACAACAAGAATGCCGAAGACAAGCAGGACGATAATAATTAATACCAAAAGTCATGACAGACAAACAAAAGAACCTTATCATCAGAACCATCACCGGCGTACTCTTCGTCGGCTGTATGGTTTCATGTTTCCTGCAACCGAGAGCAATGGTACTCCTCTTCGCTCTGATCACTGGCCTGAGTATCTGGGAATACTGCGGGTTAGTCAACAATGAGATAGAAGACGTTTGCGTCAACCGCTTCATCTCTACCGTAGCAGGTGTATATTTCTTCCTTGCCGTAGCGGGATTCCGTACGGGTGTTACAGGCTACAACTTCGTAGTCTTCATCCCATACATCTTCACGATTGTATATCTCTTCATCTATGAGTTATATACAGGCAATAAGAATGCTGTTGGCGACTGGGCTTACACGATGCTTTCACAGATGTACATCGCTCTCCCATTCTCGCTCATCAACGTATTGGCATTTGAAGTATCAGCAGAAGACGGACAGATACATTACGACATGCTCTTACCGCTGAGCATATTCATCTTCCTCTGGACCAATGATACAGGTGCCTATTGCAGTGGCTCTCTCTTCGGAAAGCACAAGCTCTTCCCTCGCATCAGCCCTGCCAAGAGTTGGGAAGGAAGCATCGGCGGAGGTATCTTCGTACTGATCGCTGCAGCCATCGTCGGTTACTTTGCCAATTCAGGAGAAACCCTGCATACCTTGAACATCCCTGAGTGGATGGGATTAGGTTTGGTAGTCGCAGTATTTGGCACATGGGGCGACTTGGTAGAGAGCCTATTCAAACGCACCATCGGCGTGAAAGACAGTGGCAATATTCTTCCGGGACACGGAGGTATGCTCGACCGTTTCGATTCTTCACTTATGGCAATTCCTGCCGCAGTGATTTATCTCTACACCCTCCAACTGTTCGGATAAGTCAATCCTATAAGTTCAACAAACAAGAAACATTTTATATTATCAGGACGTGCTTCGCAAAGAAGTACGTCCTTTTTGTTTCATACAAGTAAAAAGATATCGCACTACCGATTATTTCCCGTCCAGGCAAGCAAAAACAGCTGCAACACCTCTTACCCCACTTCCGTTAGGATATAAAATATGATAAAAACTGGTCAGACCTATTCTGAGACTGGAGGATTCTGATGGGAATTTTCCTCACTCATTTCCTGCGCCTTCCTCATTTGTTCTTCTGCTATTCGCAACTGTTCCTCTGCCTTAATACGGGCACGTTCAGCCTCTTCTTGGGCTTTAATCCTTGCACGTTCAGCCTCCTGTTCTGCCTTGATTCTTGCACGCTCAGCAGCCTCAGCAGCCGCTTTAGCCTCAGCCTCAGCCCTTTCCTTTGCCAGACGAATCAATTCCTCTCGATGCTTCTTGATCAGGTCATACATGATGGTAGCAGCCTGATCTGGAGCTATGCGATTGCCCAATTTCTCACGAACCTCCTGATAACCTGCTAACATTTTTTCTCTGCCAGGCATTCCTGGAAGAATTTGGAAGAACTGGTCGGCAATACCATCCACCGTAAAGCGGTCGGCAAACATCTCCTTCACGATTTCCTTATTGGCCACCAAATTGACCAATGAGATATACTTCACCTTGAGGACATGATTGAAAGCCCAACGTATCAGTTTAGGAAGCGGTGTCTCATAGCAGACAACCTGCGGAACATCAAAAAGAGCCGTCTCTAATGTGGCAGTACCACTGGTTACTAATGCCACCTTACTTTGAGCCAAAAGCGGATATGTCTTGTTCTTGACCAACCTGACAGGAGTTCCCTCAATGAATTTCTGATAATATTCATCATCAACAGAAGGAGCACCAGCCAAGACCATCTGATAATCCTCAAAACGCTCAGCCACCTCTATCATGGCTGGCAAATTATCCTTGATTTCCTGCAGACGACTACCAGCCAACAGAGCTATAATAGGCTTTCTTGTGTCCAGATTATTCTCAACACAGAACTCAGCGTATGTCTGATGATAATCCGCTCTGAACTCATTCACCTCCTGTGCCGTAGGATTGCCTACATAATGAATCGGATACTTGTGTTTTTTCTCAAAGAAATCAACCTCAAAAGGCAAGATGGAAAAGAGTTCGGCTATATCCCTCTTGATACTGCGGATACGCCATTCCTTCCATGCCCATATCTTAGGAGATATATAATAGTAAGCAGGTATCAAAGTGTTCTTTTTCAGAAACTTAGCAATATTCAGATTAAAACCCGGATAATCTACAAGAATCACCACATCAGGTTTCCATTCCACAATATCCTGCTTGCATTTTTTCATATTGGCAAAGATGGTACGCAGATGCAGGAGAACCGGCACAAAACCCATATATGCCAGTTCCTTATAATGCTTGACACGGGTTCCACCTTCAGCAGCCATCAAGTCACCGCCGAAGAAACGAAACTCTGCCAATTCATCCACTTTTTTCAACGAGCGCATCAATCTGCTGGCATGCAAATCACCACTTGCCTCGCCTACTATCAAATAATACTTCATATCTTAGCGTGAGAAGTTTATAAAATCCTTGAGTGAAGGTTTAAATCTTGAAACTATTCAGTAATTCATAGTCTGTCACATCTATCTTGGTAGGTGTAATGGAGATATATCCATGATTCAGAGCCCACTGGTCGGTATCAGTAGCCTCCGGCTCATCATTGCGATATTCTCCCACCATCCAATAGTAATCGTAGCCACGCGGATGATGACGCTTTTCCACCTCATGAATCCAGGAACCACGAGTCATGCGGCACATCTTAAAGCCCTTGAAAGGCGGATTCGCAGGGAAATTCACATTCAGACAGGTATCAATAGGCAAACCTTCCGCAAGTACTTTCTTCACAATAGCGACAACCCCATCCTTCAACGGAGAAAGATCGGCATTCTCATCGTAATTGCAACTACTGAAGGCCACAGAAGGAATACGCTTCATGCACCCCTCCTTGGCAACACCCATCGTACCGGAATAATGATTGTTGACACTGGAATTATCACCATGGTTGATGCCACTCAGAATCAAGTCTGGAGTACGCCCAGAGAGCAATTGATCTAATGCCAACTTCACACAGTCAACAGGCGTACCGCTGCATGACCATACTTCCACATCCTCTCCCATATTCTTGCGGCGTTTCAGTCGCAATGGTTCTGTGGCAGAAAAGGCACAGGCATATCCCGACCGGGCACTTTCAGGAGCCACAACCAGCACGTCGCACCAACCTTTGAGGAAGCCGACGAGCGTTTTGATACCATTGGCATGATAGCCATCATCATTCGAAATTAAAACTAAAGGTTTCTTATTTTCCATAAAATTTCCTTTCTTTTGGGTGCAAAAGTAATAAAAAAACTATAAAGTAACGTATTTCTCGCATAAAATATGTATCTTTGCATCGATTTTCACTATTATAACATATAGAAAATGGGAAAAATTATCGCATTAGCTAATCAAAAAGGTGGTGTAGGAAAGACTACAACTACTATCAATCTGGCTGCATCGCTGGCCACATTGGAGAAGACTGTCCTCGTTGTTGACGCTGACCCTCAGGCAAACGCCTCCAGCGGTTTGGGTGTCGATATCAAGGAGGTGGACTGCTCGCTCTACGAATGTATCATCGACCATGCCGATGTCCGCGATGCGATATATACCACCGATATTGACGGTTTGGACATTATCCCAAGCCATATCGACCTGGTGGGTGCTGAAATAGAAATGCTCAACCTTAAGAACCGTGAGAAAGTAATCAAGACCTTGCTGGAACCTATCCGCGATGATTATGATTATATCCTCATCGACTGTTCTCCTTCACTGGGACTCATCACTGTCAACTCGCTTACCGCAGCCGACAGCGTCATCATCCCGGTACAGTGCGAATATTTCGCTCTTGAAGGTATCAGCAAGCTGCTCAACACCATCAAGATTATCAAGAGTAAGCTGAATCCGAAACTGGAAATCGAAGGATTCCTGCTCACCATGTATGACAGCCGTCTCCGCCTTGCCAACCAGATCTATGACGAGGTAAAACGACACTTCCAGGAACTGGTGTTCAAGAGTGTCATCCAGCGCAACGTGAAGTTGAGCGAAAGTCCAAGTCACGGTCTCCCTGTCATCCTCTACGATGCAGAGTCAAACGGTGCCAAGAACCATCTGGCACTGGCAAAAGAGATCATCAACAAGAATAGTTAACAAGTAAAGACAAGAGAATTCTTCACTCTTCACTTAAAAACAACATAATGGCAGTACATAAGAAATACAATAACGGAACGAAAAGCAATGCCTTGGGTCGTGGACTCGATGCATTGATATCAACAGAAGGCGTTCGCACCCAGGGCAGCAGCACCATCAATGAGATAGCGCTCGACCAGATAGAAGCGAACCCCAACCAGCCTCGCCGTGAGTTTGACGAGGAAGCCTTGCACGAACTGGCTGAAAGCATCAAGGCTATCGGTATCATCCAGCCCATCACCCTGAGACAGGTATCGGAAAACAGATTCCAGATTATCGCCGGTGAGCGCCGATGGAGAGCGTCCCAACTGGCTGGTCTCCTGGCTATCCCTGCCTACATCCGCACCATCAGCGACGAGAACGTGATGGAAATGGCTTTGGTGGAGAATATCCAGCGCCAGGACCTCAACGCCATCGAAATCGCCCTTGCCTATGAGCATCTCCTGGAAAACGAGGGAATGACACAAGAGAAGATTTCCGAGCGCGTGGGCAAGAGTAGAGCAGCCATTGCCAACTACCTCCGCCTGCTGAAACTGCCTGCCCAAGTACAGATGGCATTGCAGAAGAAGGAAATCGACATGGGACACTGCCGTGCACTGCTTGCACTTGACAGTCCGTCGCTACAAATCAAACTCTTCAAGGAAATCCAGAAAAACGGTTACTCAGTTAGAAAGGTAGAAGAAATGGTGCAGCACCTGAAAAACGGTGAGGACATCGAGAGTGGCAAGAAGACGATCACATCCAAGTCACAGGTACCAGAGGAGTTTACGATGCTGAAAGACCGTCTTTCTAAATTCCTCAACACCAAAGTACAGTTCACCTGTTCACCAAAGGGCAAGGGAAAAATCAGCATTCCTTTCGCCAACGAGGAAGAATTGGAGCGCATCATGAGCGTTTTCGACCAATTAAACCAAAACAAAAATTAAGAAAGTGAATTTCAAGTTATCACATATCTGCATCATGGCACTGCTATGGCTGGGCACAACACAGGCGATGGCACAAAAGGACTCACTCGCCGTAGAAAGCCTGAGCCTGGAGGATTCGATTACCATCGACAGTGCCTCCCTGAGCAAAGCACTCGCCCCTAAAGCGCTGAGAAAGAAGCGCAACTGGGCCACCTGGAGACCAGACACCAAGCGTGCCATGTGGCTTGCTCTCGTATTGCCGGGTGCAGGACAGATTTACAACAGGAAATACTGGAAGCTGCCTATCATCTACGGCGGCTTCGTGGGATGTGCCTATGCCATGAGCTGGAACAACCAGATGTATCATGACTACTCACAGGCATATCTGGACATCATGGACGATGACCCCAACACACAGAGCTACAACCAGTTCTTGCACTTGGGAGCCCAAATAGATGCCAGCAATATAGAGCGATATAAGGAAATCTTCCGCAAACGCAAAGACCGCTATCGCAGATGGAGAGACATGAGTATGTTTGTGATGATAGGCGTATATGCCTTCTCCGTCATTGATGCATACGTGGATGCTTCCCTCTCTGAATTTGACATCTCAGACGACCTGTCGCTCAGAGTAGAGCCTACGGTAATCAACAACAACCAGAGAACCCGCAACCCATTGCGTTCTTCTACGCTTGGCCTGCAATGTTCTCTCACATTCTAAAGAAAACCTTCCTGCCTCTTCAGGAAAAGGGAAATACCCATTCAGGAAAAGGGAAAAACATTACGGGAAGAAACTATATACATTATTATATATATAAGAAAATCGAAAAAGCAAAATAGACCATTATATCAGAATGAAGAAAGTAATCATATTTGCAGCTATATTGCTTAGCTGTTCTACCGGAATGCAAGCGCAAACCGAAAACGGTGACAACGATGATGTAATCACCGTAACAGACAAAGACGGAAAAGCAGAAGAAATCGAAGTTCCTACCGGTTTGGAGGACAATCTCGACAGCCTACTCCATCTCTACAATGCTCAGACATATATGATGCTGGATACAGCATGCAACTACAAGGACGAAAACCGAACATACCCTAAAGAGGTATATATCGACCGCCTGAAGAGACTCCCTACCATCATAGAGATGCCATACAATGAGGTGGTACAGAAATTCATCGACCGCTATAGCGGCAAGTTACGCCGCTCTGTCAGCTTTATGTTGGGAGCCAGCAATTTCTACATGCCTATCTTCGAGGAGGCTTTGGAGGCATACAACCTGCCTTTGGAATTGAAATATCTGCCAGTCATTGAATCAGCGCTCAATCCGAAGGCTGTTTCAAGAGTAGGTGCCACAGGTCTCTGGCAGTTTATGCTGGCCACAGGCAAGCGCTATGGACTGGAAGTAAACTCATTGGTAGATGAGCGCCGCGACCCGGTGAAAGCATCTTATGCTGCAGCCCACTACCTGAGTGACCTCTATAAGATCTTCGATGACTGGGGATTGGTAATCGCGGCCTACAACTGCGGTCCAAGCAAGGTAAACCAGGCCATCCACCGTGCCAAGGGTTCTGCTGACTACTGGAACATCTATCCATACCTCCCAAAGGAGACCCGTGGATATGTACCAGCATTCATCGCAGCCAACTATATCATGAACTACTACTGCGAGCATAATATCTGTCCGATGGTCACAGAGTTGCCAGCCAAGACCGACACCGTAGTAGTAAACAGAGATCTTCACTTAGAGCAGATTGCACAGGTATTGAATATCAATATCGAACATCTGCGCAACCTCAACCCAGAATACCGCCGCGACATCGTCAACGGACTCAACAAGCCTAAGACCGTACGTCTGCCAGAATCTCTCGTGGGAGCATTCATCGACAATGAAGACTCTATCTACAACTTCAAGACCGATGAACTGCTGTTGAAACGCGATGTAGTGGATGTCAAGGAAGATACACCATCTGTAGGCCGCAACCACAGTTATAGCCGCAGCAGATCTTCTTACAGTTCAAGAAGTAAAAGCTCTTACAGCAGAAAGAGCAAGAAATCAAAAAAGAAAAAGACAACTCGCAGCAAGAGTGTAACCATCAAGAATGGCGACACCTTATCAGAAATAGCAGCACGCAATCACACGACCGTGAAGAAACTTCGCAAACTGAATGGTATTTCTGGTAACACAATACGTGCCGGCAAGAAGATCAAGGTGAAGTAAAACACCTTGATTTGCCGACAGACAACACATACTGATTCATCAACTAAAAATTTCAGCAGGAGGGTAAAACCATGAACGATCAGAACTTGAAGGAACTGGAAAGAGAGCAGGCTGACAACAAGCTCATCAATGATGCTTTCCAGCATTTGATAGACACATACGTGGCTTCACGCCACCGCAAGAAAGTAGATATCGTAACGAAAGCTTTCAACTTTGCACGACAAGCTCACAAAGGAGTACGACGACTCTCTGGTGAGCCATATATCATGCACCCTATCGCCGTGGCTCAAATCGCCTGCGAAGAAATGGGATTAGGCTCTACCAGTATCTGTGCAGCCCTGCTTCATGACGTGGTGGAAGATACTGACTATACTGTAGAAGACATCACCAATATCTTCGGTGCTAAAATAGCACAGATTGTAGATGGACTGACCAAGATCAGCGGTGGTATCTTTGGAGATAAGGCTTCTGCGCAGGCAGAAAACTTCAAGAAACTCCTGCTCACCATGAGCGATGATATCCGTGTCATCCTCATCAAGATCTGCGACCGTCTGCACAACATGCGTACCCTCGCTTCCCAACCGGCCAACAAACAATACAAGATTGCCGGAGAAACGCTCTACATCTATGCTCCATTAGCTAACCGCCTGGGACTGAACAAGATCAAGACGGAATTGGAGAATCTCAGTTTCAAATACGACCACCCGCAGGAATATGCCAACATAGAGCATAAACTTGCAGATACAGAAGCACAGCGTGACAATCTCTTTGCACAGTTTACCGCCCCTATCCGTGAAGAACTCGATAAGTTGGGCGTAGAATACAAGATCAAAGCCCGTGTAAAAAGCCCTTATTCCATCTGGAACAAGATGCAGAACAAGCATGTCTCGTTCGACGAAATCTACGATATTCTGGCAGTCCGCATCATCTTTACCCCTAAAGAAAGGGCAAACGAGGTGAACGAATGCTTCAATATCTATGTAGCCATCAGCAAGATATACAAGAGTCATCCAGACCGTCTGCGCGACTGGCTCAACCATCCGAAAGCAAATGGCTATCAGGCCCTCCACGTCACCCTGATGAGTAAGCAGGGACGCTGGATAGAAGTACAGATTCGCTCAGACCGCATGGACGAAGTGGCAGAACAGGGATTTGCCGCACACTGGAAATACAAAGAGGGAGAAAACGAATATACTGAGGATGAAAACGAGCTGAACGACTGGCTCGGCACCATCAAGGAAATTCTGGATGACCCACAACCGGATGCCATGGACTTCCTTGATGCCATCAAACTCAACCTCTTTGCATCAGAAATCTTCGTCTTCACTCCTAAGGGAGAAATCAAGACCATGCCAGCCGACTGTACTGCACTCGACTTCGCTTTCCAGATCCATACCTTCTTGGGAAGCCATTGTATCGGTGCCAAGGTCAATCATAAACTGGTTCCGCTCAGCCATAAGTTGCAGAGTGGCGACCAGGTGGAAATTCTGACCAGTAAGAGCCAGCATGTACAACCAGCATGGATCAACTTTGTCAGCACAGCCAAGGCAAAAAGCAAGATACAGGCCATTCTGAGACGAGACAACCGTGAGATACAGAAGAAAGGTGAGGAAGTACTCAGCGAGTGGCTCCAGAAGAATGCGATGGAGACAACAACGTCTATCGTAGATAAACTTTGCGACTTCCATAACATCCAGAAGCATGAGAACTTCTTCCTGGCTTTAGGCAACCATACCATCATCTTAGGAGAAAAGGATCTCGACGAACTGCAGGGTAAGAACAAGAAGGAAAAACAATCCAGCAGTTGGCGCAACTATATCCCATTCCTCGGCAGCAAGAGCAAGGAGAAAAAGCAGGAAACCGGCACAGAGAAAAAGGAAGAACTCTTCATTGTGGGCAAGGATTTCAATAAGAAGAAACCGCTGATCATCACAGAAGAAAACATCAACCAGTTTATCTTCCCTACCTGTTGCCATGCCATCCCTGGAGATGACATCATGGGATTCATCGACAACAAGAACCGCATAGAGATACACAAGCGTGCCTGCCAGGTAGCAGCCAAGTTGAAATCCAGCTATGGCAACCGCATCGTAGATGCCAAATGGGACATGCACAAGCAGCTACTCTTTGATGCAACCATCGAGATACAGGGCATCGACCGCAAGGGCATGTTGCTTGATGTAAGCAAGGTTATCAGCGACCAGTTGGGTGTCAATATCCACAAGCTTACCATCAGCAGCGACAATGGTATCTTCGACGGTACCATCGAACTTCGTGTCCACGATAGAGATGAGGTTAAGAAGATTACCGATATGCTCAAGAATATCGAGGACTTGCAGGATGTGCAGAGAATATTATAATTCTATATAAATCTACTGTAAACAATGAAAAAGGTATTATTAGCAATGATGCTATTCTTGGCGGCATGGCCAGTGCTTGCCGCCAACAAGTATGACAACCCGGATACCCTGGTAGTATCCCGAGATGGAACAGGTGAATTCCGCACCATCGACGAAGCCATCGAAGTCTGCAGAGCCTTCATGGACTATACCAAGGTCATCTATGTAAAAAAAGGAGTGTATAAGGAAAAGCTCATCATCCCATCGTGGTTCACCAACATCACCATCTGTGGTGAAGACCGTGACAACACCATCATTACGTGGGATGACCATGCCAACATCAAGATGCCAGTAGGCGGTCTGGATTCAGAAGCAGCCGTAAAAGGTAAACCGATGGGCACCTTCCGCACCTATACCCTCAAGGTTCAAGGAAGCTACATCACGCTCAAGGATATCACCATTGAAAATAATGCAGCCAAGTTAGGACAGGCAGTAGCCCTGCATACAGAAGGCGACCATATCCTGGTACAAAACTGCCGCTTATTGGGCAATCAGGATACAGTCTATACTGGCGTAGGTGGCACAAGAGTAGCTTTCTACGACTGCTATATCGAGGGAACAACTGATTTCATCTTCGGTCCAAGTATTGCCTGGTTCCAGAATTGCGAAATCCACAGCAAGGCAAACAGCTATATCACAGCAGCCTCTACCCCAGCAGGTCAGAAGTACGGCTATGTCTTCTACAAGTGCAGACTGACAGCCGACAAGGATGTGGACAAAGTATATTTAGGCCGTCCTTGGCGTCCATTTGCAGCCACCATTTTCATGGATTGTGAACTGGGCAAACATATCCGTCCAGAAGGATGGCACAACTGGAATAATGCCAAGAATGAAGAAACTGCCCGTTATGCAGAATATGGCAACAAAGGCGAAGGAGCATCAACCAAGAATCGTGTAAAATGGAGCAAGCAACTCACCAAGAAAGAAGCTGCCAAAGTAACGCTTCTTGATGCATTCGGAGAAGATTGCTGGTAATCTTCCGCCATCAAAAAGGAAGATTTAGATAAAACAAAAAGAAGATTTCTATAAAAGAAGATTTCTTTTAAAAAAGAGGAATAGGATAAGGGAAAAACAAAAACCTCCAAGCAGGTTTCATTCCCATTATCTTATTCCTCTTTTGTATTCCTAATATCAGAATATTCTATAATCCTCCATATTGGAATATCATATTCATAATATTAAATCCGTGCAATCTACATAATCCGTGCCTAAAAAACAGTGCTAAAATAAAAACAGTTCCCAGCTTAGACCAATGTATCGATTTGCTTTTTCAAGTCTTTCAACTGATCTCTCACGCTAATCAAAGTATCCAAGACTTCCGATGATTTATCAGCACCGGAACGGTTTTGCTGGAGATATTTTCGGGCAGCAGCAATCTTAAATCCCTTCACTTTGATCAGCGAATAAATCACCTTAATCTGCTCAATATCCTTCTCTGTATATTGACGCACCTTATTGGCAGTAACCTTCGGTTTGATAAAGGTAAACTCCTTCTCCCAATAACGCAGAGTAGATTCATTCACCCCTATCATTTCAGCTACTTCTTTGATGGAGTAGTATAATTTCACCGGTTTATCTGTATTTAATGCCATATTTTACCCACTTAAATTTCAAAAATAATTAATTTAGTTGCAAAATTAAACAATTCTTCTTATCTTTGCAAAGTTTTTGGGGAGAAAATGCCCTAAAGGGCAAAAATAATTCAAAGAGAGGATGTCGCCATCCCCTCTTCCAAACAGGAAATAGAAATTAAAGATAAATATAAAATAGATATGATGACAGCTAATGAAGTGCGCGAATCCTTCAAGAAATTCTTCGAAGGAAAAGGCCACAAAATTGTTCCATCAGCACCTATGGTTATCAAGGATGACCCTACGCTGATGTTTACAAACGCTGGTATGAACCAGTGGAAAGACATCATCCTCGGTACAAAAGATCCAGGCAAGGATGTACGTCGTGTTGATACTCAGAAATGTCTCCGTGTAAGCGGTAAGCACAACGACCTCGAAGAGGTGGGTCACGATACTTACCACCACACCATGTTCGAGATGCTCGGTAACTGGAGCTTCGGCGACTACTTTAAGGAGGGTGCCATTGATTTGGCATGGGAGTATCTTACTGAAGTTTTGAAGCTCAACCCAGCCGACCTCTATGTTACCGTATTCGAGGGTAGCAAGGAGGAAGGTCTGGAACGCGACAACGAGGCTGCAGGTTACTGGGCTAAGCACGTGCCAGCCGACCACATCATCAATGGTAACAAGCACGACAACTTCTGGGAGATGGGCGAAACAGGTCCTTGCGGTCCTTGCTCAGAGATTCACGTGGATTCTCGTACTCCGGAAGAGAAGGCTCAGGTGCCAGGCCGTGAGTTGGTAAACAAAGATAACCCTCAGGTCATCGAAATCTGGAACATCGTGTTCATGCAGTACAACCGCAAGGCTGATGGTTCTCTTGAACCACTCCCAATGCACGTTATCGATACAGGTATGGGCTTCGAGCGCTTGGTTCGCATGTTGCAGGACAAGCACTCTAACTATGATACAGATATCTTCCAGCCAATCATCAAGGAAATTGAGACAATCTCTGGCAAGAAGTATGGCTTTACTACTCCTACCGGTGAAAATGGTGAGGGCAAGGATGAGCAGGAGAAGGTCGACATCGCTATGCGTGTTTGCGCCGACCACCTCCGTGCCGTAGCCTTCTCTATCGCCGACGGCCAGTTGCCAAGCAATGCCAAGGCTGGTTACGTAATCCGCCGTATCTTGCGCCGTGCCGTACGTTACGCTTACACATTCCTCGGTCAGAAGCAGGCATTCATGTACAAGCTCGTCAATGTATTGGTAGAGCAGATGGGTGCAGCCTTCCCAGAGTTGCCAGCTCAGCAGGAACTCATCACCCGCGTGATGAAAGAGGAAGAGGATTCATTCCTCCGCACCTTGGAGAAGGGTATCAACCTCCTCAATGGTGATATGGACGAGCTCAAGGCTCATGGCGAGACTCAACTCGACGGCGTGAGCGCATTCCGCCTCTTCGATACCTACGGTTTCCCTCTCGACCTCACAGAGTTGATCTGCCGTGAGAATGGTTACACCGTTGATGCAGCCGGCTTCGATGAGGAGATGAAGAAGCAGAAGGAACGTGCCCGCAATGCTGCTGCCGTTGAGAACGGTGACTGGGAGGTATTGCAGGAAGGCGACCAAAATTTCGTTGGTTACGACTATACAGAATATGAGTGCCACATCCTCCGCTATCGCAAAGTGACTCAGAAGAAGAACAGTTTCTATGAGCTGGTACTCGACAACACTCCTTTCTATGGCGAAATGGGTGGACAGGTTGGCGACAAGGGTGTGCTCGTCAGCGAGAATGAGACCATTCTGGTCATCGACACTAAGCGTGAGAACAACCAGAGCATCCACATCGTAAAGGAGTTGCCAAAGGATGTAAATGCTGACTTCATGGCTTGCGTTGATATCGAGAGCCGCGAGGGAAGCGCTGCCAACCATACAGCTACCCACTTGCTCGACTACTGTCTGAAGCAGGTTTTGGGCGAGCACGTAGAGCAGAAGGGTTCTTATGTAGATAAGGACACCTTGCGTTTCGACTTCTCTCACTTCCAGAAGGTAACTGATGAGGAGCTCCGCAAGGTAGAGCACATGGTAAACGAGATGATCCGTGCCGACTATCCATTGGATGAGCACCGCGATACTCCTATCGAGGAGGCTAAGGAACTTGGCGCTATCGCCCTCTTCGGCGAGAAGTATGGCGACAAGGTTCGTGTGGTTCGCTTCGGTCCATCTGCTGAGTTCTGTGGTGGTATTCACGCCAAGAGCACCGGCAAGATTGGTTTCTTCAAGATTATCTCTGAGAGCAGCGTTGCAGCCGGCATCCGCCGTATCGAGGCTTTGACAGGTAAGGCATGCGAGGAGGCAATCTACGGCTTGCAGGATACCATCGTAGCGTTGAAGGGCTTGTTCAACAACGCCAAGGATCTCGAGGGTGTTATCAGAAAGTACATCGACGAGCACGATGCCTTGAAGAAGGATGTTGAGAAGTTCCAGGCTCAGGCTGTGGAGCGCACTAAGGATAAGCTCGTAGAGAATGCAAGAGAAATCAACGGTGTGAAGGTTGTTACAGCCGTATTACCAATGGAGCCAGCAGCTGCCAAGGATTTGGTATTCAAGGTTCGCGAGGCATTGCCAGAGAACATGATTTGCGTGGTAGGTTCTGTTTATAACGACAAGCCTATGCTCAGCGTAATGTTCAGCGATGATATGGTTAAGGATCACGGTTTGAACGCAGGTAAGATGATTCGCGAAGCTGCCAAGTTGATTCAGGGTGGCGGTGGCGGTCAGCCTCACTATGCCCAGGCTGGCGGTAAAAACAAGGACGGCTTGAGCGCTGCAGTAGATAAGGTTGTAGAGTTGGCTCAGCTGTAATAAGTCACTCCCAAAGAGTATATCATAGAGTAACCTTAACTCTTATATATAATAAGGTATAAAGGGTTGCAATCCATATTTTCGAGGATTGCAACCCTTTTTTCTATTGACATTAGAGGAGTCTCCATATCATAATTATTAGTTTATGATAATCGTCAAATGATAAAATTCCTTATTTCATTATCATTTTATGATAATCACTTTATGATAATCGGAATAAAAGTTGTATCTTTGCAGAAAAGACACCTACGAGACCCTTCTACGCCAGATGCCGGAAAAGCAGCGCAATGTCTTCATTGCCATCTCTGCAGAGGGCGAAGCCAGAAGCGTAAAGAGCGGAGCCTTTGCCAAGAAATACCACCTCCCATCACCAAGTTCTGTCAACTCTGCCTTGAAGGGATTGCTGGAAAAAGATTTCATCACCCAGCAGGATGATGCCTACGTGGTATATGACAAGTTCTTCGATTTGTGGCTGAAGAAGTATCTGAAATAGTATAAGGTGATTCCAATATTTTTTGTTACCTTTACACCCAAATTTAAATACATATTTTAATATGGCTATCATAAAGACAGTAGAGGGAAAGACTCCCCGATGGGGAAAGAATTGTTTTATCGCTGAGAATGCCGTACTGACCGGCGATTGTATTCTTGGCGATGACTGCAGCATCTGGTATAGTGCGGTATTGCGCTCAGACGTGGATGCTATCAGATGTGGAAACAGGGTAAATGTGCAGGATTGCGCCTGCATTCATCAAACCGGTACAATGCCTTGCATCCTGGAAGATGATGTATCTGTGGGACATGGGGCCATCGTTCATGGAGCCACAGTTAGAAAAGGTGCTCTCATCGGCATGAATGCCACTGTGCTTGACAAGGCAGATATCGGAGAAGGAGCTATCATTGCTGCAGGTGCAGTAGTTACCCATGGCACTAAGGTTCCTGCACATGAGATTTGGGCTGGTATTCCAGCTAGGAAGGTGAAGTCTTGCAATCCCGGACAAGCCGAGGAGTTTGCCAAGCATTATTCCGGATATATCAAGGACTGGTATCTGAAGGAAGATTGATAGAAAGGTATCTTGGCAAGGAGACTATCATCGTATTAGTAGGTCAACGACGTGTAATAAAAGCTGCATAATGAAGATGATTCGTGACCGTAAAACAAAAATGCGCCCGCACAATACGGACGCATTTCTGTTTTTATAAAAGCTCTATCTTTCCACCTTGAATATGGCGGCACTTATGCCAGAAGCTTTAATCACATCAGTCTTTCTTCCTGATTTATACACAACCTTTCCTGTGGAAAGAACAGAAATTGCCTTACCACCTACGGAGCTGATATTGAGAGAGGCTGCCTTGGCACCAGGATTCACAACAACAACATACTTCTCCTCACCCAAAGTACGCTCATATACCATCGGATATTCCTGCCCCTTCTGGTTCAGGAGCTTCCAATCACCCTCATTGTCAAGAGCCTTTGCAGAATGACGCAAAGCGGTCAACTTACGGGTATATGACAACAGAGAATTCTGATCTCCCTGCTGAGCTTCAACGGTCAACTTTCCGTTTTCCGTATCTACAGGGAAGTAGAGCTTATCGGGTGCACTCGTAGAAAATCCGGCATTCTTGCCCTTGGTCCACTGCATCGGAGTGCGGGTACCAGAACGCTCATTGCTACCCTCCTTGTTAGGGAGATTCATCTGAAACTTCATACCAATCTCATCACCATAATAGATAAACGGAATACCAGGCATGGTGAGGAAGAAGGTCATCGCCACCTTCAACTGGTCTGGCGTGTTGCGGGTACCGATGTTAGGACGCTGGTAATCGTGGTTGGCAGATGGAACAGCAATGTAGCCGAGATTCTTGGTGGCATTGAATGCCTTGGTATAGTTCTCGCTAAACTCCTTGAGCGAGCCCTTGCCCTGCTTGTCGAAATAGCAGTTCTGGTAACTCTGCTCCCACTTGCCCCATGGAGTCTTGCGGTCGAAGAACAGAGAGGCATAGCCCTTGAGACCGAAATGGATGTAGAAATCGATGTTGAAGCCGGCAGGAATGGCTTGCTGCGGATTAGCCCACTCTGAAATCAAGACGGTCTCTGGATAATACTTATCCTTCCAGGCACGCATCTCATTCCAGAGTTTGGAAACCTCCTTCTTGTCGGGGTCGTTCTTGATAAGCGATGACGCCATATCTACACGGAAGCCATCCACACCCTTATCAAACCAGAAAGCCATGATGTTACGTATCTCCCTGCGGACAGCCTGTGGTCCTGGAGCATCTACGCCCTGCTCCCAAGGATGATTTGGATCTGGATGAGCAAAACCATAGTTCAAGGCAGGCTGGCACTCGAAGAAATTCTTCTCATAATACTTGGCACGAGGAGCATTAGCCTCCACATATCTTCCTCGGGTACTAGACTCCGGACTTGCTTCCTGATGACGGGCTTCTATTTCTTTCTTCTCACTCTCAGGGATATCATTCATCCAGATATAATAATCACTGTAACGCTGGTTAGGATCTTTCTCGGAAGACTCCTTAAACCAGGCACACTTGGTACTGGAATGTCCTGCCACCAGGTCGAGACAAACCTTGATGCCACGCTTATGGGCCTCATTGACCAAAGTAACCAAATCGGTATTGGTACCGAATCGAGGATCCACCTTGTAGAAATCGATGACATCATAGCCACCATCAAACCATCCCGACTCAAAGATCGGATTGAGCCAGAGGGCGTTCACCCCCAGAGACTTGATGTAATCCAACTTGGAAGTGATACCCGGCAGATCGCCAATACCGTTGCCATCAGTATCCATATAGGAAGATGGATAAATCTGATAGAAAAGTGCATCACTCAACCAAGCCGGTCCCTTCTTCTGTTCTGCCTGAACAGAAAGTGTGGTTGCCGCCAAAGCAGCAGCCAACAGCATTTTATTCATTCTTTTCATGAGCATAATTATTAATTCAAGAAAACTTTCTTTCATAATAACTCAAAATTCTGCATTTTATTGTGTTATTGTGCAAGAATGCTAATTGCAAATCCGCCACCTGCAACAGAGTTCAACTTCAAGACAGACTTGCTGGTCACAGTCTTCTTGGTGATGACATAAGCCTGAGGATTGGTCTTGTAGTTGGCATTTTTGCGATTGCAAATTTAATAGTTTTTTTCGAGTTTTCCTAACCTCATTAATAAAATAGTGGAACAAAAACGACAAAAAACGCAATAACAACCTCATTAACAACAGGTTTCCATAATCTTCCATACCATTGAAAGTGGATGGAATAAACATACAGCACTCTTTATCAGGTACTTATAAAAATCACCAATGATATTTTTCCACTTTTTCTTTGCAAGCACTCGTTTTATGTCTAATTATTTAGTAACTTTGCATCCAAAAATGACAGATACGCATTTTCATAACTAACAATTTAATATTCATAAGAAATAATATTCACAAGAAACATGAAACACTTCATTCTATCCTGCGCACTGTCGATGGCGGCTATAGCCACCTCCAGCGCACAACAAACTGGTAAGTTGCCCGTCTACCTCGACAACACCAAACCAGTAGAGCAACGCATCGACGATGCCATTGCCCGCATGACGCTGCAAGAAAAGATTCGCATCATTCATGCACAGAGTAAGTTTTCCTCTGCAGGAGTTCCCCGTTTGGGATTTCCTGATTTCTGGACAGATGACGGTCCTCACGGTGTTCGCCCTGATGTACTGTGGGACGAATGGGAGCAGGCTGGTCAGACCAACGACTCCTGCGTTGCCTTCCCTGCCCTCACCTGCCTGGCAGCATCCTGGAACCCACAGATGAGCAGAATCTATGGAGAATCATTAGGCGAAGAGGCTCTGTATCGAGGAAAAGACATGATTCTAGGTCCTGGCGTGAACATCTATCGCACCCCATTGAACGGACGCAACTTCGAATATATGGGTGAAGATCCTTACCTGGCAAGCATCATGGTTGTACCTTATATCCAAGGATTACAGTCTAAGGGAGTATCAGCCTGCGTAAAGCATTACTGCCTCAATAACGACGAGGAATACCGTCATCAGGTAAATGTCATCGTGAGCGACCGTGCCCTCCATGAAATCTATCTCCCAGCCTTCAAGGCTGCTGTAGAGAAAGGAAAGACTTGGGGAATCATGGGTGCATACAATCTCTACAAGAACGAACACAACTGCCACAACCAGTGGACACTGAACAAGATTCTGAAGGGCGACTGGAAATATGACGGCGTAGTGGTAAGCGACTGGGGAGGCGCACACGATACTGACCAAGCCGTGAAGAACGGGCTCGACATAGAGTTCGGCACATGGACGAATGGATTGACTATGGGTGCCAGCAATGCCTACGATAATTACTACCTTGCCGTACCATATATAAAAGGTATCCAGGAAGGTAAATACACCACCAAGGAATTGGATGAAAAGGTGCGCCGCGTATTACGCCTATTCTATCGCACCACCATGAATCCGAACCGTCCTCACGGTTTCCTCTGTTCTGACAGCCACTATGCAGCAGCCAGACAGATTGCCGAAGAAGGCATCGTACTGCTCCAGAACAAGAACCATGTGCTTCCTATCAAGACCCAGAAGGCACAACGTGTTTTGGTAGTAGGAGAAAATGCCGTGAAGATGATGACCGTGGGCGGAGGCAGCTCTTCTCTCAAGGTACAGCGGGAGATTTCGCCACTCGATGGATTAAAATCACGACTGGAAAAAGATAATGTGGAAGTGGAGTTTGCCAGAGGTTATGTAGGCGATGTTAGCGGAAATTACAATGGCGTAACTACCGGACAGAATCTGGAGGACAAACGCAGCGAGACTGAGCTGATAGCCGAAGCCGTAGAAAAGGCCAAGCATGCTGATTACGTGGTGATGTTTGGCGGCTTGAACAAGAGCGATTATCAGGATTGCGAAGGTCACGACCGCAAACAGCTTGAATTGCCATACGCTCAAGACAAGCTCATAGAGGCTTTGGCTAAAACCAACAAGAACTTCATCTATGTGAATATCTCGGGTAATGCTGTGGCTATGCCTTGGAAAGAGAAGGTAGCAGGTATCGTACAGGGATGGTTTATCGGTAGCGAAAGCGGTGAAGCTCTGGCTTCTATCCTCACCGGTGACAAGAATCCTAGCGGCAAATTACCATTCACATGGGTAAACTCATTGCAGGAAGTGGGTGCCCACGCATTAAACACCTATCCGGGCACCTGGCGCAAGGAAGGTGGAGCCAAGACTGAGGGCAACATCATTGATGAGGAGTATAAGGAAGGCATCTACGTAGGTTACCGTTGGACTGATAAGAAAAACATCAAGCCTGCATTCGCCTTTGGACATGGATTGAGCTACACTCAGTTTGCCATCTCTAATCTTCGCAGTGATAAGAATCTGATGAATCAGAATGACTCTATCACCTTTACCGTGAATGTAAAGAACACTGGCAAACGTGCCGGTGCAGAAACCATCCAACTCTATATCCATGATGTAAAGGCTTCTGTCGATCGCCCTTACAAGGAGCTGAAGGGATTCCAGAAGGTTTACCTGCAGCCGGGAGAGAGCAAGGATGTAAACATCACCATCAATAAGCAGGCACTCAGCTTCTATGATGAAACAGCTGCATCCTGGAAGGCTGAAGCAGGCAAGTTTGAGGCGCTCGTCGGAAATGCTTCCGATCAGCTGAAACTCAAAAAGGCGTTTGAACTGAAATAAAAAAATCCACATTTTCACCCTTCATCCTATGTGGGTTCTCTTTTTTTTATTACTTTTGCAAAACAATACTAACAATGATATAAGTTACATAATAACCCTACTAACATTATAAATATGAGAACAGCATTCATATCACTATCATTTCTGCTGGCTGGCTCGCTGATGGTTCCTGCCATCGCCCACACACCCGCCAGCAAGAAAAAAGTTGCAACAACAACTCAAAAAGGTAAAATCCTGCCGATGAAGGAGTATATCGACCAGCTGATGGCAAAGATGACTCTGCAGGAGAAAATCGGTCAGCTCAACCTGATGGTGGCTGGCGACATCACTACCGGTGGAGCCCTGAACACCCAGGTGGGTGGCGACATTGCAAAAGGCAACATGGGCGGCGTATTCAACATCAAGGGGCTCGACAAAATCAAGGCTCTCCAGGACATCGCCATCAAGAACAGCCGTCTGGGCATTCCGCTGCTGGTGGGCATGGACGTAATCCACGGTTACGAGACCATGTTCCCTATCCCCCTCGCCCTCTCCTGCTCCTGGGATACAGAAGCGATGAAGAAGGTAGGCGAAGTATCGGCAAAGGAAGCCAGTGCGGCAGGAATCAACTGGACTTACTCGCCCATGGTAGATATTGCACTCGATGCCCGATGGGGACGAATCAGCGAGGGTAACGGAGAGGATCCTTACCTGAGCGGCGTGATGGGTGCTGCACTCACACAGGGTTACCAGGGCGCCGATATGCGCACGGAAGAGATATTGAGAGCCGATAGAATCATGGCGTGCCTCAAACACTTTGCCCTCTACGGAGCCGTGGAGAGCGGCAAGGAATACAATACCGTGGATATGAGTCGCATACGTATGATGAACCAATACCTGCCTCCTTATGAAGCCGTGGTAAAGGCTGGCGTAGGAAGCGTAATGTCTTCGTTCAACCTGATAGATTACATCCCTGCCACCGCCAACCACTGGATGATGACCGATGTCTTGAGAAAACAATGGGGATTCAAGGGCTTTCTCGTAACAGATTATGCATCTATCGCCGAGATTCTGAATCACGGCACTGCCAAGGATCTGAAAGAAGCATCAGAACAGGCACTCCTGGCTGGTACGGATATGGATATGTGCTCCAATGCCTTCGTAAAGCATCTGGCACAAAGTGTGGCAGAGGGCAAAGTGACAGAAGAAGATATCAACATCGCCTGCCGACGCATACTCGAGGCAAAATACAAACTGGGATTGTTCAGCAATCCTTACCGCTACTGCAATACCAAGCGAAACAAGACCGACATCTACTCTGCCGAAAACCGACAGATAGCTCGCGACGTAGCAGCCGAGACCTTCGTGCTTCTGAAAAATGAAGGAAATCTTCTTCCTCTGAAGAAACAGGGAAAGATAGCGCTGATTGGTCCTCTTGCAGATACCCGCAACAATATAGCCGGCACATGGAGTGTAGCTCAGGCTCCAGAGAAATACACCACTATCAAGGAGGCGATGGAGAAAGCGCTCGATGGCAAAGCCACCTTGTTATATGCACAGGGCAGCAATATCTGGCGCGATAGAGAGCTTCAGAAGAACGGTGAACTGGGTAAATCTATCGCCTGGGGAGATGAGGTAAAGATGAAGAACGAGGCACTGCAGATAGCAAAGGAAGCAGACGTGATTGTATGCGCCATGGGCGAAACTGCCGACATGAGTGGAGAATGTGCAAGCCGCACTAATCTGGAAATGCCTGATGTGCAGCAAGAACTTCTGGCAGAACTCGCAAAGACGGGAAAACCTGTCGTATTGCTCAACTTTGCCGGTCGCCCTACGGTTTTGTCATGGGAGAAAGAACACATTCCTGCCATCATGAACGTATGGTTTGGTGGTTCTGAAGTGGGAGATGCACTTTGCGACGTCATCTTCGGCGACAAGGTTCCATCAGGTAAGCTCACCACTTCCATGCCAAAGACAACCGGACAGGAGCCTCTCTACTACAATCATCAGAATACGGGAAGACCAGTACCTGATGACAATCAGAAATTTGCCAAGTTTGCCAGCAATTGTCTGGATGTAAGCAATGGTCCTCTCTATCCATTCGGCTATGGATTGAGCTACACCACTTTCGAGTATGGCGATTTGAAGCTGAGCAGCCATGAAGTCAATATGGATGACTGGAAGATTACCGCCACCATCAACGTAAAGAATACGGGCAGCCGTGATGCCGACGAGATAGTTCAGCTCTATATCCGTGATATGGTAGCCAGCATCTCTCGCCCTGTCAAGGAACTGAAAGGTTTCCAGCGCATCCATCTAGCTGCAGGAGAAAGCAGGGAAATCAGCTTCGACATCACTCCTGAAATGCTCAAATTCTATAACGCAGAATTAAAGCATGTGATTGAACCTGGCGACTTCCAGATTATGGTGGGAGGAAACAGTAAAGAGGTAAAGACCCAGAATCTTACAGTTAAGAATTAGTGCCAAAAGCAAATGAACATACAATGATAAATACAAGACTGTAAGTTTTCAGGAAATCCCGGCAGGAGATGGCATACAGCTATTCTCTTGCCGGGATTTTTAGTAATGTAGCTTAGTCCCTTGAATTTTCCATTTTCCGGAATTGAAAGTACGTATTTTTTATAAGTGATTGAGAATGAGATAAGTTTTTATCTCATAAAAAGAAGAGGTTACGAATTAGAAATAAACAGAATGTAGCATCCTGCTGTGATTTGCATAACCACCCAAAGAACTCTTTCGGTTGCAAAGGTACGATATTTAATCGGGGATAAAGAATGTTTTAAGATTTTTTATCCCCGATTTTTTGCTTGGACAAATCTGTTTTTATTAAACCATATTCTTCTCTATTCTTTGCTATTTCCATTTCAATCCATTCAAACATATGTGGTAAGGGTTCCTGTTTTGAATGGTCTATTTCGTTTGCATATTCTCATCCTTTCGTGTGTTTTGTATAAAAGTCAGCCGTCGTCGAAGAAAGACAGTCCTCGTACCTCAGACTAACTTCCTCCGACTATGGCACGGCAAGAAAAATCCTTGGCAGTATGCCTTGAAATGCTTCAAGACTATACTGCCAAGGACTTTTCTTTGTTTGCCGTGCTGACAACGGCTGACTTTTATAGCCACAACTCGCAGTTCCATTTTTATTGCACAATCCAAACGACATGAAACAGTGGCACGCCACCCTTTCATGTCTCAGTAGTACGGCATGAGGAAAAGTGCTTCTTTTTGTCGGTTGCAGGCTAACCGATCAAAAGAAACACCATTCCTTGATTTGCCGTACCATTTTGTTTGCATACTCCACCGCAAGAAAGAAGTCATTGATGTAAACCTCAACGACCACTTTCATGCTTGGCTGCACAGCCTTGGAGAAAACCCGATGCAAGAAGCATGGACAAGCCATACTCTTCTTTCACCGGAATTTCTCTGAAGGCTGTGCCATTTTTGTATGCGATTTCCATTTTTCAAGACGTTTGTAAGACGACGTTGTATCCATTTCTCAGAAATGAGTATGCGATAATCGTACAGTCCAATAACTTCCGTGAAGTTTCTATTTTCATTTGCCGCTCTGATTTTCTTTCTTCCACAAGGTCTTTCCTTTTGGCATCAACCGTTATCGTGCAGGTGCAAAGGTATGGCAGCGGGCTTTGGAAATATTCTGCTACTTTTGTTAGTTCTGTTAAAAAACATATCCAATGCTTTTAAAAACTATTTGGACTTCTTTATCAAAAACCAAAGGTTGCTTTTCCATGATTGGTATTCTCCTTGTTTTTCATTCTTGCCGCCAAAAGAAACTTTAGCCTCTCCATTGTGAAAAGGTGTAGCATACGAAAAAACGGGTGGAATAACAATAGCTCCACATGTATCAGCAAAACCTATTTTGCTGTTTTTTCCTACAATTCTGAACAAGCCATCACTGACATAATCTGGACCATTGTCAATCTTATATACTTCAAATAGTTCTTTACCTGCATTATTAATACAAACTATTTCACCTTTTCTCGTGCCGACAAAGCCGATAGATGAAATCGTATCAGTAAATGCTATTGTATATTTTTTATTCTTTACAATAGTTTTTCCTTGTAAGTTTTTATATATAATGTTATTACCATTGTCAAATTTTACAATGGTCTGAGCTGTCAGCTGTTGGAAAAGTAAACATGACAGAAAAATAAAAAGGAACTTTTTCATAGGGTATAATATTAAAGGAGGGTGTCTATTCATAGAAAGAGACACCCTCAAAAAAATTACTTGAGAGTATATAGTAACTCCGAATTGCAATTATTGAAATAATCGTTAGCTGCTTCATACTCACATTGTATACCATTGAACAAATCAACATGTCCGGTGGCATCGCTCCAATTACAATCATTAAAGACGATAACGCCTTTTTTGCCTTTGAAGCTATTTGCAGTAGAACCTTTCAAAGGAGTACCTCCTATATGTTTTATGATAAATTTCTTCATATCAGACACACGATAGAGATACCATTTTTTATCAGCACCAGAAGAAACGGCCCCATCGGATGGTGATATTGGTACTCCTGAATAGTTGAAAGCATATGACAATCTGATAGCGCATCCGTTTTTAAACACTTCAGATTTTATATTCTCTCCAACTTTTCCACCAATGAATGTTCCTAATTGAGCAACACTTTTATCCTTTACTTTAGCAAAATTTGAACTTAATGTTTTATACGTTAATGCCATTGTCGCTTACGTTTAAGTCCCTTTTAATCCATGCGGCTTAGCCGGGACTGTTGGCTGAGTCGTATCATTCAAAATTCATTAATATCAAATACAAACATCATGCCTATTTTATTTGGGAAATTTTATAATGTCAAAGTGTCAGTCTAAACAACTTTAAGCTATCAGTACTGAATGCAACTTTTATAACCACAACTCGCAGTTCCATTTTTTATCGCACAGTCCAAAAACTTCCGTGAAGTTTCTATTTTCATTTGCCGCTCTGATTTTCTTTCCTCCACAGGGTCTTTCCTTTTGGCATCAACCGTTATCGTGCAGGTGCAAAGGTATGGCAGCGGGCTTTGGAAATAAAAGGTCGAGCCTTCGGTTTTCGAAAAAATCTCCACACCGTTGGGTAGTATTTTTCCGAAAAACCTTGTATTTCCAGCCTCGCCGCCCTTGAAAGGCACCTGAAACGAAACGACCGATGCGACAGGAAGACGCAAAAAAAATGTCGGAAAAGGGAGCGACAAAAAGGTGAAGAAACGAGAACTTCCCTTCAGCTCCTGGAACCGCAAATAAATTTAATTCAAGGCTATATGACAACAAACATCAATATAACACAGACTTGGTGGAGATTGTTCTCCGCAGTCGGCTCAACCCTCATCACTTTGGTGGCTTGGTTGGGATATATGGCTCTCTGCATGGTCGGTGAAGTCATATTGGGAATTGTGAAGTTCATCTTCGGCATCATCATTTCCATTCTTTCTATGGTGGTACTGATTGGAACATTCATTTGGTTATTGACACTTTAAGCATACAAGAATATGGGAACAAAAAGACATTCAAAGACTGCATCACAGCAGTGCAGATATTATGAGGTGGACAACATCTTTGAGTATATGGTGGACACATACATCAATGGTAACATCACATCATTCAAGGACATTTACCGAGAGTTGAACAAGGACGCAAGGCGTGATTTTGTGGACTTCATCTTCAACGAGGTGAACCCTAAATACACGATTGAGCTAATCAAGCAAACCATTTAATGAGCAAGCGATATGAACAGAAGCATTGAAGCAATACCTACATGGGCACTCTGCTACATCATCAATGGCGATGCAAGCGGACTGACTGACGAGGAAGTCCGTATGGTGGACGAAGCCATACGCAAGAACAATATTGAGATAGTAAGTCCGAGATACAACGAGGACATGTGCACAGAACCTTACTTCAGCCATTATCCGTTCTTCGGACTGCCTACAGAAGTTGAGGACTGCGACATCATCTATCATGAGTAACGAACCCTTTAACAACATCAGATATGAACACTACAGAATATTTCAAGAGAACCATACAAGCCTATTTGGAGGAGCGTGCTATGGAGGACGAACTCTTTGCAGCCAAGTATGACAACCCCGACAAGAACATAGACGATTGCGTCACCTATATCCTTAATTGGGTACAGAAGAGCGGTTGCAACGGCTTTTGCGATGACGAGATATATGGACAAGCCATCCACTACTACGAGGAGAAGGACATCGAGGTCGGCAAACCATTGAACTGCCAAGTGTCTGTCAACCACCACATCGAACTCACAGAAGAGGAGAAGGCACAGGCAAGACAGGAAGCCATCCGCCAATATCAGCAAGAGCAGATGAACAAGATGCGTAACCGAGATACCGCCAAGCGCACCTCACAGAGAGCAGACAACGAAATACACCAACCATCATTATTCGACACGTTATGAAACCAAGAACGAAATATCAGAAGCAAGTCGTAACCTCAAACAAGGGGTTACGACCTATCAAGGGAGCGCAAATGCAATGGGCATTCCGTGAGTGTCTTGACCACTATGCCTTTCAGTTGAAGCACGGACAGACCACCTGCATGGACTGCGGACACACTTGGACTACGGACGAGGATGCGGATAAATGTGTCTGTCCGAAGTGTAAGGCAAAGTTGGAAGTGCAGCGCACCAAGCGACAGAAGGCAATGTCTTCTACCTATTTCTGTGTACTCACCGAGCGTAAGGGACTGCAACTCATGCGAGCATATCAGATGAAAGCCTATTACCGCAAGGGACAAAAGGCAGACATCTATTGTTGGGAGGTGGCACGCTATTGGATGAACGAGAAAGGCAAGGTGGAGGTTATGGCACGCAAGCGCACAATGGGTATCTATATGGACACGTTCTGCTACGACTCCGACATTGAACTGCGCAAAGACAACACCACCTATCAGCATATTGCTTCATTTCCGGTCTGCCCCGATATGAAAGTCATTCCTCAGATATGGCGCAACGGCTTTGACGGAGCGTTTCACGGCATCGAACCGCTTACATTGTTCAAGGCGATGCTGACAGACCACCGCATCGAAACGATGATGAAACAATGTCGTTACGGACACGTCCGCCACTTCATAGACCACCCACGGCACTTGGAAACTTGTTGGAATGCCTACAAGATAGCCAACCGCAACCATTACCTTATTACAGACATCGGCAAATGGGCGGACTACATCTGTATGTTGGTGGAAATGGGCAAGGACATCAGAAGTCCACATTACATTTGCCCCGACAACCTTGAAGCCGAGCACGACAGAATATCCGAGAAAATCAGAGCAAAGAAAGAAAAGGAGCGCACCGAGGAGGAGATACGCAAGGCATTGAAGAACGAGGACAAATTCAAGGAAATGAAGAGCCGTTTCTTCGGTTTGATGTTCACGGACGGCAATATCGTGGTGAGAATGCTTGAAAGCGTCAGGGAGCACGTTCTTGAGGGTAAGGCGATGCACCATTGCGTAGGCAGCGGTACAAACTACTCACTCAATCCCGACTGCATCATCTTCTCTGCAAGAATAGCCGAACAAAGAGTTGAAACAGTGGAGTTTTCACTCGAACAGATGAAAGTCGTACAATGCCACGGACTACAGAACAAGGACACCGAACAACATGCAGACATCATCAACTTGGTGAACAGCAATGCAAGACTTATAGAGCAGCGTATGGTTGCAACGACATGAAATCCATATCGGCGGAGCGATGAAAATTCGTTCCGCCACTTTCTTTCATGAGCCGAGGAGCGGAAAAGAAAGTGGCAAAGAAACCGTCTTTTCCTTATCTGCGATGCTTGCAAAGAACAAAGGACAGCCCCCAATCAAAAGGACTGTCCTATTTTATAAAACCTTATTCTATGGAGTAAACAAGAGCAGATACTCCATTTTTCTTCTTCGCTCGATGGAAGGCACTATCTTTCCATTCCACCTTTTGAAGTCCACATAATCACGATAGATGTTTCTGTTGCCACTTCGCATCTTGGAATACATCCGGCTTTTCATCACCTTTCCACATCCCACATTGTAGGCAAGTGCAGCCAAGAGCAGCGAGTCACGACCGAAACCACGGAACATGGCGCAAAGCTTTCTGAGGTCAGAGCGCAGCAAGGCATCGGCTTGCCGTTCCGTCATTTTTGGAGAGAACCGCTCGCAAGGCAACAGCTTGTGCCCATATCCGACATAAGGATGATGCTTCGGTCCATGCAGACCCTCGTACTTCTTGATGCAGGCGACAGCCAACTCAAAACGTGACACATGACAAACTCGCTTTATCGCCCCTTGCGTCTGGGCAGACAAGCTGCCCGACACAAGAAGTAAGGCTAACAATATCATCAACCTCATACGCTACCGAGTTTGTTGGCACTTCTCGCAAACTCTTCCTCCTCATCAGTATCGTTGAAACTGAACTCCATTTCGTATGACTTGCCGAAGTTGTCCTCCACCACCACTGTCAGCGTCTGTGTCTCCGTACTTGCCGAAGTATAGTAAAGACGGAACTTCTCGTTCTCCAACAGATAGCGGTCGTTAGGCTGGAACACCGTTCCGTTCTCCATTCTCAGCGAGCCTTTTCCGTCATGCTGAAAATAGCGGATGGTATAGATGGTGCCGTCAAACTTGCCCTCCGCCTTCAACTCGCAGCGGATTTCAACGGTCTGTCCACGCACAATGTCCTTTGGTACAGGCATCGTCTCCACCTTGAAAGGATACGATTGCTGAATGTCCAGCTCATCGCTGCACGATGAAAGGATTACCGACAAGGCACACACGAAAAGGAATGCCAACACGCTCACTGATTTCTTGATTTTATTGTTCTTCTTCATTGTCTTGATGCTTTTTGAATGATTGTTACTTTCTTGTCTTATGGCTCATCAAGTACTCGTTCAAGTCCTTGTAGCCAGTGTATAGATGCGAATGGTCAATGACCTTATCGCCATATCGCTTTTGCAATTCTACACAGGCATTCTCGCCTGCCTCGTCATTGTCCAAATGACAGTACACTTGTGCATAGCCATCCAAAAGATGATGCACCTTTTGCATATTAGCCACCGAGTTGAGGATAATATGATCCTCACCACGACCTATGCCGAGAATTACGGCAGAGAGGAAATCCATAAAACCCTCGTACAGATGGCAAACGTTGCTGTTCCTGCCAATGAGAGTGACGTCCTTTGGCGACACGCAACCTTTGAAGAAGCGGTTGCGTATCTCGTAGCCACCGCTGTTGTTCTTAAAACCGACAGCAAAGAACTGTTTGCCATTATATCGGTATTCCACCTGACAGCAGAAACGGCTCGCCACGTCAGCCGATATGCCACGCTCACGCAAGTACTGCCTGAGAGCAGGATGACTCAAAGGCTTTTCCACAATATCACTAAAGGGATTGCCTTTCGCCTTCACAGCCTTTTCCGCTATCCTTTGATAATGCGGAAACGATGTCGGGAAGCTGCCACCAAGTGTTTCTGATATGAACTTGGCTTGCGCCACAAACTCATTGCTGTTGATGAACTCCCCTGCGAGGTTGAAGATGTCACCACCTCTGGCGACGCCATAGTCATACCAGACATTCTTGTCCGTTGATACCCGAAGCGAAGGATTGCGGTCGTTGCGGTATGGCGCATGATACCAAAGTCCCGAAGCCTTGTGCTTGACAGGCTCAATGCCGAGAATATAGAGAAAGTCCACAATAGGCACTTGTTTGATTTCATTGATGTCCATAGGCTCACTGTTTTAGTTGATGATGAACTTCATGCCAATACCAAACTGCGTGTGGAAATGTCCCGTGCTGTTGCCCCAAACAAGCCTTTCCTTAACGGAAGCGGTCAAAGCTATTGCATCCGACAGGTATATTTCCGTTTCCAATGCCACGGCACCGCCATAGATAAACGCTCCCTTGTTCTGCAAGGTCGCTCCGTCCGACATGGTTCTCTTGCCCCAGTTTACGGACTCATAGCCAGCCAGTGCCGTACCTCCGATATAGAACAGCACTGTCTTGCTGTTGTCGGAAAGGAAGTTGTAGGAATAACCGAACTCGCCCGTCATTTGTGCCATTGGAACGGAAGTTTCACGGTAAGGCTGATGTACTTGCAGATATTCCGCCCCATACGTCCACTTGTCACCACCCTTGGTATAGCTCGAAAGTCCGAGACCTGCATAATAGCCAGCCTTGCAGGACTTCTTGCCGTTATATACTCCGTCAGCCATGCCGACCTTCACCTCGATGCCTTTCATCTGAGGAAGGCATCGTTGGGCGAATGCCTGCCCTGCGGTGAGGGCAAGCAACGCCATGATTGCAATGTTTCTTCTTTTCATCCGTTACTTCACGCTAAGTTCGTTGATTGTCAAAGCTCGCACCAAGTCACTGTTCTCCACGACAAACGACTGATGGCGACCGCCTTCCTTCTCGTTCATCTCCACGACAAGTTCCTTGTCGTCAGGAATGGTAAATTTCGGCAAGCAGAACACCGTCTGCTCCGTTTTCTTGCCAGCCACACGCACCACATAGTTGTAGGCACGGACAGGAAGAAGCACCTGCTCCTGAATGGCGGTTCGCTTCGCCACCTTCTTGTCCACCACCTTGAACGTGATATAGTCCACGTCAAACGGCACGTTGCTCTGGTTCTTGATTTCTGTGTGGAAATACAGCAAGTCGCTGTGTACATAGATGCCCTTCAAAAGATACTGGATTCCGAAACGCTTGCTGCCGATGTGCTTCACCTTGCGCTTGTTCTCCTTATGGATTGACTTCATGATGAGGTGTACCAGCATGGGACTTTCCTTGCCCAACTCCTTGAGATAAATCTCCTGCGCATTGTTCGGACGGTTCACCACCTCACCGTCATGGATGAAGTCCGCCATCTCGATATTGAGCATGAGCGGTTCCTTGGCATACTTCACATTGAAGGTGTAGAATGAGCCATCCTCCGTGATGACGCTCATATTGGTCTCCTTTTTGAAATTCTTCACGGCTGCTTTTACACGGATAACATTCTCCGCACCGTCCGCCTTGCCGGCTATCAAATCCTCTGAACCCAAGTCAACGTACTTGACAGAGGCAGGAAAGAGAATATGAACCGTCTTGTCATAAGTCACTTCCAAACCATGAGGTGGAATCATGCGGTCGAAGGTCAGCTTCTTGGTCAAGCCGTGATAGAGGTTGCTGTTCTCTTCCTTCTGCGGATACACCTCCTTGGTCAAGGTAAGTTTCTCTTCCTGGCCGGAAGAAACATTGCTTACTTGCTCAGTCTTTACAGACTTCTGCGCTTTTTTCTTGCCTGTCTTCTGCGCTGATGCAGTGCAGGCTACACCCAGCATAAGGGCGAACATGATTGTTGTCTTCTTCATTTTAGTTTGCTTTTAATTAAACTTTTGGATTAAGTGGTATAAATGTTGTTGCCTTTCGGCTAATCTTCCTCTTGGTAGAGCATGACCCTGTAGCCAGCCTTCAGGTGTATCTTGACGGTACGCATCTTCTTGGAGATATACTGCGACACGCCTTGTATGACACCTTTTCCCAAGTCGGAGGCAAGTTGTGCCCCGGCATTGGAGGAAATGTTGATGCTGCTGTTCAGCGAGCTTCCCATGTTGGCACCCACTTCCTTGGCTGCGTCAACCTCCATCGACTTTGGGATGAAGATGCCCTCCTGACCGTCATTGTCATAGACTGCAAGCTCAATCGGTATAATCATGCCGTTGTGCTCAATGGACTTCAAGGCTATGGAAAGCCTTTCACCTTGCAATCGTGCCACTCCGACAATGACAGAATTTCGTGGTATCTCCCTATTGCCTACACGCATAGATTCCAACAATCTCAACCTTACTGCCTGTCCGTCCGTTATGGTCTGGTTGCCGTGGATGCAGGCAGAAATCGTGTTTTTGTCGGAAACACCACCTCTTCCGATGGCGGTATTGAATCTTGCCGAAGCCTTTTCCGAGTAAGAGGCGACAAACTCCTCGTTACTCATGGGGCGGTTCAAGGACGAGACTACACGCCTTTGCACTTGCCTTACAGGGGAAACCTTGGCTTTCTTGCCCTTGGTGAAAGCTTCCTTGTTTTCCTCTGTTGCAGTTTCTGCCGATGAAGGACTTGCCGCATTGGCATTTCCACCAGGCATGTACTTTGCCGCAAGTTGGTAGGACTTCTCCATAAGGGCAACTTGCTCATCCATATTGGAACGCTTGTTTTCCTGCTGCATCATGCTTGCCTCCAGCTCGTCAAGACGTTTCCTCAACTCAGCATCTTCGCTGCTTCCCCCTTGCTGTGGCTGTTCATAGAAACCGCCCAAGGTCGTGTTCAAGGTTTGGTATGCTTCGGCAGACGAGCGGATGGCATCCGCCTCCTGTCTTTCCACTTTTGTTGGCTGCTGCCCAGACTGCATCAGGTCAAAATCCTTACCTTGACCGGATGCTGTGGAATCAATGCCTGGCATGTATTCTCCAAGGGTGTTCATTGCCCTGCTTTTTTCCCTTTGCTTATTGGCAAGATCCTCATTGGAGTATGCCTTGCGCTTGTCTGCCTCCACATCTGTCTTCTCCGCATCGGGCATTTCCATGTTGAATCCCTTGCTGCCTTTCTCACCCTCTGATGCCGACGGCTTGAAGATGAGCCATAACACCAATGCACAGACGAGACACATGCACGGTATGGCAATCATCTTGTTGCGCTTGATACGCAGTTCCTCTGTTAAAGGTTTCTTTTCCTTTGGAGCCTTAGCCGGCTCCATCTTGTCATTCTTCTCCTTCTCCATGTATCAATTCTTTCAGGTTGGTCACTTGCTGCCCCTTGTCGGTGGGCAACTTTACACTCTCAATATGCTCAATCTCTATATTAGAGGTCTTGCCGTTTCCGAAGTTGATGATGGCTGAACCTATCATGTAAAGGCTACAGAGGGCAAACAAGCCGAACATGACAAGCACGACTTTCAGTCTTACCCTTGGCGGAAGGGAATCCAGCCTGTCACGCAGTCTTCCCTTCATATCATTCACCTTTTCTTGGATTGTCTTAATCGGATTTTCCATTCTTGCTATTTTTATCGTTCTACTGTACTGATGTCCCTGTTCTCCACAATGGTGAAACCTTCAATGGTAAAACCATTCGGGTTGTCGTCGGAGCGTGTGGCGTTCACCAACCTGCATACGGTGACAAGACTTCTCTCCGTCACGTTGCTCTCTCGGAGTATCACCTGCCGTGCGTAGGTCTTGGCTTGATAAGGGTAGTTGTCAAAATTACAGACCACGCTGTCCACTTGCAGCGACAGGTTGATGTTTCCCGCGATGAGTCTGTTGTAAAAACCTTTCTCCGCAAAGTCCTGGTAATAGTTGTATGCGCTCTTGTCTGCCAGCAGCAAGGCTCGTTTCACGTTGTGCTCGATGGCGCTCTTTTCGGGAGATAGCGTAAAGAACAGCTCATGAAAGCGTCTCACGTGTTCCCTTGCCTCGGCAGGTCTGTTCTGTGATAGGTCTTGCGAGAGGGCGAGCATCAGCGACTTGCCGCCGTCAAGGACGTATATCTTCTCGCGCTGCTTTTCTGCAAATCGGAATGCGAACACCACCGAACATATTGCGACGACAGCGCAACCGATGACGAGGACGATGCAGAACAGGCGTATCTGTCTGAACGAGGTCTCTATATTCTTCAATGACTTAAATTCCATTTTTCTTTTCGTTGTTTTATTCGTTAATGACTATCGTTTCTTAAATCCGCTCTTGATGAGCCTTCCGGCACGTCCTGCCACATTTCCAGCCGTTGCTCCTGCGATGCTTCCGCCCAGTGAGCCTGCCGTGTTCACGTTCCGGTTGTAGTTGCCGATGCCGCCACCTGCCTGTATGATCCATCCCGCCACAGTCGGTATGGTGAAGTAACCGATGATTCCGATGATGAGGAAAACGATGTAAACACCGTTGCTTGCCTCAATGGAAAAATTCGGGTCGTTCTGCAATGCCTCGATGTCGTTTTGCAGCATCAGCACCTGTATCTTTGCAAGGATGGTACTGAACAAGTCCGAAACGGGTAGCCAGAGATAAATCTGTATGTACCTGCAGAACCATTGCGTCAGCGTGGACTGGAATCCGTCCCATACCGATATGGCGAAACAAAGCGGTCCGAGGATGGACAGGACAATGAGGAAGAATGTCCTCAGCACGTCTATGACCAGTGCAGCGGCTTGGAACAGCAGCTCCAGCAGTTCACGGAAGAAATCACGGATGCTCTTCTTCATGCTGTACATGCCACGCTCCACATACATTCCCGCCATTGTCACCACGTCGCCGGGTGACCAGCCGAGTTCGTCAAGCTGCTTGTCAAACTCCTCGTTGCTCACAAGGTATGCGGTTTCCGGATTGCGTTTCATCGCCTCATACTCCAACTTGTCTTTCTGCGCCCGGTATTCATTCATGTCGAAGGTCTGTGTCTCCAACATGGAATGTGTACCTTGCACAATGGGACTCATCACGCTGTTGAGCGTACCGAGCACGATGGTCGGGAAGAACATGATGGCAAGTCCGATGGCAAATGGACGGAGCAGCGGAAATACGTCTATCGGCTCTGCCCTTGACAGTGACTGCCAAACTCTCAGGGCGACATAGAACAGCGCCCCAAGTCCTGCAAGTCCCTTGGCAATGTCCGTCATGTCGGAACACAGCGGCATCATCTCGTCATACAGGGAACGCAGTATCTGGTGAAGGTTCTCGAAATCCATAGGCTACCAGTATTTCTCGTTTGACTTGCCGTAGAGTCCCATGATGCGGTCGAGGTCGTTTTTCTTCTTGGCACGCAGATAACTCACGGAAATGTTCTTGTTGGTGTAGTAGCTCACGAGATTGCGGTAACGCTTCATCTTCGAGTAGCAGCGTTCCACCACGTCCATTCGCTCCTTGTCCGTCATGGAAAGGGTCGTGATATTCACCACGTTCTTCAACTCCGTCAGCACATCGTTGCTTTCTTCCAGCAGTTTGGTGTAGCCGAAGCCGATGGCGGAGAGTTCCTCCACGGAAAAATTGTCATCGTGCATCATCTTCTGATAGTTGTTGATGTAGATGTCCGTGATGTCACCCACCATGAGGATGGTCTGCTGCACCTTGCGTGCGTCCTTGACGAGGTTGTTCACCGACTTCAGCGCATCGTAATACTTCTTGCCCTGCTCGTAAATCTTCACGGTCTCCTTGAAGTTGTTGATCATGTTCTGAGCCGTCGAAGACGTGTGGACGATGTTGTTGGACGAGTTGATGATACTCTGCGCAATGTTGGTAGGATCTATGACAGACCACTGTGCGCTTGCCTTTCCCACCATCAGCAGGAACAGGCAGATTGTCATGATTACTTTTGTTCTCATTTTTACTTTTGGATTAAGTGGATAATGAATTTACTTGTTCTCTTGTTTGTCCTCTGCAAGCTGCCGGATGGCGGCTTCCATGTCACCGCCGAGTTTCTCCGCCAATGCCCTTACCTCCAGTTTCTCACTTTCCTCAGTCGTATAGGCGAGATATTCCTGCGTGGACACCTCTGTGGCATATACTGCCGACTGCGTTCCTCCGACTCCTATCCATACTTCCTTGTAGAGACGTGAGGGGTCGTTGGACTGGTTGATGGAGAGAATCTGCGACTTCTCCTTTTCCGTCAATCCGAGCAATGACTGTATCTGCTCGAACTTGTTCATGAACTTCCTCTGGTCAAGGAGTATCTTGCAGTCTGAGTTGTTGATGATACTGTCCTTCACGATAGCGGAGGATATGATGTCCTCTACTTCCTGGGTTACCACAACCGCCTCACCGAAGAACTTTCTGACCGTCTTATAGAGATACTTGATATAGGAAGCCATGTTTGCCGAAGCTATCGCTTTCCATGCTTCTTCTATCACTATCATCTTGCGGATGCCTTTCAGGCGGCGCATCTTGTTGATGAACAGCTCCATGATGATGATGGTCGTGACTGGGAACAAAATTGGATGATGTAGGCTAAGCACCCAGCGCCTTGCCATATTACTATGGTAGGTTTCCAAATGCTCGCCCCCGAACCGGACTTACACATTTCGGCGTATCCGGCTCTCCATTAATTCTATCAGTCTATACTACCGTAATGGACTTTCTTATGGCAGCTACGACATAAAGCTATCGTCTTACGCTTGCGTGCAATCATGTGGCGTTCCCAATCTTCCTTTCCTTGAAGGTCTTTGAGTTTTCTCACATGGTGCATATCAAGTTTTACGTTTTCCTTTCCACACAATTCACAACGGTTTGCCTTTAATCTGTCGATAAGACTTGTTCCGTGGTAAAAGTATTGAACAGGTAATCTGTCATAGCAATCTCCATATTCTTGTTTCTTACGCTTGAACCCATCGTGATAAAACTGCCTCTTTAAGGTTTGTCCTTTTCTGTTCTTATAGCTTACTGTGAACACTCCGTCTTTCTTGTATTTCTTGCAGATTTGCACTACAGAACTTCTATACTTGGACGCATAGGTTTTGTACATGCTATACTCCATGATATACTTGAATGTATGAAGCGAATGACAATTGTTTGCTATTGAATAGAAGTTATAGATACCTCTTATTTCAGCATTGTATCTTTCCAAGATTTCCAAGTCATCACTGTTGATGAGATATGGTCGGTGCTTAGGCTTGTAAAACTCCTTTCCATTGTGCATCTTTATCTCCAATGCACCATAGTCAAGGAGTTTCTTTCTAATCACTTGCGTCGGCATCTTCAAGTACACCTTATTATTAAAGGGTCTTGTCAATCTGCCAGCCTTGTTTCTCTTGGTCAATACAGATTTGCGGATATAGATTTCATAGCCGAGGAACTTTGCAGACTTTCTTCCATGTGTAATGAGTGTCTTCTCATCTGAAAGTTCAAGCGAAAGCTTCTCGGCAAGGAACTTTTTGATGTCCTGCTTGATGGCTTCCGCCTCTTTCTTTGTTCCAATGACAGCACACAGAAAATCATCTGCATACCGTACATATTTTAGGCGTCTGAAATTTGCATCCATATCCACACCACAAGGAATTTTTGCTCTTTCCTTATCAAAGTGTTTTATTTCTTTGACTATGAATTTGCGCTCTTCCCTGTCTGTTACCGCTTTGAGTTTCAACACTGCACGACTTTTGCCGTACTCAAATTTCACCCTTTCGGGATTGTCTGCTCTTTCCTTGCCCTTGTTGAATTTTTGGATGTATTCACGCATATAAGTGTCAAGTTGGTCAAGGTAGATGTTTGCCAATATCGGGCTGATTATTCCACCTTGTGGCGTGCCACTATATGTTTTGTTGAATACCCAATTTTCAATAAATCCCGCATTGAGGAACTTGCGTATCAATCGAAGAAAACGCTCATCGTCAATTCGCTTCCTTAAAATGTCTATCAATGTGTTATGATTGATATTGTCAAAGAAGCCTTTGATGTCCCCTTCTATGAACCAACGTGTCCCATTGAATGACTTTTGAATTTGTTGCAAGGCTGTATGACAACTTCGCTTGGGTCTAAAACCATGGGAATTGTTGTCAAAGCTACCTTCATATATCGCTTCCAAAATCATTCTGACAACTTCTTGCAGAAGTTTGTCATTGAATGTGGGTATGCCAAGAGGTCGTTTCTTCCCATTCTTCTTGGGAATATAAACTCTCCTTGACGGTATGGGCTGATATGACTCGTCTTTCAACGAAACTATCAGTTTTTCAATGCGTGATATACTCATGTGGTCAATGGTGGCGTTGTCTGCCCCCTTGGTCATGTTACCCTCCTTTGCATAAATGCGCTGATAGGCAGCATAGTACATCTGTTCATTGAAGAGCAGGCGGTAAAGCCGCTCAAATTTATAGTTCGGTTGTCGGCTGTGTATAGCCAGACTGTTTAATACTCTTTCTGAATTTCTCATAATGTCTCACACATTTTTCATTAATTGTATTAAAAGAATTAACTGCCTCCCTTTGCCATGTGCAGGTCATTATCCTGCTCGGACTACTACGGAGGCTCCGTTGCCTTGTCAGATATTCAGAGGTCTGCACCTCATAGCCTTACAAGTGGCTTTCCGATTTAGGCAATCCCCGTTTGCTTGCATAATAACTCTTGCCTGATAGACAGGAGGATATGACTTTCGTCCTTTTCTGCTTATTGCAGATGCGTCGTGACAAGTACATGCTCTGTTCTCCTCAAAGACTGGAAAATGAGTGTCACGATACAACGAGTTTAGCTATCTTACGTTGCAGGTACGCGCAGATACCGCTTGGACTATCATTCAATCAGTATAGATTTTATCCTTTGTCTATCTTTTCATCCCACCATTCAGTCGCAATCTGATAGCTGATTGACTTATGGATTTCCTACATGCTACACTCCCCATCGTCTTTCGTTGAATGGATAAGTAGGCGGATGATAGGTTTTTTCAATGTACACTTGCCTAATTCCTTGCTAATGGAATAGTTATTTATGCAGCCTTGACGGGCGCACCCTTGATGGAATCTATCTCGAAAACGATGAACCGCTTGTGCAGCAGGTCAAGCTCCTTGTCGGAGTTAAGCAGATAGTCGTACTCACCACCTTTGTAGTAAGGTTCCAGCACGTTGAGAAATCCGTCTATATCAAAATCTTTCTCACGGACTTTCTTTTCTTCCAGCACCTTGCGGTATTCCGTTCCCACAAACTCATAGAAGGTATTGAAGCATGGAACGATGTCGCTTTCCTCTTTCAGTTTACCGATGTAGAGCGACACGGCATTTGACAAGGCGACCTCTTCCGCTCGTGTGGCAGGCTCGTTGTCCTTCTTCCAAAGCGTCAGGAGCAATGTCTTGATGCTCTCTCGCTTCTCGATGTCAAAGACCTTATCCTCGGTGAAGAACGGATTGAATGAGATGGGACTCTCGTCCGTATAGGTATAGTAGATACCGTCCTTTCCGCCTGTCTTTCTGTTGATCATCTCGCAGAGTCCCTGGTAGGAATTTCCCGTATCCACCAAGACCACATGCGTGCCTTGCTCATAATACTGTCTGACGAGGTGGTTCATGAAGAACGACTTCCCGCTTCCCGATGGTCCGAGAACGAACTTGTTGCGGTTGGTTGTCACGCCTTTTCTCATCGGCAAGTCAGAGATGTCAATGTGCAGCGGCTTGCCACTGATACGGTCTGCCATCTTGATTCCGAACGGCGAGGGAGAATCCATATAGTTGGTTTCCTCCGTGAAGAGACATACCGACTGCTCGATGAAGGTATGGAAACTTTCCTCTGACGGAAAATCACCCTCGTTGCCGGGTATCGCTGCCCAGAAGAGTGTCGGACAATCCACCGTATTGTGGCGTGGCACACATTCCATGCTTGCCAACTGACTGCCCACATCATTGCGAAGATGCTTCAACTCTTCCATATCCTCGCCCCATGCCAGGACATTGAAATGGGCACGGACAGACTGCAAGCCTTGTGAGTGAGCCTCGTTCAGATACTCGTCAATCCATTCCTTGTTGATGGCGTTCTGTCGGCTGTACCTTGACAGCGAGTGCATGTTGCGGGCGGTCTTCTCAAACTTCTGCAAGGTCTCGTCACTGTTGTCTATGAATACATACTGGTTATAGATATGGTTGCAGGACAACAGCAAGCCAACAGGAGCGGCAAAGGATAGTCGGCAGTCACTTCGGTCAGTGGACAATCGCTCAAAGCGGTTGTCCGTAGATACTTCCGTTGGCAGGTCTTCCGTTTGCGACAAGGTATGCAGACAAAGATGTTTGTTCCCGATACGCATACCTCGTGCAGACAATTCCATGTCCTCCAAACATTGCACGTTCTCAGTGGAGAGCGAGAGGTACTTGCCTACAAGTCCGGTTGTTCGTTCCGTGCCTGTGATTTCATCGTCTGTCAACTTTCGCAACGATATATAACCACTGTCATTGATGATTCTTGCGAACTGCTCCACGGCATCAAGGAATCTTGCTACCGTTTCCTTGTCCTTGATTTCCTTGGGGATGATATGCCCACGGCACAAGGTGGAAAAATTGCTCTGGTGTGCCATGCGCTCCTTGGAGGTCTTGGTGAGGAACAGGTAACACTGGTGATGCAGGTAAGGACGCTCATTGAAGTGTCGCTCATAGCTTCTTGACAGAAAGCTCATGTCGCTATTCTGCAAGTCCGGCGCATAGTTCTCTTTCACGAACCAGTCCTGCTTGTGTACGATGCTGTAGTCTGGCAGCACCTTGATAGCCTTGCACCATGCGGCATGTACCGACTCATACTCCTGCGATGTTACCGTGAAGATTTCGGGGAGCGTCACCTCGTAGGCGACCGTGATGTCGCCATCCTTGGAGATAATGCAGCCTTGCTCCACGGCAAGCAACGGGAACTTGCTTTCAAGGGTGCTTGATTTTCTGATATTTCTCATTCTTCTTTCTTTTTATGTTTGAACATTCGGTTTGTTTTCCTTCGGTTGAGGATATAGCGTGGATGGCTCTTGGAGGCAAGGAGCTTCATCAGTCCATGCTCACCATACTTGTTGTTCAGATGGAATGTTCCCCATACAAGCAATGATCCGAGCGTGAGACCCAAGCCGATGCAGACCAGTTGGTCCGAACCTGCCATATAGAGGACGACCACAAGGAAGAAGACGGCAAGCAGTCCACCTGCGAAGATGAAGAGGTACTGTGCCTTCAGTCCCTTGAACTCAACCGAATGACCGATGCCCTTGTTGATTGGGTAGTCAGCCATAAGTCTTATACCTTATTATATTATAGGAAGAATGAGCGGAGGATGGTTGCACTCACGATGAGGAAGATGCAGGCTCCGAACCAGCTTGCGGCAGTCTTGCTCGTGTCCGGGTCGCCTGATGAGAACTTGCCATACACCTTGATGCCTCCGATGAGACCTACCACGGCACCGATGGCGTAGATGAGCTTCGTGCCCGGGTCGAAGTAGGAGGTCACCATACTTGTTGCCTCGTTGATACCTGCAAGTCCGTTGCCTTGCGCGAATGTCTGTGATACGGCTGCGACAATCATCGCAGCGAGAAGAATGATTCTGTTTTTCTTGTTCATAAATCGTTTTTTGTCTGTGCCTTGGGGATTGGATGATCCCGTTTGGCGGTTGATACTTTTGTTTACTCATGCGGCATAATGCCGACTTGTGGATTCAGTGGCGAACTGAGATTTTAGCCGTAGTCTTTCTTTTTCATTGGTGTACTATTATTATTGTTAGAGGCGATATGCCTTTATACCTTCCTCAAATGCAGTTTTAATTTCTGCATCATATACGTTGAAGTGCTCGTTGATGATGTTATCAATGTAACTTGACATGGAAACCTGTCCCTTGCCAACGACATTCACAAGCCTCATAATGCGCTCATGGGTCTCTTCTCTGATATAGATTTGTTTTCTTGGTCTTACAGTAAAGTCTGCATCTACCATGAACTTATCTACATACTGCTCGCTACGGTTTTTCTCCGTTCTATCAATTGGTTCAAACTGTCCCATCTCGAAATTTCCAAATGTTACATCCCCCTCCAAATCATTCTCTTTGTATGAAGAACTGTTTGGAAAAGCCTCATCAAGACAAGCGTCAATCTGCTTATGAATTTTCTTCTTGCACTCATCATGATTTCTCATGTAAATCTCATACAACTCCTTGTCATCTATCGAAGGAATTTGTCTTTTAACACTGTTTCTTTTTTTCATCGTAATTCTTACGTTTTAATTGTTATACAAAATCTCTAATATTGAAATCCTTGAAGTTTTCAGGAACAACAAGTTTCTTTTTTTCGATAACCTTTGTTGCTTTTTCCGACATAGGCTTAACGGTGGAAATGTTCGACATGTGCAATTCCATCAACGCATTCATTCTGCGTTTGATAATCTGGGAACGCTCCGCTATCATGTTGAAAAGCTCGTTGCCTTCCATTTCAGAAAACACCTTGCCAGCATGAGCACATTCTTTGTTTGTGGCATTCTGCTTGCTTGCCGTTTCAACAGCCTTGTCTATCTCCTCGAAGCTATTGCCACTTGCTTGTTCAACAACTGCTTCTTCTTCCGATTCATCATACTTCACGCCAACATCCTCAATACGTGTATTTGTGAAAACTTCATCCAACTTATCATCAGGGATGCGAGCGGACTTCCTCGGAGAACTGTCTTCCTCGAATGTAACCTCACTTTCCTTTATCACTTCACCCTCGTCCTCCTGCTTAGTTTGCACAGTTTCCGTTGGGACTTTTTTCGGTGAGACGGTATAAATGTGTCTGACGATGAAGTCATCCGCAGGAATAGGTGGGTTCTCCTTAGGTTCAACCTTGACCTTTTCTATTCCCAACTTGTTTCTAAGCCAGATGTCGGCATCAAACACCAAAACTGCTATGCTCCATACAAAATACAGGAGCACAATTATCACTAACATTATTCCCATATTACCACATGATTATGTCCTTGTTATTCTTCTTATACACTTCTTTGATAACTTCCCCATATTTTTGGAAATGTTCTGTCAGCACATGGTCTATATAACCCGACAAGGACATGTCCTCACGGTTAATGACAGACACGAGGCGCATGATGGTTTCATGATACTCCTTTCGGATGTATGTCATCTTGCCAGAACGAGCAGGATTCTCAGACCTGCGGATGTACCTTTCTTGGTATTCATCCATGAGATATGAAGTACCCTTGGAAGGTATCGCTTCTTTCGGTTTGCTGACTTCGTTCTTTGGAGCCTCCTTTTGTATAGGTTCTTCCGTTGACGCCCTGCTTGGTGGCATGTGTGGTCGGAATGAGTTTCTGAACTCTTCCGAGTCGATGTTTACTTTCAGATTCTTTGCCATACACATTACTTCTTGATGATTGATAGAATTTCGTCAGCAAGTTTCTCTATGTTGCTGCCCTTTATCAACTGCTTGTCGGGAGGAAGGATTGTGGAGCGGAATACCGCTTTGTTGCCATCCTCTGCACATTCCTTTCTGAATCGCTTGCTGTCGGGAATGAATGTATCCAAAACCGACAAGCCCAATCCGTCCATCACACGACCAGCTTTCTCATAGAGGTCTGTCTTCTCTCTTGCATCAACCATATTCCAAAGCATATTCAACTCTTTGATATTGGTCTTTCCGACACTGACGAACATATCATTCAACTGGCTGGCGAACATGATGGAACTTCTCAATACCACGTTGTCTGCCGTAATTGGGCAAAAGATGTAGTCCATTGTAGCAACGGTATCTATCACGCCGAGATTGTCAATCGTTCCTGCGAGGTCGAAGAAGATGAAGTCTGGCGGAGTATCCATATCCAAGAAAGGCTTAACAGTTTCCACTGCCTCTTCTGGACGACTCTCCACGATTGGATAGGCAGGTTTGCCAGTTCGTTTCATCATCTCATGTGTCTGTCTCAACAGATACTCGTTGCTCTCGATACTCTGCATGTCACGTTCTCTCATGTCTTTGATGCTGAACTGTGGAAAGTCGCAGTCAACCACCACGACATCGTAGCCTCTGACATAATAAAGGTAACTTGCCATCAACACCGTTAGTGTTGTCTTGCCAGCCCCTCCCTTTTGGGTGGAGAAGGCGATGAATGTTGGTTCTTTCTTCATGTTTGTCTTTTTATGAGTTATACATCTTGTTTATTGTTATAATATACTGTATTCTTGTTGGTGATACAGACAATATGTTACGATGCAGGTCTGTATTCCATATAACATACAGGCATCCTTGACAATCATTCTGTATTCGTATCAGACAAGCAGTTTTAATGTCTGTCTAATTTCATACTGTAATGTTTTATGGTACACCTATATGTCATTCCTTTTCCGTGCAGCCATATCATTCTGTTTGCATGTCAAACGTTTTATCATATTACATGTAATACGTTTTATATGACTGCATTGGAGCATCTGAATATGCCGTCTGTTTTGCATCATTCAAGACACGTATGTCTGTCATTCACGCTGCAAAGTAACAACGAAAAATCCGAAAAACAATGGTTTTCAAATCCTGTGGCAGCATGTTGCCGATAGTTGCAGTGGTTGTCTGGGGTGCATCTGTTCCAAGGGTGCTTTTTTAGCCGTAATTTTGCACCCGAAAGGCAAAGCGATGGATAGCGCATCCATATCGTTCCGAGAAGAACTAAGGCTTGATGCTCCGCAAAGGACTGGATTTCCCGAACAGCTTCCATTCGGGATGGGGACAGCTTCTTACGAAGGCTAACTTCAATCCACCCTAAGCGGATTTTTATGTCCTCAAAGACATAGCAAGGTATGTTTTGAGTTACTCAAAACCTTTGGAGTTACTCTCCGTAACATCGTGCCAGCGAGTGAAGAAGAAAAGTTCCTTTTCATTCTTCCGAGCGCAGCAGATGTTCGAGGGTACCTCAAAGACCTTGCCCTGCCGGGTTGGTAGCCTCTCCGAAGTCGGGCTCCCCATGTTCCAATCTGACGATAGTTTGTGCAATTCCATTATTGCCGCATGTACCACTTAATCCATTTTAATATGAACACAGAAAGAAAACGAGGGGGACGAATCCCCAAGCTGAACCCGAAGTCGCACCATGTGATGCTTCGGTTCGACGATGACGAGTGGATGAAATTCCTCGTCATGTATGAGCAGACTGATGTGAAGGCAAAGGCTGTCTTTGCCAAGGCACGCATCTTCGGCGAGCCGTTCAAGGTGCTGCGCGAGGACAAGACACTGGTGGAATACTACACCAAGCTTTCTTCTTTTCACTCGCAGTACCGAATGATTGGCAACAACTACAACCAGGTTGTCAAGGAACTCCGTTGTCATTTCTCAGAGAAAAAGGCGATGGCTTTGCTCTATAAGCTGGAGAATTGCACCAGGGAACTGGTCTCTCTTACCCGTGAGATTGTTGAACTAACCCGTAAGTTTGAGGAAAGATGGTCGCAAAGATAAGTTTTGGAAGTTCATTGTATGGGGCTCTGGCATACAATGGTGAGAAGATTAACAAGGAAGAGGGAAAACTCTTGGCTACAAACAAGATCTTCGATGATTGTTCGGGAAAGACGAGCATCGCCAATGCCTTGCGTGATTTCCAGCGATACCTTTCTCCGCACATCAGAACAGAGAAGCCTGTCGTGCATATATCCTTGAATCCGCATCCAGATGATGTGCTGACGGATATGGAAATGGAGAACATCGCCCGTGAATACTTGGAGCGCATGGGATATGGCAACCAGCCATACATGGTTTACAAGCATGAGGACATCGACCGTCATCACATGCACATCGTGACCATCCGAGTGGATGAAAACGGCAAGTGTTTGGATAGCCGATACAACTACCATAGGAGCAAGGCTATCACCCGTGACTTGGAGGAGAAGTACAATCTCCACAAGGCAGACCGCAAGCAACGCCAGGCAGACAATCCACTCCGCAAGGTGGATATAAGCCAAGGCAATGTGAAAAAGCAGGTTGCCAATACCGTAAAATCTCTCTGCGCTACCTACAGGTTCCAGTCCTTGGGCGAATACCGTGCACTTCTTTCCTTATATAATATATCCTTGGAGGAAGTCAGAGGCGAAGTTGGCGGTCGTGAGTATCATGGTTTTGTCTATTCTGCCACGGACGGACAGGGCAACAAAGTTGGAAATCCTTTCAAGGCTTCCAAGATTGATAAGTCTGTCGGTGTGGAGGCGATAGAAAAGCGGTTCGCTTATTCTACCAAGAAGTTCAAGGAAGACAAGAAACTCTCCGAGATGACCCGTCATAGCGTAGAAGCAGTCTTGAAGCAGACATACCATAAGGATAAGTTCATAGAACTTCTGAAAGCAAAGGGCATTGATGTTGTTTTCCGCCATACAGCTGACGGCCGTATCTACGGAGCAACATTCATTGACCACCGCACCCAAAGCGTTTTCAATGGTTCAAGGCTTGGAACGAATCTTTCTGCCAATGCCCTGCAGGAGCTCTTCACCTTGCCTTACGAGAATGAGCAACCGATACCGCTTACCATTCCAACGGAAGATGGCGTTGTCTTGGAGAAGGAACTTCAAAGCTCTGGCTTGTTCGATGAGTACGGCAGCGGTCTTGGACTTATGTCTGGAGGAGGTTCATCAAATGAGGCACAGGAAGCAGCATTCGATAGAGAGTTACGCAGAAAGAAAAAGAAGCGAAAAGGGAGAAACCTTTAATCGTATTATCAAGGTATAACTTCAAAACAGAAAAACAATGGCACAAGAAGACGATTTGAGAGCATTGGGAAAAATAATGGATTTTCTCCGTGCCGTGAGTATTATACTCGCAATTATGAATGTATATTGGTATTGCTATGAGGCAATGCGCATGTGGGGAGTGACAATCGGGGTTGTTGACAGAATCCTGATTAACTTCAACCGTACAGGTAGTTTATTTCATTCTATCCTCTACACAAAATTGTTCTCGCTCTTACTCTTGGCTCTCTCATGCTTGGGAACCAAGGGCGTAAAGGCAGAGAAGATGAGTTGGAGCAAGATTTGGACGGTTCTTGTCGTAGGTTTCTGTCTGTTCTTCCTCAACTGGTGGATATTATTGTTGCCTATATCTCATTTGGGCAATGCCACGCTGTACATCTTTACAATGACAGCGGGTTATATCTGCCTGTTGATGGGAGGACTCTGGATGAGTAGACTCTTGAAACACAACCTCATGGAGGATGTCTTCAATAATGAGAACGAGAGTTTCATGCAGGAGACCAAACTCATGGAGAACGAGTATTCTGTCAATCTTCCCACTCGCTTCTACTACAAGAAGAAATGGCAGAGAGGATGGATCAACGTGGTCAATCCATTCCGTGCCACCATCGTGTTAGGTACACCGGGTAGTGGTAAGTCCTTTGCTGTAGTGAACAACTACATCAAACAGCAGATAGAGAAGGGTTACTCGATGTATATCTATGATTTCAAGTTTCCCGACCTTTCGACGATTGCCTACAATCACATGATGAACCATCAGAATGGATATAAGGTCAAGCCCCAGTTCTATGTCATCAACTTTGACGATCCTCGCAGAAGTCATCGCTGCAATCCGATTCACCCGGATTTCATGAGTGATATTTCCGATGCTTACGAAAGTGCATACACCATCATGCTCAACCTCAACAAGACGTGGGTTCAGAAGCAGGGCGACTTCTTTGTGGAAAGTCCGATTATCCTCTTTGCAGCTATCATCTGGTATTTGCGCATCTATAAAAACGGAAAGTATTGTACCTTTCCCCATGCCATCGAATTGCTTAACCGCAGATACGAGGATGTCTTTCCGATTCTGACGAGCTATCCCGAACTGGAGAACTATCTTTCTCCATTCATGGATGCATGGCAAGGTGGAGCGATGGAGCAGTTAGCGGGGCAGATTGCAAGCGCAAAGATTCCACTTTCAAGAATGATCTCACCACAACTCTACTGGGTGATGTCCGCAAGCGAGTTTACACTCGACATCAACAATCCCGAAGAACCGAAGATTCTATGTGTCGGCAACAATCCCGACCGTCAGAACATTTATGGTGCTGCACTCGGCTTGTACAACAGCCGCATCGTGAAACTCATCAACAAGAAGGGACAACTCAAATCATCCGTTATCATTGACGAGTTGCCGACTATCTATTTCAAAGGCTTGGATAATCTGATTGCCACGGCACGAAGCAACAAGGTTGCCGTCTGCCTGGGTTTTCAGGACTTCTCGCAGTTGGTTCGTGATTATGGAGACAAGGAGGCTAAGGTGGTTATCAATACCGTTGGTAATATCTTCAGCGGGCAGGTCGTTGGCGAAACCGCCAAGACTTTATCCGAGCGTTTTGGAAAAGTGCTCCAAAAGCGTCAATCCATTTCCATCAACCGTCAGGATGTCTCTACATCCATCAATACCCAGATGGACAGTCTCATTCCGCCAAGCAAGATTAGCGGACTCACCCAAGGTATGTTTGTCGGTTCTGTGTCCGACAACTTCAACGAGCGCATCGAGCAGAAGATTTTCCACTGCGAGATTGTGGTGGATGCCGAAAAGGTCAAACGGGAGGAAAGTGCCTACAAGAAAATTCCTGTCATTACCGATTTCACGGACGAGGACGGCAACGACCACATGAAGGAAACGGTGCAGGCGAACTACCGGCGCATCAAGGAAGAGGTGAAGCAGATTGTGCAGGATGAACTGGAGCGCATCGCAGGCGATGACAACCTGAAGCATTTGTTGCAGCAGAAGTAAATAAAAAAATGAAGAAAGGCTTACCATAAACCTTTCTTCATTTTTTTAGAACTTAAGCATTATCCATACTTACTAAGATTCCGTTTTCCAAAATTTTTTGCAATGGAATTTTCTTTAAGATTTCTTGATAAGTGCTATAGAAGTCATTATCAAGTCCTATATAAACAATATTGTCATGTAATTCTTCTATAACACTAATATGTGAATGCAATTTGCACTTTTTATCAGAACAATCTGATACGATACTTTTAATTCGTTCCAACTTATTTAATAAATCATCATATTGAGATAACCCTTTTGTAGTTGGTTGTATTTGATAATTAGTTTTCTTTGCCGGTTGTATATTATGTTCAGGATCTAATAATACTATGTGAAATATAGAAGAATCCCGATCAAAATAACCTACAATACGCCCCGTACTTTTTGTTATCGAAAATTGCATTATTGGAAAATCTGTCTCATTGTCCAATATTTCTTTTGGTAGCCAATCTAAATCTTTTCGTTGAATAGGAATGTTTTTAGCACTCCAATCTATTGGATGACATCTTAATGCAATACTACCTCTATTTTCTTCTAATACTTCTTGCGGTGTCATAGTACCCAAAGCACCTAATCGTTCAAGAAGCCCAATATGCCATCCCTTAGAACACTCTCCAATCTGAAAATTAGGTATCTGCTTAAAGTAAGAGAAGGAAAAAGTTATCTTCCTTCTCTTTAACTCATTTTCTTGTTCTTTGGTAACTAATGATTTGTTTCCGTATTTAGGAGAATCTGAATTAAGATTTAATAGTTTCCCATTTTTTCCCATAATACTCAATCATTAGTTCTGGAGTAATAACCTTGTCACAACGCTCATTTACATTTAAATCTCCACGTGTTTCAATCCAAGGCATCTCATTGTGGGACAATCGTTCTAATTCAGCACCGCTATATTTAAGATAATTCTCCAATATAAAGTCAATAAATTCAGCGTCTTCTGATGATAAACTCACATTGTGATTCATGCAATCATCAATATTGATTTCTGAATAGAGATATTTTGTAGAATTAAATCGATTGTAGATTTCTCGATTTACCGGACCATGAATCCATGCTTCAAACTCGCCGTCAAACATAGGTTTTTTATTGATACCATAAGACCATGCTTGAACATAATACAATAACTTCTGCAACTTTAAATTTATTAAAGACGCAAATCTATCTTCCGATTTTACTCGTAAGATAATGTAGTCTGTTATATCGTGTATTGAGTTCATCTGAATTATGACTATATCAATTTCAATGCAAAGTTAATATCTTTTTCTAATATAACAAAATAATGAATTGAATTGATGTGATTTATTCTAATGAATTTGTTTTTTATCTCCTCATACGATCCAACTCATCATCGCGCAGCATCCTCTCGTTCAATTTCTCCTGCATTCTGTCAAGGAAGTAGGTGCGGCTTTCGTTCTTCCGGCGTTTGATGTCGGTGTAGAAACGGTAGCAGTCCTTCGACTCAACCCCGAATATCTTGTAAAGGAGCGGGGCAAGCTGTTTGAGCGGCATGTTGCCGTTGTTGATGCAGCCCATCTCGTCGATGCCGTAGATAAGTTCCACGAGGTCGATGGCATTGCCCGTCCATTGCAGGAGGCTGGCGGTGGTTTCTGTTGCGTTATTGGCGGATATTAGTGGTGGCACTTGGGGCGTGGCAAGGAATTTCTGCATCTTTCTTACGAAAGACAGAGCCTTGCTGACGTAGGCGGCAATCTCTCTTTTTTCTTCTGACAGATTACGCACGGGATGGTGCTGCAACTCGATTTCGATGTAGGCAAGCGCGATGACGGTAAGGTTCATGTCCATGCCGCCGTTGCACAGTTCGATCACTTGGGTGGCGAAAGCCGTGTATGCCGTTTCCATATTGCAGTCGCCGGCTTCGTTTATCAGGCGGAAAAAGTCGGTTTCCGCCAACAAGAAATAATTCATGGTTCTGTCAATTTTGAAAATTACACTTTGTTTTCTGCGTGCGCACATAAATATAATTGGCAAAAAGCGCGGCAGAAAATATTAAATCCAACACTCAATTTTACAAGGTGCTGGATTTCAAAGGCATAAAATTCAATATTTTTTCACAAGGACAAATTATCTCCGACTTAAATTGTTTGTAATCAGAACATTTATTCTATTCCTGAAAATAGAAATGTATGCTTGCCGCACATTTTGGCTATCTTGCTTTTTTATCAAGGATATAGATAATGCGACATACACCGTTGGAATAGCTTTTCAAGGAGGAAAGCGTCCAGTGTTGCTCCGGCAGAGCCGATTTGAAAAAATGCCGTCCTGTTCCCGCGATGAAAGGAACGGTGTATAGTATGATTTCGTCCACAGCGTGCATACGCAGCAGTCCGTTGATATAGTCCGACGTGTCTGGTGTGGCTTCCGCGAGGTAACGAATGTTTGTACCGTCTTTCCGCCATTCGTGCAGCATTGAAATGGAATAGTCCGGTGTGACATGGTAAAGGGCTTTCTCCCTGATTTCATCAAGACCGCAACGGTCAAGGCACAAATCCTGATGTGCTTTATCATATAACTCTGAAGAAAGACATCCGTCCATCGTCAGTACGGCGAGAATCTGAACTTTACCCATAATCGTTTCCTTTCGTTAGGCAAGGGTAAAAAAAGTAGCGTGCAATTCACACTACCTTCAAGCGATGGCTCTGGTAAAGCCTTTACGGAGAGTACGTGAATGCACGCTATGCATAAGCATAGCATAAGCATCACGCAATCGTCTCCGTAGTTCCAATTTACCAGATTTTCGCTTGAAACGCCTTGCGGTCTTATCCTATATGTTGGCGGCAAAAAGCTCCTGCCAATCGCCGTTTTTCTCAAATGTTATGCAAAGATAGCCAAATTCAGTGAATTACGGGCTATGATTGCTTGAATTTATATTTAAGTCCATACTCTTCAAGTTTGCTGTATAGTGTTGTTCTGCCTATTCCGAGCAGTTCTGCGGCGACACTCCGGTTGCCGTTTGCCTGTTTCAACGCCCGTAATATCCGTTCCTTATCCTCCACGTCATTGCGCAGGGCGAAACTGACGTGTGAGGTAGGTTTGATTACGGCAAGCTCCAGATGTTCTTTCGTCGCCACACCTTCCTGCGCTTGCAATACAGCTCCCATTATCTTTTGCCGAAGTTCCCGCACGTTGCCCGGCCATGCGTGTGTCAGCAACGCTTTACGTGCTTCGGAACTGAAACCGCTCACATTGCATTCCAATTCCTTGTTGGCTATCTCGCGGAAGAACTCCGCCAACGGCAAGATGTCCTCCTGACAGTCACGCAAGGGCGGAACGGTTATCCCGAAGTCATGCAGACGGTAAAACAGATCCTGCCGGAAACGCTTTTCACTCACTGCCGCCTCCAGATCCTCATTGGTGGCGGCGATGATGCGAACATTGAAACTTCTGTCCGATTTGTCACCGATCGGGCGATACCGCCTCTCTTGTATGGCACGGAGTAACATCTGTTGGGTTTCTAACGCAAGGTTGCCCACCTCGTCCAGAAACAGCGTGCCGCCTTCCGCTTCATAGAAATACCCTTTCTTGGTACTATCCGCACCCGTGAACGCGCCCTTGACGTGTCCGAAGAAAGCTGATGGTGCAAGCTCTTTAGTGAGTGAACCGCAGTCCACCGCCACGAATGGCTTGCCTGCCCGTTTACTTTTGTCGTGCAGGTGGTGGGCAATATGTTCTTTACCTGTTCCGTTCTCTCCGAATATCATCACGCTCATATCGGTAGCGGCTACCAGCCTTATACGGTGCATGATTTTCTGAAAGGCGGAACCTTCACGGGCAAACACGGGCATACGGCGTTGTCCCGCCTGTCGTTCTTTCTGTATGGAACGGAGAAGAGGGACCAGTTTATCCTCCACAAGCTGTTTGGGGATATAGTCTATCGAACCGAGCTTCATGCTTTCCACTGCGGTATGCACTTCGGCATAGTCGGTCATGATAATGAAGGGTTGCATCTTTCCCTCCTTTCGCATCCAGCGCAAAAGGTCTATACCGTTACCGTCAGGCAGACGCAGGTCGGCAACCACGATGTCATTATCCGTTGCCTGTTGCAGATGTTTCTTCGCGGTTGAGAGATGGTAAGCCTTCATAGTGTGGTAGCCCTCCCGTGACAGCATATTGCAGACATATTCGCAATACACAATGTTGTCTTCCACCACAATTATTTTTGTCTTATCCATCTTCGTATTTTCTCCTTTCCTTTTCTGCCAACCGGATTATTTCCGCTCCTTTTTCCAACACGGCAGTCACAGCACGGCTTAACGCTTCACCATCCGGGAGTGTATCGCCATGAAGCAATCCGTAAAGTTCCCTTAGCGGTTGGTCGGCACGTAGTACTTCCCACGAGCTGCGCAGGTGGTGTGTAAGAGAATCCAGCTTTTGCAGGTCTTTCTCTATTGCCGCATCCTGTACCGCCTGCATCTCTTTTTCAGTTTCCGTCATCAACTTATCCAGCATGACGGCTTCATTGCCGTAAGACAGCAAGGCTGAAAAATCAGGTTCTCCGTCCGGTGTCGCTTTTATGGCACATTTGTCGGAAACTTCCATCAGTTCCGATATGGAGAACGGCTTGAACAGGCATCCGGCAAAGCCTTTTGCCAATAGTTCCCCTTTGTTACAACTGCCCGAAGCGGTTGCCACAACCACCGGGATTGTTGGTGAATTGCCCACGTTGGACGAACGCAACAGTTCCAGCAATTCGAAACCGTTTATACCGGGCATATTCAAGTCTGTCAGCAACAGGCTGTATTCTTTCTGGCGTATCATTTCCATCAGTGCCGCAGCATCGGTGCAAGTGTCGCAGTGTATTCCTTCTTGGGAATACATCTCTTTCAGCATCAGAAGTAATACCTCATCATTGTCAATAGCGACAACATCATGGAATTTATTGTTATGATAAACAGGTGTATCGCTTGTATATCCAAGCTGTTCTTCAGCTTCCTGCATAGAAATTTCAACTGTGAAACGACTGCCTTTCCCTTTCTTGCTGTCCAAACGGATTGTTCCGCCAAGCATCGACACAATATTACGCATTATGGCAAGCCCAAGCCCGAAACCCTCCTTTGCGGCGGCATTTGATAGACGTTCAAACGCACCGAACGCTTGTTTCTGTTCCTCTTCTGTCATGCCTGTACCTGTATCTTCAACGACCAGTGTCAGAACTCCATTATCATATTCAGTAATCAAAGAAACACCGCCTTCTTCTGTGAACTTGACAGCGTTTGACAGCAGGTTATTCCCGATTTGTATTATTCGCTCTTTGTCGGTCAATACAATGGCATCGTGTCCAGTCTTCACGGACAAGGACAGCCCTTTGTTCACGGCAACAGGCATGAACTCCGTTTCAAGTGTGTGCGTGATTGCAGAAATCCGGCAGGGTGACAGACGGGGCTGTTCCTTGCCGTTGTCCAGGCGGAAGAAGTCAAGCAAAGTGTTGAGCATATCCCGCATACGGTCGGAGGATTGCAGTATATTTTGGATATATTGCCCATTATTACCGCTATTGCATTCTTTCCGCAAAAGTTCGGTATAGCCGGTTATTGCCGTCAGTGGTGTACGCAACTCATGGGTAATAGTATGTACCGCTTTCTTTCGGGAGGTTATGAGTACCTCATTTTGTTGCATGGACTGTTCCAATTGCTCGATCAAATCCGTTGTCTTGCGTTTGTATCGTTTAATGTTCTTTGCATCACGGTGTATGATGATATAGGAAATGACCAACAGCAAAAGAACAAATCCCATCAAGCCGCCTATCTGCATAAATGATTTTTTACGCATGGCTGTTATCTCGCTTTCTCTATTTTGTAAATCAGATTGTACCTTCTTTTCGATTTGGCAAATCAATCCTTGCAGTTGTCTGTTAAGTTCTGCATTACGGGCAGCAAGACTATCGGCTTGTTCTGACAATCGACGGCTCTGCGCTTTCTGTTCGTTGACCATGTTTCTATTGGATGAACGGAGCGTAGTCGTTGTTGTCGTTGGCTTCGTTCCCTCTTTTTTGCCGAAGATGCTCAAGAAACCTTTTCGTTTTGGCTTTTTGGACTGTTCCTGCACACTTTTCTGCACAATAACCGGAATTTGATTGGCTATCTTCTTGTTAATAGATTGTTGTTCATCCATTAACCGGACTATCTGGAACATCTGTCGTTCCTTATCCTCTAAAAGACTGCGCACACTATCGATGCGCTCTGCTGGATAGGTGACCTTGAAACGGCAGAGCATACTGTCCATTGCCATACGCCGTGCATGGTAATGCTCGATATCTTTATCGTTCCATTCCAGTATCGTTTCACCCAATAGAGAAAATTTTATCATTTGAATATTGATATTGTTTATTTCTTTTCGGAGCTCGTCTATTTTTTTATTGCCAAGTTCTAATGCTTCTATCTCCTGCCATTCATAGAGGCTATTATATGCCATACATCCGATAAGAATGGAGATAAGTATATATCCCAACCGTATTGCCTTATAGAAATTTCCTGACCGCTCCATTATTTTGATGACATTGTTTTTTGAAACATGAATAAAAGTTTATCGTTTTCGTTCATGCGGATATTATCAGAATAACCGCCTTTTGTTATTTGATACCCGCATGGCTTAACCATAAAAATGCCTAAGCCCTTAGTGTATGAACTTATTTCTGAGGCATAGTCTTTACTTGTATTTAATGGAACTTTCCCTTTAATATGACACCACTCATTATTGCAACTGATGTCTTCAATCTCAGACATCATTTTTTGCAAATCTGTAATAGCTTTGGAACTTGCCTCCTGGGGTATCTGCAACTCAAAATATAGCATCGGTTCGAGAATGTCCACACCTGACTGTTGCAAAGCCAGCCTGAAGACATAAGGGGTCAGCTGCCTGAAATCAGCAGGTGTACTTACCGGGCTATAATATTCGGCTTGAGTAAAAGTCACTTTCAGATCTGTCACTTCCCATCCATGTAATCCTGATTGGCAAGACATACGGATTCCTTCAAAAACGGCATTTTGAAAAGAATGGTTCAGATAACCATAGGAGATGTCACTTTCGATCTGCAACCCTGTCCCTAACGGCAAGGGTTCAAGAGTCAGCCCTATTGTGGCCCAATAAGGGTTGGGTGGCACTTCGATCTGAATAATCTTATTGACCTTTTTTACAGGTCGTTCTTTGTAGATAGTCTTGATCTCATCAAAATGGATCTTGACGGAAAACCGTTCTTCCAGCAATGTCTGTATGATTTCCTTTTGGGTCAAACCATATAACGAGATTTCCAATTCATCGCTATATGAGTTTATGGAAAAGGACAAAGACGGGTCTTCAATCCACAATGTATTCAGAGCGGATATAACCTTGCTCCTCTCTTCGGGCTTGTCTGGCCGGACGGAGGATTTGAGAGCGGGATGCTGATGAGATAATCCTTGAATCAAACAAGGCTCAGCACCTAAATAATCTCCGATTCGAAAATCTTCCATATCCTCTACAATCGCGATATCATTGGCACCCACTTCATCAACATTTATCTCTCTGCCCTGATAAATAGTTTTCAGATTTTTAATCTTGATGGATTTTTCCGAATCGTTGATTCTTACAACGTCTCTAAGTCTCAGACTTCCGTCAATTATTTTTAGAAAACTTCTTTTATGTCCTTTGGGGTCATGCTCTATCTTATAGAGATAAGCTGAAAGTCTGTCTGAGACTGATGCCGGAGGAAGTATAAAAGAAGTGATGGCGTCCATCAACTCATTGATGCCGATATTGAACATTGCTGATCCATGTAGCACCGGATAGACTTTGGCTTTTGCCACAAGAGCGATTATCGTATTCCAATAATCAGTCGGTGGAATTTCGCTATCCGCCAAATATCGTTCCAATATGTTGTCGTCATGGTCGCATACAAATTCTTTGTATTCTTCCTTTATATATGTTTGGGAGCAAACTGGATAAACCGATCCATCGACAACAGTTTGCATACACAGGACATCTTGCGACAGATTTGTTTTTATATCCAGATACAAACGCTCCAAATTCACACCGGCACGGTCAATCTTATTGATAAATATAATTGTCGGGATTTGCAGCTTCTGTAAAGTATTGAACAGCAACTTTGTCTGCGCTTGTATGCCTTCCTTTGCGGATAAGATGAGGACTGCTCCATCAAGCATTTTGAATGTCCGCTCCACTTCCGCAATAAAATCCATGTGTCCCGGAGTGTCAATGATATTGCATTTCACCCCGTTCCAGATAATAGATGTCGTAGAAGCCCGGACAGTAATTCCTCTACGTTTCTCTATATCCATAGAGTCTGTTATGGTGTCACCATTATCCACACGGCCGCACTTTTCCGTTGCTCCACTGGCAAACAGCAGATTCTCGGTTACGGAAGTTTTTCCTGCATCAATGTGAGCAAGAATTCCTAAATTTATAATATTCATTTGGATTAAGCAATAATATACTACATTAGATGCGTTGTCGAAACGCACCTTTTAATACCTCCTCGTAGCATGTGAGAACTACAGGATTACTAACTCGTATTAATATGTATATTATTACTGCCGCATAACGATTACAAAATTACACAAAAAAAATATATCTAACAAAAGTGGGAGGATTTTTTAACTTTTTTTATCATAGACATTTTATTAGGGAAGCGTAGGTTCAACTGGTAAGTACAAATAAGTAGAAATGTTTGAACAACACCGTTTTAGGAAGTTGAAAAATCAAGTTTCTCTCTCGGTATAGCGTTTATTTTGGCCAATATCTTCTTTAGTTTGGCATTTGAGTATTTCCCATTCGTGTTCTATTTAGCTCCTTTTATGAGTATGTAGCAAGTTGCTTATCAAATTCAGCCTCTTTGAGGGTCAAATATGGTTTTGCAAATGGTGACTGACAAGACATAAACAAGGTCAGCAGGAATTTTTTACATAAATGGACATGAATGTATATAACCTAAAATAAGAATAAATTTTAATAAGGGCTGCCCAAAAAGAAAAAATGCAGTTACCATCCTACAGATACTTGCAGAGAGGATAAAATTTACTTTTAGACCTTTTGGGATAGCCCCTATTAATACTTCAGATAAAATTCCTAAGGTTATATTTTCAATCCTTTGAACCGGGTTTCCTCCTTGGCATACAGCCCCGGATGCCCAGTTATGGTGTGATTGGGGATAATACTTTCCGATGGATTGCGTATCTGCGGCGGTGCATTTTCGGAATATTGCGCCTGCCTGTTCCGCACATCTTCCGCTTCCGGCTTGACCTGTTGCCCTTCGTTCTCCTTTTCGGCGACTTCGGGCGTGGGCGGCGCAAGTTCCAGTTGTATTTTTCGGTCAAGTGCGGCAAGTTCAGACTTCAATTGTTTCAGTTCTTCCTCTTTCTTCCAAGTCTTGCCAGCTATCTCTTCCAGTTGCGGTATTTCCTTTTCCAAAGCCTTGCATCTTGAATCATACTGCTCAATGTAGCTTGGTATCTTCTGTAAGGCATTCAGAAAGTTGTTTGCCGCTGCTATCGGGTCCGACTTGGCAATGTGACCGTAGTTGTACTGGTACTTGTAATTGCCCTCGACAAAAAAGCGGTTGTCAACAAATGGAAGACCATTCTCGAAACTTGTCTCGCTGACAATCTTGACTGGGAATCCGTAGATTTCTCCAATCCGCTTGTATTGTCCGCCAGTTGTCTCTTTCTCCGCCAACATTTGCAGATGCTTTCCTATAACCTCTAAGTTCGTGGACTCCACACCATCAAGAGTGATGAGGTTGAGGATGTTTCCGTCCTTGTCTTTCTTGGCTTTGCCCATAAACTTGCCGTAGTCCTCGGTCATTCCCTTGAGAGAGGCTTTGTTGTTGCCCAACTCTGCCGTCTTTGACTGCAACTTTGTTTCTGAGTCACGTTTGCCCTTGTTAAACGATTTGCGCTCACCCTCCAGAGAAGCAATCTTCTTCTCCAACTTCGCCTTGTCAAGCAAGTCGGTATTTCCGGAGAGAATAGCCATATACTCGGAAAAATTCATGCCCGATTTCTCGTCCATTGCTCCCTCGTCAATGGTTCTCGCCCCCAAGGCTCCGCTTTTCAACTGTGAGATGAACGTCTGCTTGCAGTGCAGCAGATTGAACTTGTACGAGTCAAGCGACTTTTCCACCGCATAGATGATGACATCAACCTTGTTGTCGGCATACAGCTTGGCAATCTCGTTGCCGGCACGCACGCCTCGACCGTCACGCTGTGCCAAGTCTGACGGTCGATCGGGTAGGTCAAGGGCATTGCTGCCCTCTTCCCCCCTAAGAACCGTACATGAGAGTTTCCCCTCATACGGCTCAAGCTTTTCTAAGCCTCTGTTTGTATGCAGAGACCGGCTCAAACTACTTCTTGTTTCCATTTGATTTGCGGGATAATTTAAAACATTCATCATGAACCAACAGATTGCATTTCTTTCCGTTTTGAACGGTTGGCATGACATTCCATGCCTTGTGCGTATCAATAGGCTCACCGCATATAGGACATTTGCGTCCTTGCTTTTCCCATAGGTACAGCAGTGACTTGCGTCCTTTTAGCGTAACAAGCATTTTCGACTTCTTTCTTTTATAGAAGTACAGACGACAGTCTGCATCAAACGGGTTCATGTCTCCTTTAATCTGCGTGTATTGCAGGAATGGAAACGATGAAGTCAGAGACAATAATGTCAATTGGTCTTCCTTTCCGTTTGGTTTCTTGAATTTTGAAGCGAAAGTCCATTTGTTCCCTCGAATGTCATGCCAATATCGGTCTTTTATCCACCGTTTCCCTTTCTTGGAATGACGGCGTTTTGCCCATTGCCATAGTGAGAGGAATATCTGATGGTCGATTCTGTGAAATGAATCACGTGTCGCTCCATGCTGATAATAACCTCCCCATCCTCGGATTTTAGAGTTCAATATTCTGATTAACGACTCCTGTCTGCAACCCTTGTTCTCCTTAATTACCTTACGGATATTCTCCATAAAGCGTTTCTCGGATTTCTTTGTCGGCTTGGTCAATATGTCCTTGCCGTATTTGCGGATATTAAAGCCAAGAAAATCAAAACCGTCATGCACGTTGGTTATCACCGTCTTTTCCTCTGATAAGGTCAGACCTCTTTCAGACATAAATTCAGCAACCAATGGCTTGATTTCATTTTCAAGAGTTTCCTTGTTCTCGCAAGTGATGATAAAATCATCCGCATAACGTACAAGGTTCACCATTGGTGAATACAACTTACCATTAACATGATGGCGCTTATATCTATCTGCAAGAGCTTTCTGCAATCCGTCCAAAGTCATATTGGCAAGTGTCGGAGAAATTATACCACCTTGCGGTGTTCCTTCCTCGGTCGGGAACATTTGCTTGTTGAAAACATAGCCACATTTCAACCATTTTCGGAGTATTGCCTTATCCATTGGGATATTGGCAAGTAACCACTCATGGCTGATATGGTCAAAACACCCTTTTATGTCACCCTCCAAAATCCATTCGGGAGAATATCCCTTTCGGAGAATGTTATGACATTGCTGTACTGCATCCATACAGCAGCGTTCCTTGCGGAAACCGTATGAACGAGTATCAGCTGTAGTTTCTGATACAGGCTCCAATGCCATAAGATAGAGTGCTTGCATGGCTCTGTCTTTCATTGTCGGTATTCCCAACGGTCGCAGTTTGCCGTTGCTCTTCTTGATATGAACTCTTCTCAGCGGCATTGGCTGGTAGCCTCTGCGTTTGAGTTGGGTTATTGCTTGCGTTTTAGCTTTAGGGGTATCCCATATTTCTTTGTCAACCCCAGGAGTACAACCACCCCCGTTAGAAGTAACCCTCTTTACGGCTAAGGCTTTTGCGTAAAAAGAGTGGGTAAGCGTCCATTGCAAGGCTTTCACCTTGTTATGTCTGCCTTCCTTCTGAGCCTTTACAATACGAGCTTGAAGCTTCTTAACAGCTTGCTCCGCCTTAGTCCAGTCTATTCTGTCCCAATTTGATTGCAGGTTGTCAGTCGGCGCACACGATTGGTCGAGGAGATTTTCTTTGATTTTATCGTTCATTTGCATTCCTACTTTAAAAAGTTCTAAAAGTTTATTGTAAAGAATTACCATTTGGCTAATGTTGGGTATTTGCCTCCCAAACATTACCACAGAAGTCTGCCCACTTTCGTGGTAGGTTGATGTTGTCCCTTGTCAACTCGTGATAAGTGGCTCAAACCCTATCCGTCCCATTACAGAACGGCATTCGCTTTCTCTGTTATCTTATACCTGCACATCATTCAGCATCCATTACTTTCAGCTTACCTGTCTTTTGTCTGACAGGAGATGTACAGGCTTACCATGTTCCACATAGATAACTAACGGATAGGTTAGGTTCTGTCTCATCCTCCGACGGTCTTTACATCCGTGTAATCCTACCATGGAGAGGATTATCTGACCGCATCCCATTTTGGGTAGAGTGTATCAGTATCTTGCACTCTTTTACGACTTTACGAAGTTTACTAACAGTTCGCTTACGCTAACCATACTATCCAGCCTCGCCACTCTACGGTATGATACTAACCATACTTGACTTCCCCTCACGGTTCTGTCTTGTCTTGTGAAAGTGTACTTTGTCCCGACCGCTTAATACAACATTAAGGTGCATCGGTCGGTAGGCTACCGCTGACGGAACAGCGGGTTAAAACTGATACTTAAAGTATCATTCCAACAATTATCTATGCGACTTCATGTCGCACCCACGGTGTATCCAAATGATGAATAGCCACACACCGTTTTTGCGCGTTTACACCTGTACCCAACATGGAGGTGGAGCCGAACAATACTCGTACCGAACCCTCGTTCATGGCTGCTATCACCGCCTTTCTTGCCCTCTCGTTCTTGCACTCCTGAATGAAGCGGATTTCAGACGACGGTATGCCGTAATCCTCTATCAGCTTACGCTTGATTTCTGAATACACGTTCCATTCGCCCGGTCGGTATGTTCCCAAGTCGGAGAACACGAACTGCGTGCCCTTGTGATTGTCATAGCGTTTGTAATAGTCCGCTATCATCTTGGCACAATGGCTTGCCTTGTTGTCGGAATGGTCCTCACAAGTCGGGTCTATCATGCGCATGTCGAGAGCCATCTTTCGGGCATAGTCTGTGGCTATGAGCATCTTTGCCTTCTCTTCCGTTTCCGACAGTGGCAGTCTGCCGAGGATGGTGGCATCGCCCGTCTTGGCAAACTCCATCAGTTTTTGGATGAAGTCCTCCTGCTCGGGTGTCGGCGGTATGTTATGAAGAATCTCGTTCTTCTGTGGTCTGTCCACACCAACCGCCTCCGCCGTGCGATAGTCGGTTATCTCGTTGTAGAAGGCAGCAAGCTCCGGCACTTTGATAAAGTATCTGAAACGTTCCTTCTGCACGATGTTGTTGGTGACGTTAAACTCGAAGTCGGTAGTCTTCTTGGCGAAGATGGCCGCCCACGCATCGAAGCAGCGGATGTCCTGACGCTCCAGTTCCTTGGGGCGCAGGTACTTGAAGAGCAGATACAACTCTGTTAGTGAGTTACTGATGGTTGTTCCCGACAGGAATGTCGCTCCCAAGTCTCTGCCTGTCCGCTCCTGTATGGTTCGGATGGCAAAGAGCATGTTGAGTGCCTTCTGGCTTCCCTCGCTGTTGCCGAGTCCTGCCACACGGTCATGACGGGTGTTGAACATGAGGTTCTTGAACTGGTGGCTCTCGTCCACAAACAAGTGGTCGATGCCCATCATGCGGAAATCCACCACATCATCGGTACGTTGCTCGATGCTGTAGGCTATCTTCTGCAACTTCACCTCCAGATTCTGCTTTCGCTTTTCCAAGCCTTTGAGCATTCCCCGTGACACGTCTTTGCCCTGCGTGCGTATCACCTCCAAGTTTTCCTCCACGGTATCAAGCTCTGCCTGCAATATCTGCCGCTGGAGTTCTGGCGATTGCGGTATCTTCCCGAACTGGTCATGCGACATGATTACACAGTCATAGTCGTTGTTCTTGATGTTGTTGAAGAAACTGACACGGTTCTTGGTGGAAAAATCCTTCTCCGAGGCATAGAGTATCCTCGCATGGGGATAAGCTGTCTGATAGGTGGCAGCTATCTCCGCGACATTGGCTTTCAGTCCGATAATCATCGGCTTATGAGCCATACCGAGGCGTTTCATCTCATGCGCAGCCATGCACATGATGAGGGTCTTGCCTGTACCTACGGCGTGGTCACATATCCCGCCGCCGTTCTGCAAAAGCATCCAAACACAGTCCTTCTGACTTGGATACACACTCTTGACTCCATACTTTCCGCCAAGGGCTTTCAAGTCCAAGCCGGGGAAGGTCTGGTGAGAACCGTCATACTTCGGACGCACAAAGCAGTTGAACTTCCGGTTGTACATCGTTGTCAAGCGTTCCTTAAAGGAGTCAGACTGCTCTTCCAGCCATTCAGTGAACCCGTTGCGGATTTCGTCAATCTTGGCATTGGCGAGCTGTATGCCCTCACTGTCACGCACCTTGATGTCGTTGCCGTGTTCATCCTCACCGATGCTCTTCATCATGTCGGGACAGGTGTTGTGCAGGGCATGTTTCAGGAGACTCATGCCGTCATATTGGCGGTAATATCCCTTCACCATATACTCATCCGTGATGGCCATGGTCTTCATACTGCATTTTGCCGAATATTCGTCCATGCTGTCGGAATAGACGATGCTGACCTGTGTATTGAAGAGGTGGCTCATGTAAGCGGAATAGACACCTGTAGGTATCCAACGCTCACCGAAGTTGAAGTCCAGGTCCTCAAAGGCTATCGGTTCGGGAAAGCTTGCCTTCAAGGCTTCCAACGACTCTCTCACGATTGCATGGTCTGGATTTTCCTTCAGCCATTCTTCTATACGCTCCGCTTTCTCTATGACATTGCCAGCAATGAAGCGGTCGGCTATCTCGTAGCCGTCTATGAGCGGATTGTAATAGATGCGTCCTTTAAGCGCTTCCGTCAGTTCCTGTTCCGGCATATCCGATAATTCTGTCATATACGGCAAGTCGATACGGCCGAACTTGTTGAGCGAGGCGGTGAGCGCTTCCTCTGGAGAATCAACATGGCTGACCTCGTCAAGCGAAAAAGATACAGGATGGTCGAAGATGTCTGACTTTGTGAACTGTCCGTTTTCCACCCGTTCCAATGACAGCATGTCGCGCCCTGAGGCATCCATAAGGATGAACTTCACGCTCTGCTTGGCATTGAGGTTGCCGAAGCGGATGAAGAAAGCGTCATAATAGACATTCAGACTCTCACGCATCTGCTTGTTTTCCGTCTGTTCTTCCGCTTCATAAGTGTAAAGTTTCTGATAAGCATCACGGAGGGCGATATACAAGACTGCCTTTTCTTTCTGCTCCATATTCAGATCTAACGGCATGAAGGTAGCACCATACTTGGTAAGGTCTTTCAATACACCGATGTTTCTGGCAGAGTCGAGCACCATAGAACCCTCACGATGAAAACTTTCCAGTTTCTCATCAAATGGACGGGGCTTCATAACATCCTCTTTCTTCCTTGCCTGCTCTTCCCGCTTTCTTTCTTGCTCTTTTTGTTGTTCCCGCTCATGATTTGTTTCTTCCAATATGTTCTGAGTCTTGGAATCTTCTTTTGCCTCATTCTCTTTCGACTGTCCATGCCCGATTTGAGCTTTGAGAACTTCTATCGGTTCCATCGGAGGTTTGAACTTCGGATCAAGCGTATCTTCAACGCCCAGAGCCTTGAGTTGCTCCTGACGGTGCAGTTCCGCCTTTTGGCGCAGCCGTACCCTGTCTTCGGGAGCCATGGTCATCATCATCTCGTAAAAGCCGTTGATTGGCGGATTCTCTTCCCAAGAGATGCTTGCGTATGGCTCATCACCAGGCAGGATTGGTTTTGTCTCCTGTGCTGTTTCCTGCTCTTTTGCATCTGTCAACGAAGGCTTTTCTTCTTTTTCCACAGGCTTTGTCACAACTTCAAAAGTCGGATTGACGCTTTTTACCAATGGACTTGCTTTCTTTCTTGACACTTTCTTGGCGACAGCACCCACTGTTACCTCTGCTTTTTTCTTCGTTGAATGTACAGCCTGACGGTTTTCTTCTTCCATTCCCCAAAGGTCAAACAGCGTCATTTGGACTGGTGGCTGCTGATGATTGGACTTTTGGGATAGCTCTGCATCATCAGTAGGCTTTTCCTGCTTTTGCAAGGATACTACCGTATCGTTCTGCTTTTCCTCAAAGGAAGGCTTTATCTTCTCTGTTTTTTCTATCTTTTCTGTATCTTCTACCTCCTTAACTTCCTCAGCCATTGTTTCCTCTATCCCCAAGTATCGGTTCAATTTGAGGTTCTTCTTAAAGTCTTCATGGAGCATCTTTCGCAAATCCTCTGCAATGCCTTCCACACCATCCTCATGCGTGTATATCATTGCAGGTTTGCCGAACGGGTCAGTATCCAACTTTGCTGTTGTATGGATAATGCGTTCCGGATGCTCCAGAAAGTAGTTGTTTGTCGGAATGCGGTTCTCGTCATTATAGACGGTATCAAGCAGGTTGTCGTCTCCTCGCAGCGACTCCTTTTGGCTGTTTTTCTGGAGGATGATGAGGTCACTGCCCACTTCCGTATTGGCATTTTCCGTGAACAGGTTGTTGGGAAGACGAATCGCTGACACGAGATCTGCATGATAGAGCATCATAAAACGCGCGGCACTGTTGTTTTTGGCATTCAATACGCCTTGTGAGGTGATGAAGGCAACTAACCCGCCGTCCCTTACCGTATCAAGAGCCTTGACAAAGAAGTAGTTGTGTATGCGTCTGGTGACAAGTGCCCTCATGCCTTTCATGGCTGTATAGGACGGATCAAATACGGCAACATCGCCAAACGGAATATTTGAGATGGCGAGGTCGAAGTAGTCATTGAAAGGCTTTTCTATCTTCTCGAATCCCTCTATGCGCACTTTCTGCTTTGGGTGCAGATGGCGAAGTATCTTTCCCGTAAGCAGGTCTTTTTCAAATGCCATAATGTCTGCCTTGGGATTGTTATCCAAGACGGAATCGACAAAGACACCGATGCCTGCCGAGGGTTCAAGAACCTTTTCGGGGATGATATGATGCTCTTTCAATACATCCGCCAAAGCCTCTGTAATGGCTGACGGCGTGTAGAATGCCGTGAGGACAGACTGTTTCAGACTGTCCATCAACTGTTTGTACTCGCTTTCGTTCTTGCTGTTTTCACGGATAAGTCTATGCAGCTCCACGGTTGGAGCAAACAACTCAAGGTCTGACTTTGCCCAATGGACGGCATCCGCCAGTTCCCTGGCAGGGTTCAGGATGCACTTCAATCCACCGAATCCGCAGTAACGCTCCAGAAGGAGACGCTCACGGGCGGTCGGTGTGCGCTGTTCCCTGTCAAGGATGAATGCCGTCTCTATCGCCTTGATGTTGTCGTTCAGACGTTGCTTTCTATTGTACGCCATTTGACTCTATGAAAAGGGCTACGGCTCCCGTCAACTCTGTGTAGAGCTGGTCGTAGTCCGGTGACTGGGCAAAATCGTCATCGGTGAGGTTGTAAATGGAATACACGTTATCAACCAAAGGCAGGAGGTTCTTGACAAACGCTTCCTGATCTTCTACTGCTACCTCCAGTGGAAACTCACTGTCAACAACATCATACAGGATGCTGTACTTGGAAAAGCGGAGACCTTTCAGCAATGCTGCCATGGCAAGTTCTTGTGCCGCATCGGCAAAGAGGGCATCACGCCGTGCCTGCTCATATACTTCTGCGGCATGGTCTGCACGTTCGCGGATAAAGTCCGCATCGTTGGCTTGTGGAAAACGGTTCTCCCTGAGATGGTTCAGGAGGTACAGTCCGTAATAGGACAGTTCTGTCTGTGCCTGTTTCTTTCTGTTCATCTGTCTGTTGAATGGATTAAGTGGTGAATAATAAACCGTGGATGGCGGTTGGTGTTTGTGTGAAAGCAAGAAAAGGCACTCGGTATCCCTCCGAGTGCCGCCACTTAATCCACAGTAAATAAAAGCATCCTGAATAAAGACACCATTTATGAACCATGTTTCGGTGGCAAAGGTACAAACTATTTCTTGTATCTCTTCACATTTCCTCGCTTTTCTGCTGTTTTGCGCTCTGCAAAGACGAATTTCGTGTTGAAATTCTCGTCAAAGGCTATGGCTGCGGAGAATGGTTTGCCTTGCTTGCTGGTGAAACCATTGAGCGTTCTGGTCTTGCCCTTGGTAAGCAAGTCGGTGATGTCGGCATCAGTGAGCAACTTTCCTGCTACCTGCTTGAACACTGGCATACCGCACTCCTTGTTACTGCATCTTACTACCTTTCCGAAGAACTGCATAGTGCCTTGCTTGCATTTAGGACACTGGCAGCCGGAATCCTTGTGGCTGAAAAGTCTGTCACAACCTAACAGCTCCGCAGTGATTTCACGGGTATAGCCTTCGATACTATGGGTGAACCCGTCTGCACTTGCTTCACCTCGTTCAATCTTGGCAAGTTCCGCCTCCCATTTGCCCGTCATCTCCACATTGGCAATCGCCATGTTCTTCACCACGGAATGTAGGGCGAGTCCTTTTTCTGTCGGCACAAGTTTCTTCTTCTGGCGCACCATATACTCTCGTTTGAGCAGGGTTTCGATGATGGCGGCACGTGTAGCTGGTGTACCTATGCCGCAGTCCTTCATTGCCTGGCGCATCGTATCATCTTCTATCTCTTTGCCTGCGGTTTGCGTTCCGCCAAATCCGGCTGCACTCGGCAAATCCAAACAAGTTTGGATCTGCTCTCGCTTGCACGGATTTTCCATTGCTGCAAGCAATGTGGATTCCGTATGCAATGGCTTCGGTTTGGTCTTGCCCTCCGTGATGGTGCAGCCAGAAAGAGTGACATGCTGTCCTTCTTGCCAGTTGGGAATGACTTGCTCCTTGACCTCATTGTCGGTTGCGTCTGCATCCTTGTCCAGCCTGTTGTTCTTTTCCTTGAGCGACAACGCTCGCCAGCCAGTCTGTCGGATGATGGAGCCACTGATGCCAAATTCGACGTCATGATCCACTTGCGCCGTTACTGATGTGATGTCCTTGATGCAGTCTGCCGAGAACGCTTCAATCATCCGGCACAATATCATGTCATAAACGATTTTCTCGTCCTTGAAAAGACCGATGGCAGGATTCTCTGTGATGAGCAGGGCATGGTGATCGGTCACCTTGGCTGCATTCACGCTGTTCTTGCTGTAGTCCTCACTGCCAGGCAAGAGTTTCACTTTTTCTCCATATTCCGAATGATTCTCCAGATTTTTGAAAAGTTTGGGAAGGGTGGCAAATACATCATCCGAGATATAGCGGCTTGATGTTCTTGGATAGGTGATGAACTTTGCCTCGTAGAGTTTCTGGGCGATGGAGAGTGTATGCTCTGCCGTGAAGCCATGCTGGGAGTTGGCTTCTTTCTGCAAGGTGGTGAGGTCGTAAAGGAGCGGTGCCTTCTCCACCTTTCGCTTGGTTGCGACCTTTGTTATGATGGCAGAACCGGTATCTTTCACCTTATTATATATGTCGGTTGCGATGGCTTTGTCTGTCCATCGGTTGGCAGATGTGAACTTCAGTATATTGCCACTGTCTGCATCAACCACACCGAAGTGTACCTGCCAGAACGGTTTCGACTCGAAACGCTTGTGTTCCCAATAGCGTTCGCACACCATGCCAAGGGTCGGAGTCTGCACACGACCTACGGAATAGGTGCCACGTCCTGCGGCTATCGTCAGGGCTTGTGTGCCGTTGATGCCGACGAGCCAGTCTGCCTCACTTCGTGCCTTGGCTGCATGATAGAGATTGTCATACTCCTTTCCGTCCTTGAGGTTCTGAAGTCCCTCACGGATGGCAGTGTCCGTAAGCGAACTGATCCAGAGACGGTCGAAAGGTTTCCTGCAACCGAGATACGCATAGAGGTATCGGAAAATCAATTCTCCCTCACGTCCGGCATCGGTTGCTACGATAATGCGCTCACTGCTGTCAAACAGCTTGCCGATAATTTTAATCTGGGCAAGCACACCTGCATCGGGTTTGTAGCCGTTCTCTGTCTTGACTTGTCGGGGAACAAGAACGAACGGGTCGGGAACCACAGGCAGATTCTCTGCATGGAATCCCTTCATGCCGTAAGTTTCCGGCATGGCTGGCTGCACTAAATGTCCGAATGCCCATGTCACAAAATAGCCATTGCCATGCATATAGCCTTCCTCACGCTTGTCAGCTCCCACAATGTGGGCGATTTCCTTGGCTACGCTTGGTTTCTCTGCGATGATTGTCTTCATTGTCTGTTGTTTTTGTGACATCCGCAACCGTGGGATAGACGGTCGCAGATGTCGGTTGTTATGATGGATGATTAACTCTGTGGATCAAGTGGCGGCAACTACATCTTCACGCTTCTTGCCTTTCTCTTTGGCTTCTGTTCCTCAGCGTTCTGTTCCTTCTGCTGCTTTTCGTTCTTTGGCGCAGACTGTCCCGGACTCAGCGGCTCCTTGGTGTGCTTGGTCGCCTCATGGGTCTTGCCCTGCTCGTTGACGGCGACTTGTACCTTGTTCTCATTGGTAGGAATCTGTTCCTTTGCCTGCTTTAGGTCGGGGTTGTTGCGGTAGGAACGTGGCTGCATCTTGTCGAAGTCGAACTTTACGTAGGCGGTATAGGTACCGGTGCCGTTCTTGTTGGGCACTTCCTTGATTTCTATGGTCTTGCCTGCCACATAGTCGTCCTTCTGCTGCTCGGTCAACTCCTTCTTGAAATAGGTGTTGAGTCGGCGGATGGTTCCATCCTCATTGAGCCAGTGGTTGGGATTTTGTTGCTTCTTCTGACCGCCCGTATCACCTTCTGCCTTCTGCTCCTGCTTGTCAGCGGTCTGCTTCTTGTCGCCATTCTGTTTCTGACCTTGTGCCTGTCTTGTGCTGCCAGGCACGAACTCCACACCACGCTGTTCCACATTCACCTGCAGCAGCGGTGTAAACTTGCGCCCGTTGGCAAGCTCAATCTCCTTGCGAAGCGGAATACCTGAGTAGAGCACTCTCTTGTCGTCCTTGGTAATAGGTGTCTTGCCGATGGTATCGGGTATGCGCACCTTGTTGGTAGGTATGTCAACAATCTCATTGGTGAGACGGTCGATACTGATGAAATGAGGACGCAGCTCACCTGTGTTCTTGTCGGGGAAATCCACTACCTTTCCGAGGTTGCCGTTCTGCAACAGGTTCTTCTTGTCCTCTGGAGTGAAGGTATAGCCTTTGTAAGCGACATCGAGTTTTGGCTCATTGCGCACGAAATGCGGCACGAGTTGCAACTGGTCGTTATCGTCCTTGCGGAATGACAGACGGGCCTGTATCTCTATCTGTTCACCGCCGAAGGTCGGCTTCACAATCACAAGCCCCGTCTTGCCGTAGTTGAGCAGGGCTTTCATATCCTTCTCATTCATACTGTTGAAGTCTATGCCATATTTGGCACCCAATTCCTGCAGGTTCACATCGTTACCACTAATGAGGTTCTGCTTTACACCCGGAGCGGTCTGTGCCTGCTGTTCGGTTGCGGTCTGTTCTGGTTTCTGTTCCATGTCGTTCTCTTTTTCGTTGGTTTGTTCAGATGATACATTCTCTTTTTCTGTGTTAGCTTGCGTCTTGGACGCATCGTCCGATGATGCGGTTTCTTTCGCCTGACCTTCCGATTGCTTTGCCTCTTTCTCATAATTGGAGGTGTCAACCTTGTGGGCGGAAAGAATCTCCTTGTTAGCCTCCGGATCTTTCAGCAACTCCTTCATCACGCCAAGCAGGTTTTCCACCTGGTCTGCCGCGATGCGGTAGAATCCGAATCGGCTTGGCTCCTTGCACTGGCGGAAGAAGTTTCGGAAGAAACTGTCCATCAAGTCACTGTTGCGGTCAAAACGCAGGAAGTCTGGCGCGTTCTCCGCCTTGGCGGGCGCTCGCTTCGGTGTGCCGTCCCTGCTGAGTCCGGCGACGACACTGATTTCGCCCGTCTTTTCGTCACGGACTACCAGCACGTCCTGTTCATCACTCTTTTTCTTTTGTACCATAATTGTAAATGTTTAATGGTGAATACTGTTGTTATTTGAATTTCTGATGAATGCGAGTCAAGTAATGCTCCACATTCTCTTTCTTGAATTCTTTGACATTATTCTCTACAAACTGCATCACATCCTCTTCCGTGTAATAGGTTTTCTGCCCCAAACGCTTGTAGGGAAGCACTCCCAGACTGCGATAGCGTTGAAGGGAACGAGGGGATATTTGAAATAAGAGGCAGAGGTCTTGGTTGTCAAGCAATTTTTCATTGATGGCAGAACTTCCTTTTTGCTCCGTCTCTCGTTCGTGTCTCAACATCAGCATGTCGTAGATGCCGTCTATCTTTTTGTGTAGGTCATGAAGATATAACTCCAGTTTTCTCAATGTTCCATCTTCCATGCTCTTGTTTCCTTTGCTATTGTTCGTTCCTCAACCATTCTTTCAATGGCTTCAACTTGGTATCGGCATTGATTGCCAATTTTAATAAAATCAATGCGGTTCTCTGAGCGCATTCGCTGCAAGGTGCGCTTGCTCACACCAAGCATCTTAGCTGCATCGTCATTGGTCAACATCGGCTTCAATCCCTTACCCGTCAAGTTCTCTTGAAATGCCATTTTTGCCAATCGCGCGTACTGGACTATTTCTGTCAACTGTTCTGTCAGCTTTTTGAAGGCTGCACTTTCCATTGTTATTACTTCCATTCTAATTCCGTTTGAAATGTTATATAATTCGTTGTTTTATTTCTCGGCGGCAAAATTAACCATTTGCGAAATACCCGTTTAACAACTCATTAATGACCCACGTATAATTTTCTTGATTTTTCTTGCCAAGCGGTCGGCAAACCCCAGAAAAGCACTGCCACAGTTATTCATTTTCATTGTTTTTCTACATACACACATTAACTTTGCACCCGAATTTGTTGAACCAATAAAACAGAGAATATGGAAGTAGTAACAATGGAAAAGAAGGCATTCGACTTGATGATGGCAAGATATGATGCCTTGGTAAAGAAAGTTGAGTTGCTGAAGCATAAGGCTAACGGCAAGCGTCTGAACAAATGGCTTACAGGTCATGAGGTCTGCCAGCAACTTCGCATCAGCCAGCGCACCTTGCAAAAACTTCGCGACCGCCGTTTCTTGGGGCATACCCAGATAGGTCGCCAATTCTATTACTGCCCCGAAGAGGTCAAAGCCATCGTTCCGCTTATCGCCAGAATCAAATCGGTATAGCGTAAAGCCAAACTCGCCCAAGGCAAAGCCTAAAACTTCACCCTGTGCGAGCCTACACATTTTATATTCACCACTTAATCCAAATTGTAAACAATGAACATGAACCAACTTCTTACGCATGAGAGCAAGTCGATAGACACCGCCATGCAATCCTTGAAGAAAGCCAACAACTGGCTATCTTCATTCATCGAGTCCTACAGCCCACCTTTGGACGGGGAGCGATACCTCACCGACAAGGAACTCTCCGAGCATTTGAAGCTTAGTCGCCGTACCTTGCAGGAATATCGCAAACAAGGCATCTTGCCCTACATTATATTATGTGGCAAGACCCTCTATCCGGAATCCGAGATACAAGCACTTCTCACTGGTAATTATCGCAAGCCGATAATCGACGGCAATGTTTCACAAGGGGAGGGTACTGCTTCATAATAGCGAAACAAAAAATAGCGTACAGGGTACAACGACAAAAATCGTTCCCCCTGTACGCTATTATATTATAAAGGTGTAGGAATCTTATTAAAAGATGAGAATTTCTAACTTGCACCTCTTGGCATCGTTCCGTTCATCACAATAATCATCGGATACTCGTGTTTTACTTGCTCTGCTTGGAAATCCTTGCGGTTCACAACCTTACTGATAAACCATTGTCTGAACAACAAGGCTTGGTATGTATCCATTTGAAGTGCTATGGCGATAATCACTTCCATATCATAGACATGCGCAGAATATCCATTTTCAAGTTTGATGTATTGAGAATGCTGGAAGTCTTTCAGCACACTTTGTTTCCAAATGCGCTTGATGGTATTCTTCACTGCTGTCCCCGTTACATTCAACAGTTCAGCAATCTCCCAAACTGTCATCCACACCTCACCATGATGTGGGGCGTAGATGACCATATCTTCTTGTATTGTTATCACTTGTCGTTTCATACTCTGCCATTTATAGTGTTAGTATTATCGTTGCAAACATTTCCAAACGTGAATTCCTCAATGTTATTTATTTGCTGAGACAACTTTTCCACGTCTTTGCTCAATTTTTCCTTGGTAATCTTGGCATACACCTGGGTTGTCTTTATGTCCTTGTGACCAAGCATTGAACTCACGGTTTCTATTGGAACTCCGTTGGAGAGGCAAACCGAGGTTGCGAACGAATGACGGCTCATATGCCAGGAAAGCGGCTTGGTGATACCACATTTCTTTCCCAGTCTTTTGAGCGAATCCATACAACTTTGGTAGTTGGGTACTGGAAACACCCTGCCGTCTTCACACAATCCACGGTATTTTTCCATAATTTGCTTGGGATAATCAAGCAACTTGATGTTGGCTTCCGTTCCAGTCTTCTGTCGATGGATAACAATCCATTCACCTTCATCGAAAAATTCCTTGATGTTCTCTTCCTTCAAGTTGTACAGATCAATGAAAGCGAGACCTGTAAAACAACAGAACAGGAACAAGTCACGCACCATACTCATCTTCTTTCTTGTGATAGGTGTTTCCATCAACAGGTGAATCTCTTCTTTGCTCAGAAATTCTCTTGTGGTCTCTTCTTCCTTGTACTCATATCGTCTGAATGGGTCTTTTACGAGCCATTCATTATCTATGGCACGGAATACCATTGCACGGAGATTGCGGACAAACACCATCGCAGAGTTTATCTTCAAGTGCTTGTCGGTTCTGAGAAAAGTCTCGTAGTCTGTGATAAAAGGCAGCGATAACTCTTTCAGAGCAATATCCTTCACATGGTAATGCGTCTGCAAGAACTCGCCCACATAGGCACACCCGATTCTATACTTCGTGTATGTACTCAAAGATTTCATGCCAGCCTTATATTGCTTTTCCATTTCATCACGGCTTTGAGAATAGACTTTCATCAGTGTATGGCAACGATACTCCAAGCCAAGAAAGGCGTTCTTCACCTTGTCGGCAGTGACGAAGTTGTCCCTGTCCATAATCTCCTGATAATGCTTGCTGATACTCACACGCATCTTGTCCAATTTGCGGTTCACTTCCAAAGCCTGCATACTCTTACCTATCATGCGTCCGCCCTTGGTGTCCCACAAATCTGGATTGGCAGTTGTCTTGCAACTGAACTGCGCCTGTGTTCCGTCCACTGTGATACGTCCCATAACTGGAACAGTACCATCTTTCTTTACTACCTGTCTTTTGAGGTAGAAGATAATTGAAAATGTACTCTTCATAACGTCATTCTTTTTTGCGTTCAAAATTAATACATGAAGAGTCTTTTCTTGCTACGCATTTCACGGCAGAACACGGCAAATTTGGTTCGTAACCAAAAATTTTACGTTGCTCATCAGTAACTCACTATAAATCAGAGCGTTCAAATTCAATTCGTAACCTTCCTTATTCTTCCGAACCTCAACATTCCCCATTGGGGGTATAGGTTACGGATAGGTAACGTTCCTCTGTCTCATCTTGTCGTATTCCCGTCTTCGTCTGTCCTCGCCACTTTTAACCAAAATGAGGAAAGTAACTGATAACCAGTAAACTTTCCTCATTCTTCTCTCAAACACTTTTTATATGTACTTTCCAGGAGAGAAACATAAAGCCCTTATTCCTCCCCATTCAGGCATTCGCCCGTCTCATAACTCTTCGTCATATCCTTTAAGATACCAATCATCTCCAGCCTCAAGTTCTCAGGTTTCAGCACAATGATATTTCTGTCACGTTTTTGAAAATGTCCAACAGAGTGCAAAACAAAATTTAACACCCGATTTTCGCAAGTCATGCTGTTTGAGGTCAAAACCGTTTGCAGAAACCACATTTGGGGTACAATGGTAGGAAAATGAGTTGTGAATGAGAGAAATTGGGATTTCCCCTCGCTGATTTTGTATCACGAGAATACAAAAAGATACTGTAGCTATAGACAACGAAAATTAAGCATTTTTATTAACAAATATATATTTAAGTTCCATTTCCTCTAAAGAAGTGCAAGTACGAACTCTAACGATGCGCTTTATTAAGGTCTAATGATGCGCATCGTTAGGTGTTAATGAAGCGCATCGTTAAGTGTTAATGAAGCGCATCATTAGACCTTAATGAAGCGCTTCGTTAGGTCATGTAGATTTCCTACCAGCTATATTACTGAAAATCAGCAAATTACACTCCATCTCAAGACTGCGAACTCTTGCCGTCAACAGGAAGAACAGAAGTATAAAAGTTTGTTTCATCATTATATTGTATCATTAAACTATGCTATTGCAAAAGTACAAAAACTTTTACAACAACATACTATTTTATACCTGAAAATAACTAAAAATCAACAACAACAACAATGCTACAAGGCATGTTACCATACTGCCTCTCTACGCTTTGTCACTATTAAGAAACCATAAAATGTGCGGTAATCCGAAATAAAAGCGTATCTTTGTAGAATAATTGCAATATAAACAAAAAACATGATGAAACTTAACAAGACATTCCTAACACTCGGTTTGGCTGCTGCCCTGCTGCAGATGCCAGCCTCATCGTTCGCCCAAAATGCGGGCGGCAGTCGTCAGAATCCTCTCTTGCAGAAGAGCAACCTTCCTTTCGGAGCTCCTGATTTCAGTAAGATTCAGGAGAGTGACTATCTTCCTGCTATCGAAGCTGCTATCAAGGAGCAGCGTGCCAACATCCAGAAGATTGTCAACAACAAGAAGAAGCCTACCTTCCAGAACACCATCCTCGCCTTCGAAGAGAGTGGCGTGTTGCTCGACAGAGTGACAAGCATCTTCTACGGACTCACCAGTGCCCACAGAACACCTGCTATCGCAGAAACAGAGAAGAAGGCGACACCAATGCTCACCGAACTGGACAACGAGATTTCATTCAATCAGAAACTATTCAAGCGCATCAAGTACGTTTACGACAACGAATATAAGAAACTCAAGGGAGAAGACCAGAGACTCACCGAGGTCATCTACAAGAGTTTCGTACGTTCCGGCGCCCTGCTCTCTCCAGAGAAGATGGAGCGCATGAAGCAGATCAATTCCCGCATCTCAGATTTGCAGCAGAAGTGGGACAATCTCCTTCCAGCCGCAACCAACAATGCAGTGGTTTGGGTAAACAGCAAGGAAGAACTCGCCGGACTGAGTGAGGCAGATATCGCACAATGCAAGAAGGATGCAGAAAGCCGTGGCAGCAAGTCACCATACTGCATCGTCATCATCAATACCACGCAGCAGCCTATCCTCACCAACCTGCAGAACCGTGAACTCCGTCGCAAGGTTTATATGGCAAGCATCCATCGTGCAGATGGCACCAATCCTGATTTCAACACCTTCCCTATCGTCACAGAAATAGCGAAACTCCGTGCAGAGAAGGGAAAACTGATGGGATATGACAACTATGCCGACTACTCATTGGAAAAGACTATGGCGAAGAATTCCAAGAATGTGGATGATTTCCTCAAACAGCTTATCAAGGAGTATGCACCTAAGGCAGATGTTGAGACCAAGGCGATAGAGGAATATGCTCAGAAAACAGAAGGCAAGGACTTCAAGTTGGAGCCATACGACCGTTTCTACTATTCAGCCAAAATGAAAAAGGAAATGCTCAATATCAGCGATGACGAGGTAAAGCCATATTTCAATATCGACAGCGTGCAGGTAAATGGCGTATTCTATGCAGCACACCGTGTATATGGTCTGAACTTCAAGCAGCGTAAGGACATACCAACCTACCACCCAGACATGAAGGTATTCGAAGTAAGCGACAAGAACGGCAAGCCAATCGCCCTTTTCTATAGTGATTACTTCCGCCGTCCAACCAAGCGTGGCGGAGCATGGATGAGTGCCTTTGCCAAGCAGAGCAAGCAGCGCGGTCAGTTGCCTATCATATATAATGTATGCAACAATGCCAAGGCACCAGAGGGTCAGCCATCCCTGATTACCTGGGATGAGGTCACCACCCTGTTCCATGAGTTCGGTCATGCCATTCACGGCATGCTCTCAGACTGCAGATACAACACACTATCCGGAACAGCTGTAGCACGCGATTTCGTAGAGATGCCATCGCAGTTTAACGAGTCATTCGCATCCATCCCAGAGATATTCGACCACTATGCCCGTCATACCGAGACAGGCAAGCCGATGCCAAGTGATTTGAAGGACCGCATGCTGAAGAGCATCAACTTCCAGACAGCCTATTCATTAGGCGAGAACCTGGCAGCCACCTGTCTTGACATGGCATGGCACAAGATCAGTGAAGATGAAGTACCATCCCCATATATGGCAGGTGCCTTTGAAAAAGAAGAGCTTTACAAGATAGGTTTGCTCAACACACAGATACCACCACGTTACAGCACCTCCTACTTCAATCACGTATGGGATGGCGGATATGCAGCCGGATATTACAGTTATCTATGGACAGAAGTACTTGCAGTAAACATTGCCGATTACTTTGCGAAGCATGGCGCTTTAGATCCAGCCGTAGGACAGTCCTTCCGTGACAAGATCCTGAGTCGAGGCAACACCAAGGATCAGATGGAAATGTTTACCGACTTCACAGGCATGAAACAGCCAGACGCCTCCGGCTTTTTGAAAGCAAGGGGCCTATAACCCCTAACCTACCCTACATAAAAGGGTACGTCATAAATGATATGAACCCCGAAAGTTAGACAAAAAACTTTCGGGGTTTTTATTATGAGTATGTCTTCTGAGTAGCACAATAGTGACAACACTTTTAGAGTGAAAAATTTTGGTTTATCTTTAATTTCTAACATCTTGTGCCGCATAGATAGTGAAACAATTAATGCCCTGACTGGCACTCTTTGGACAAATTATAATCTTCCCTTGGTCCAAGATGGCAGATAAATTGTTAGTCAGATTGATACTATTGACAAAGTCTTCAAGAGAGACTTTACGGGAAATCTCCAAAGTTATGGTTTCCTTGATAAGAGAATTATCAGAAATCTCGACTCCTACATTATACCAACGCCCCATTTCTTGAATTGCTTCCATTAATGGTGTATGATAGAAAGAAAACATGTCATCCTTCCATTTCAAAGAAAGAAATGCCTGATCGCCAACATTCAAAACACTCATTGTATGAGTATCAGAAGTGAGGTGTAGCTGTTGTTTTGGGGTTAATATCACAGATTGAGCGGATGTAGCTCCAATCTTATTCACTTTCACAGAACCGCTTAGCAGCGTAACCTGAGGATTTCCATCAGCATATGCCTTTACAACAAACTCAGTTCCAAGAACTGTTGTAATTATTGAAGGGGTAACCACGACAAATGGATGTTTGGCATCTTTAGCCACTTTAAAGAAAGCTTCTCCCTCCAGTTGTACGATACGCTCCGGTTTGCCTGCGAAATCAACTGGAAAAGTAAATTTACTGTCGGCATTCAGCGCAACCTGTGTACCATCACTGAGAGTTATTTCAAATGTTTTTCCTCTTGGAGTGATGATTTTTCTAAAAGCAACGTCCAATATATCAGTGGCCAAGAAAACCTTATGATGAAGCGTATCCACTTTCTCCGTTTTCTTTGTTGTTCTTTTTGTTGGATTAATACTTTTTTCATCCATGATTAGAATTTTCTGTGGCCCTTTGGTTGATTCGAATGCAACCAGTTTTTCCTTTCCTTTTGCCTTACGCATCTCTATGTACTTTCTGGTATTGTAGTTTTCAACAACCAGTTTTCCTCCTTCTGACCACCAGATTCCGATACCTCCCATTACCATAACGAGGATAATGGCAATAGCAGCCGCATATCGCAAAAACATGACATGCCTTTTAGTCTTGAGACTTTGTTTTTTCATGATATGTTCATGCTCAAACTGATCCCAAGCTTTCTTCACGTCAGGAGCTTTATGTTCTTGTTTGGTCCTGATGTAACAATATTCCTGTATTAATAGTTTATCTTCATTGTCCATAGTTATATTTTATACCTACGATTTCATTTATTTTTTCTCTACATTAAAGGCTGATCTTAATATATTCAAAGCCTTTGTTATATGTTTTCTAACGCCTTCTCTAGAAATGCTCATCATTTCAGCTACCTCAACATATTTCCTACCTTCCAAGTAGCACTGATCTACTACAAATTTAGTTTTATCTGGCATGTCATTTATTATCTTCTCTATCTTCTTAAGACGTTCATCCTCCTTTTCGTCTTCACAAAAGAATGGGATTGTTTCTGAAAGATATATTTCACTATACCTGTCCTTTACCTTACTATGTCTGATAAAGTCTATACAGCGCCTTTGCACACCTCGATATAAGTATCCATACTTATAGAGAGTAGCATCTCCATCATATTGCTCCCACAAACTTGCAAAGAAATCGCTAACTATATCATGGGCGTCTTCCTCATCCTTCACGAAGGTAAGAGCCACATAGTACAATTTGGAATAGTTTTGTTCAAACAATTCCTTAAATTGATTCCTTTTATTTATTTCGTCTGTTGCCATTATGCTCCTCTATACAATAGCTTATATCTTTTTTTAACAAAGGTATGAATAATTCCTTACATAAACGAACAAAACTTAAAAAATTAATATTTTTTTAAACTTAAAGGGTGCCACAAGTACAAGAGAGAGAAGGAAAAACTTGTGACACCCAACAGTATGAATTATGATAAATCCACTTTATTTTTTCAAATCTTCAATCATTTTTACGTAGTACTGACTGAAATCCATCATAGTCATGGCAGGAATTTCGCCAGGCTCGAGGTTCTTTTGTCTTTCCATTTCCTTGGCTTTTTCCTTGGCAATATTCTTCATACGTGCATTTATCCAACCGATTGCAGTTTCCCTTACTTTCGGATCTTTACAATACTGCTGGATACGTAAAGCCCAATTATAAATGCTCATATCATACTCACCATATTTCTTGATGCTCTTGGTACATAGTGCTGCAAATGTTTTCCAGTCAGATTTACTTTCAGCCACATACATATCGTAGTTAAGGATAACCTCATCAGCGTTCTTTACTTTCCATTTCTTCATCTCTTTCTTGTAGGCTTCCATGGCTACCTCATCTACTTTTACGCTGCCATCAGACTCCTTAGTGACAAAAGAGCGTGGATAGGACATCCAAACACTTTCTATTGCTCTGTCAAGATGTTCGTCTCCATATTTTTTTATAAACATTGCTTTATGTGACAACACATACTGGAATGCAGGAGAAAGCGGAGTGGTATTATATTTTAGGAAGGCATCAAACAAGCCTTTATTTGTAAGCATATCCTGATCTCTGCCCTCCAAAAGTACTCCTGCCACTTCATTGGCTTTTTTAGAATCATAGGCACCATCCAAGGCTTTGAGATATGACAAGAGGAAGGTTGTATCTCGTTCACCGCCTTCATAGCGCTTCGCAAGGGAAGACAAACTTAATGTTCCTATTCCATCATCAACTGATTTAAGGAATTTATCAGCATCCGAGTCACCACCCACAATTCTATTTATTTCTTTTCCATCTCCATCCAGAAAGAGAAAAGTAGGATAAGCTCTCACAGAAAATTTATTTTTAAGTTCTGGACCTTCTCCCTTTTCCATATCAATTTTGAAAGATACGAAATGCTCGTTGAAATAGTCACCCACTTTCTTCTGTGGGAACACCTGGGTAGCCATCATCCTGCATGGACCACACCAGCTGGTATAGCAATCAATAAAAAGCATCTTGCCTTCTTCTTTGGCTTTGTGCAAGACCTCTGCAAATGTTTTTCCTTCTACAAATGCAACTCCTTCTGATTTAACAATCTCTGTAGCTGTGACAGGCTGCTCGCCCTGTGCCTGCACTGCGGAAAAGGCACATAAAACAGCCATAATAAAAAAGAATCTAATTTTCATCATGAATTTCTTTCAAATTAACTATATTCTAAAACTAATATTCAATAAACTGCTATTATTCCTGATAACCAGTATTTTGCTTCAACTTACCATATGAAATTCGAATCTCATAGTTTGGTATTGGCAAATTCCATCTATTTTTCTCAATGGCGCCCAATGTGTGGTCACCCAAGATATTATCTGTTCGCATGAGATCCCAGCGGTAATGTCCCTCGTATGCCAATTCACGATTGCGCTCTTTCAGCACAGTTTTTAGGAATGCTTCTTTCGAATCGAAATCAGAGGTTTGGTACGGAGCTGGTTTTGAACCGCTTGGATAAGCGCGCTGATGTACATCATTGAGTTGTTTGACTGCTTCTGCAGATACTGCACCAGATGTCCTGACGAGCGTTTCTGCATAAGTAAGTTTCATTTCTGCCATACGGATGAAGAGAACATCATCATAACCGCTATATTTCATTGTTGTCAAGTCGTTCGGATAATCCGTCTTGGATCCTTGCCAAATAAGATAAGTTCTTCTGACGTCATTTTCATCATAGAGTTCTTTCATTGAAGCAGGAACATAATAGCTCGTCTTGCGATAATAACTCAATCCGTTAGGATAATTATCTGTGTAGATACGGCTCGGCTCAAAGAAAATGAGTTCATTGCTGCGGGTAGTTGGATTAGGATACGTATTTCCTTGAGGTGACTCATTCGTTGGGAAGAGTGCCGTACTGTACTCGCTGCTTGACGAAGAGAAAGAATAACCGTTCTTTGCTATTACTTCCTTGGCATAATCGCGCGCCTTCTCCAGATCTGCCTGATTATTGGTATATGTGCCTTTATACAAATAGATTCGGCTCAGGAGCGCCTTGGCTACTGTTTGATTGGCACGTATTCTTTCTGTTACTGACGGAACATCATCTGGCAAATCAGGAAGTGCATCTGTCTCCAAATCTTTTAGAATGAAATTCCAGCAATCGGCATTTGTAGAGCGGGATGCAATGTCATCTGGATTATAACCATTATAAGCATCGCTTCTCAGGATAATACCCTCACCTTGGTCGTTACCCAACAAGGCCTGATCGCCATACATGCAAAGCAACTGGAAATTAACGTAAGCACGGATGAATTTAGCTTCTGCGATATACTGACGCTCCATGGTTTCGTTAAACTGACCAAATTCATTGATTTTATTGATGATATTATTAGCATAATCGATGGCATTATAACCCCAAGACCACATACGAGCCAAGAGTCCATCATGCTCAGACGAAGTAAAAGAGCTAGTCTTTACAGCCAAATAGCCAGTTGCAGAAGAGCGTATGGCCATGTTGTCTGTAGCCATATCACCCATCAACAGGGTATAGCCTGCATTAGCATAGTTATTCTGGTCTTGAGGCGCACCAGCCAGGAAAACATTCAAGCGCACGTATGCACCAAGCAGTGCAGCCTCTGCCGTTTTCTGAGTCTTGTACACCTTTTCATCCACGAGTGTATTCTCTGGTGCATAGTCCAGATTACATGCGCAGAAAGAGAAGAGGGATGCTGCCAAAACACCGATTTGAAATATTTTTGTTTTCATATTCATTGCTTGTTAAATGTGATTAGAAACTTGCTCTCACGCCAAACTGCATACTGCGAGACTGAGGCATGGTCATATTATCATAACCGGCAGCCAGAGCTGAAGAACCGAATGCACTTACTTCAGGATCCACACCGGAATACTTTGTAAGGGTGAACACATTGGTCATGGTTGCAAATACTTTTAACTGGTTGAAGAACTTGGTGCGTGCCAACAATGTCTGAGGGAAATTGTAGGTAAACGTAATTGTCTTCAGACGCAAGTAGGAGTTATTCTCCAGAAAACGAGTCGTGGTAATGGCTGTAGTATAGTCATAATTACCAATCACAGACTTGTTGTTCAACTTAGGAATATCTGTTTGCTGTCCCTCTATTTGCCACATGTTCATGATATCTTGAGACAAGTTGTATGCATCCTCGCTCGTATAATTGAGCAAAGTGGCACGAGTACTGTTAATCATCTTGCTACCCACAGAGAAATTGAACATGAAATCGAGTTCAAAGTCTTTATACATCAAAGTATTGGTGATGGAACCATAGAAGTCTGGCAATGCAGTACCACATACAAACTTATTTGCCTGGGAATTATTGTAATCTGCAGCAGGAGGAGTAGTAGAGATAGTACCATCCTTGTATTCCCACAAAGGGTTACCAGTAGCAGGATCCACTCCAGCCCACTTATGTAAATACCACTGAGCAACAGGCTTTCCCTCTTCATAATACTTATATGAACTGTTTGCCTGATCAAGCTGGTTACCCTCAAAGCTCAATTTCAGTATCTTATTGGTAGCTCGAGAGAGGTTGAGAATCGTCTGCCACTGGAAGTCCTTTGTCAGGATATTAGTGGTGATGAGCTGGAAGTCCAGACCCTGGTTGCTCATGTCGGCGATATTTTGATTTTCCTTGCTATAACCAGTATAGAGAGGGAGGTCTGAAGAGAAGAGCATGTCTGTTGTCTTCTTGTAATAATAATCAAGAGTCATTTTCACTCTATGATCGAACATTTCCAAGTCCAGACCTGCATCAAAGGTATAGGTCTTTTCCCAGCGAAGGTTCTCATTTCCCGGTTGTGACATCTGAAGATAATTCTTTCCTCCATAGGTAGTGAGTTGGTTCAGTGCATAGACAGCCTGTGCACCATAATAACTGTTGTTACCATCCTTGCTTGATAAACCGAATGAACTTCTGAGTTTCAGTTCATTGACGAAAGGAAGCCCCTTTTTGATAAATTTTTCATTTGACATACGCCAGCCCAATGATATAGAAGGGGTACTCAAATAGCGGTGATTACGATTATAGCGTGATGAACCATCAATGCGATAAGTAAGACCCAACATATAGGTGTGCTTATATTGATAGTTGACACGTGCAAAAGCAGAGAAGAGGGCAGACTGCTGCATATAGGCTGCAGTGACACGCTTGGTTTGTGCAGCCCCTACTCCACTCAAATCAGGACTGAAAAAGTTATCGCCTGCCACAGATGTGATGCGCTCCTTGGTATATTCATAACTCTGACCAATGATACCTTGGAGGAAATGATCATGACCGAACATCTTGTTGACATTCAGGAGGTTGTTGACCACTGTCTTATAATTTAAAGTGGTAGATTCTGTAGCCTGATTGCCCACCACACCGGTAAGATTATCTGGTAAGTCGCCCTTGCGGATATTAGAGAAACTATTGTAGATATCTGCACCAATTTCTGTACGCCAAGAAAGCCAGCTGAAAGGTTTGTACTCAATATATCCATTACCAATGACACGGGTATCCTCTACGCTCTCGTCATTGATATAAGCCATAGCCACAGGGTTGAAAGCCTCTGCAGCACCCTTTGAGTTTGGAGAATATCCATAGTAGTATTCACCATTTTCATCATAAACAGGCAAGTTAGGAGCTTTCTTGATAGCTGCAGCATAGATAGAACTTGCAGCCAAAGCATGATTGTCGAGTTTATTCAGCGAAACACTCACACCCATATTCCATTTAGGAGCAAGAACAGTATTCAGATTCAGTCTTGCAGAATAACGCTTCATATCGTTGTTGATTACGTATGATTCGTTGTTATCATACGAAAGGCTAACGAAATAGTCTGTATTTTTATTACCACCAGAAACAGATGCATTTACACCATGGCTGACGGCAGTACGTGTGATAGCATCGAGCCAATCGGTATTATAGCCTTGTGGATAGTTACCATGAGGATAATACAGTGAATATATCTGACTGTAGCTATCTCCATTCAACAATTTGACTTTTCCAATTGGATTATCAATACCAAGAGTGTAACCTACATGGACCTTAGTTTTTCCTTTTGATCCTTTCTTTGTAGTAATCAAGATGACACCTGCAGCACCTCTGGAGCCATAAATAGCTGTAGCAAAGGCATCTTTCAAAATCTCAATAGACTCGATATCATCTGGATTAAGATTTGATAATGGGTTTTTCTCAAAGGAATTGTTTAAATCAATGTTATAGGTAAGTGTTCCACCACCTGTCTGCATACCACCTAAAGCCACGCCTGGAATACTACCACCAGTAGTGTTTACGGAATTGGATGTTCTATCTGTACCATAGATAGGTACACCATCAATGACATAAAGAGGGTTATTGTCGCCCATGATAGAGCTGATACCGCGAATGGTCAATACATTTGCTGCACCAATCTGACCAGAAGAATTGGACATAAAGAGACCAGGAACACGCCCCTGCAGCATCTGGTCAACAGACTGAAATGAAACATTGTCTTTTGGTTTAACAGAAGAAACTGATCCTGTAAGGTCACGACGCTCCACCTTGCTGTAGCCAACAACAATCAAGTCTTGCATCTTCATGGCAGAACTCTCTTTCATGACAACAACAATCTTATTTTTGTTTCCAACCTTTATATTTTGGCGATTATAACCCACAAAGGAAAAGACCAGTATGCTATTAGGCTCTGCCTGAATACTGTACGTACCATCTTCGGCTGTAGAAACAGCCTTATGGGTACCTTTTACAGATACCGAAATCATAGGCATAGGTTCACCACTTTCATCAAGCACCTGTCCTGTTACCGTATGTTCTTGAGCAAGAGCCGTCAGCGAACAGAAGACAAAAGCCAAGAGTATATATAGTTTCGTTTTCATGAGCGAAATATATTAGAATATCATTAAATACTGAAAATGAAAAAAGGAAACTTCCCTTTCCCAAGGAATCCTTGGACGGAAAGTTTCCCTGAAAATTGTGTATAAGTAATTACTTAATCAGTTTAATCCATGTATCTGTGCTAAATACATCAGAAGCGCCCAATGGGAATCCCCACATATCGGAAATGGCAGTCTTGTTACCGCCGAAGATAAATGCGGTATTTCCAAGAGCTACACCAGCACTACCACGAACACCCTCAAAATTAGAAGGTACAGTAGTAACCTCTGTCCAGTTTACACCATCAGTGGTACGGTAAACCTTATTAGACAATACATGGGTACTACCATCAGCATCCACGTATTCTCCACCAATCATGAAAGCAACATCATCGCCAGCAATTACCTTTGCATGATACATAGCAGGAGCACCAGTCAACTCACCTGCTTTCTCCCATGTCAAACCATCAGCAGAAGAATATACATTGGTTCTCATATAATTTTGGCTACCAATATAGTTAGTGAAGCCACCTACACACCAGAGTTTGCCCTTGAAAGTGAAGAAAGAAGCTGCATTTCTGCGAGTAACATCAAAGTCAGGATCACTTGAAGTTGGAGTTACAGCATTCCAGTTCTTACCATCAGTAGTGTAAGCGTAGCGTCTTGCACCCTGTGCCATACCAAATCCAAAATAATAACCGCCCTGAATAAACATCTTATCTTTGATGGTTGCCACATTGAAGTAAGCAGAAGATAATTCATAAAGACCATCGGATTCGAGACCCTCATGATCCAGTACCTTCATGCCCAATGTATCGCACTTGAAAGTCTCACCGTCAGCTGTTGAAACACTTCTCCAGTAGTTGATAGAAGGCATACCCCAGTCAACTTCAGCCTCATTGCCATACTTATCATTTCCCTTAGTACGAGCACCGCCCAAGATGTACATTCTTCCATTAAACACAGCCAAGCGTGCACCTTCACCACCGATGACGTAGTTTGTTTGACCGTCAGGAAGAGTCAGACCTGTAGCATCAGTTTTGTAATCAACTTCAGTCCAGTTCAAGCCATCCTCAGAACTGAACAACTGGTAGTTTTCTGTTTTAACCTCTCCTGAGCCAGAAAGAGATGTTGTGATGGCATAGAACTTACCATTGAAGAAGGTCATATCATAATCAATCAAACCAGAAGGGAAGTTGGTAAAGGTACTTGCTTTCTTAATCATATCAGCACCGGAAGCCACTTTAGCCTTCACCACCTTCAATGTATAAGATTTTGAGTTACCATTATTGTCTTTGGCAACCAGTGTTACAGGTGAAGAAGCATTTACTTCAACCCCCTGAGTTCCCACTTCTACATCATTATAATATACTTTAGCACCTAAAGTTGCAGTAGCAATAACCTTAGTTTTGCTGAGAGAAGCATCAATCACATCCCAATCTACACTGTCATTGGTATTCTCTATAGTCATAGCATCCTGCTTAATCACGCAGGCATAAGATTTTACACTACCAGAAGGTGTTACCTGCACAGCAGTAATACCTACGGTAGGACCAGCAGATGGTCCATCATCGTCACTTGAACAAGAAACCATTGTTACGCCAGCCAGAGCAGCGAGCATCCAAATAAAACTTTTCTTCATGTTAAGTCTCTCCTATTGTTTTAATTAATAATGTACTCCTTGCTTTTACACAAGGAGCGGTTAATGTTTTAAAGTCGGTTACATCATGGCTGCGCCCATGCTCATTACTACCTTAGGCGCAACTTTCTTACCTGCAAGACAATCATCAATAGCGTTCTTGATATCTTCGCCACGCAGATTCTTGCGATAAATGTTACCATCCTTGTCAATGAGGATGATAAATGGAATACCGCCAAACTGGTAGGTGTTCATCACACTCTTACCTGCATCAGGAGTCCATCCTTGCATCCAAGGCATCTGCTCTTCTTTCAAGGCTTTAGTCCAAGCTTCTTTCTTCGCATCAATTGATACGCTAAGGAACTGGATACCCTTATCCTTATATTCGGCATATACCTTCTTGACATTAGGAATTTCTTTACGGCAAGGACCGCACCAACTTGCCCAGAAGTCGAGAACGATGATTTTACCCTTCAACTTTTTAATATTGATGGTCTTTCCCTTTTCGTTTTGGAAAGTAAATTCCGGTGCAGGGTTACCTTCTCTCATGCGCTCACGCATTTCTTTTTCTTCGGCTTTTTTCTTGCGATAATCAGCCACAATTTGCTTGGCAGATTCTGATGTAGACTCCAAATGACTCAATGTAGCATTGATCAAATCTACATCTTTATCTTCATCCAATTGACTAAGCGGAACGAGTACACTGGTCATATCAGCATAGTGCTCAACGATATATTTCATCCAAGCATCACTATTGTCATAATTGGCATCATACATTGCGTTAGTCAACGTACTCTTCTCTTTCTGATCTTCAATTTTGGTTTTCCAAACATTCTGTGAGATGGCAATCATTGCCTGATACCCACGATAACCCACAAAATTAACAAGGTTCATAACCTCATTCTTCTTTCCTGCGCGTATATATACATAAGGAGGATTCTTGATTTTAATCTTAGCGGTATCTATACCACGAAAATCAATATCCATATTTTCATCTTCCAACCAAACGTCAACACCTTGCCACTGTCCGCAATCTACTGTTGCAGTACCAGGTTTGTCAAAAGGCACCGTAATTGAATAGGTGTGGTCATCATTCACAGGAACCTCGGCAAGTATTTTTTTATCAGTACCACTACGTTGATAAACTGAGACCTTGAAGTCTTTTTCGATAAACTTAACCTTACCCTTGATAGTTACTGAATGCTGGGCAAAGCCCTGGAGAGCCCACCCTGCGCATAAAGCAGCAATCATCATCAAACTGAATTTTCTCATAGTCTAAAAATTTTAATTTTATGTTTCAAATTTATATAGATAACGGATAGAAAGAAAAATAGGGGAATGAAAAAACAAAAAAAACAGAAAAATATTAGTTTTTGGATAGAAATGATATTAAACAAGCAATATTTTATACATTTTGGCATTAAACTATTCTGGCTTATATGTTCTTTTTATATGGGGAAATGGTTTTTCAATTATCAAGTTGAGTATATACATCATTATCTTTTTAGAATGCTGGTAGGTACTTCGAAGGGGCTTCCTTCTTTTTGATACGTTGGAGAAGGGACATTCCTTCGACTTTCGAAGCTGTTTTTTCAACTCCAATTACGTTGATGTTTTTAGACAAGCGCTTGTCTGCGCTGTTGAAAGTAAATCTAAGCAATCCTGCGTCATATTCTCTTTCTAAAATGTTTTTGTCTTTCACCAAACTTCCTATTTGGTATCGTGCTTTTTTACAACTGTCGACTATTCTTTGTAAACGATAGAACTTTCTGCTAAAATACTATTTTTTATTGAATTATGAGTCAGGTTTTTCTCATTTTCTTCTTGCTATTCTAAAAAATACCATACATTTGCTTAGCGCACAGTTACTTTTTAAAGTGGGCTCCGTCTCTTATTTGCTGCGGTGTTATGCCCGTATGTTTCTTGAAATAACGGCAGAAGAAACTGGTATCTGCAAAATGATATTCCCATGCCACTTCCTTGATACTCTGTGAACTGCGCTTGAGTTGCATCTTGAGCTGCAGAATCACATATTGGTCGATGATGGACTTAGGCGTATGGTGCGTTACCTGGCGCACGATGTTCGTCAGATACTTCGAGGTTATATGCATCTGTTCTGCATAGTAATTTACATCACGCGATATTTTGTAATCTCGCTCCATCAGCATCATAAAACGATTGAACAGTTCACGGACACGATAGGATTTCACCTCGTCTGGATGCTGATCGGGATTACGCAACAGATACTCATGGAAACCGATGAAAAATGCCTTCAACTGGCAAAGTACTAACTGGGAGATGCAGGTACATTCCGACTGATCAAAATATACCTTTAACAATGAAAACATCGCATTGATGATGTTCGTTACGATGGGAGTATCCTGACGGCAGCGATCTTCACGCAATGCTGAATATACCGTTTGCTCCAACTGTAAACTTGCCTCTCGCAATAAAGACGGATTGTATTTGAGCATCTCTACCTGAAAAGAGGGGACTTCTGGCGAAACCGGAGTTCCGTCTTCCTTCCAGACCGTCAACTCCACCACATCATTGGGAAAAACGGTAATGACCGCTCCCTCATGAAGTTCCCAATCCTTATAATTGATGTGGAGTGTAGCCTTTCCTCTACGACATATCAATATCGCACCGTAAGTCAATACCTGCGGTTCTTCTTGCCATTCCTCTAAACTAGTAGTGAGGAGATTGGCCTCCTGATTGCTGCTTAATTCTGATAAATCTATCACGGGTCGTATTCTGTTTTTATTCTCTTTTCGGGCGCAAAATTAAATAAAATATGTGAGATAAAAGAATATCAGTTCCCAAATCGTCCATCTACTGCGTTTTTTTTAAAACGGCAAATTGTCCAAATCGTCGTAACTTTGCACCCGAAAACAAAATTGGTATATAAGTAGGATACCGAAAGATCATATTAAAAATAAAAAACGGATGATAAAGAAATTCATGTTAGTCTGCTTCCTGATGTTGGGAGGCTCGCCTTGGGCACTTGCCCAAACACCCCAAGTGAAGTTGGCTTCGGACGGGAATTTGCCTATGTCTATCAGCCAACTCTTCGAAAAGATAGAGGATAACAACAAGGAACTTCGCACTTCCAAAACGGGTGTAGAAGCAGCCAACCTCGGCATTGAATCTGCCAAAAGCAAACGACTGCCCGACCTGGATGCTTCGCTTTCTTTCAGTTATATCGGCAATGCCCTTCTTACCGACCGCAACTTTTCTAATGTTCATGGTTTGAAATCCCCTCACGTGGGTAATAATTTCGCCTTACAGGCTCAACAGGTGGTGTATGCCGGAGGTGCTATCAATGCGGGTATCAAACTGGCTGAACTCGGGAAACTTCAGGCTGAAGTGGGCGTCAAACTGACCCGTCAACAGGCTCGCTTCATCGCCCTCGGTCAATATCTTGACCTATATAAAATTGATAACCGCATCCGAGTGTATGAAAAGAATATCGAACTGACCCGACAGCTTATTGATGACATCAAGGAAAAGCAGAAACAGGGCATGGCGCTGAAAAACGACATCACCCGTTACGAACTGCAGATGGAGAGTCTGAAACTCGGTTTGACTGCACTCCACAACAACCGCAGCATCCTCAACCACCAGCTCTGCAATACGCTGGACATTGATGCCGGCAAACAGATTATTCCTGATGCTACAATAGCTGACAAAAATTACGCCAAGGATGGTGAAGCATATTGGCAATCTGCCAGTCTGGTAAGTTCTCCGCTCATGGAACAGAGCAATAATGCCATCCGCATCGCCGAACAGAAGGAGAAGATTGCCAAGAGCGACCTTCTTCCAAAAGTAGCATTCGTTGCTGCCGACAACTTCGACGGTCCTATCCTCTTCGAGTTGCCACCGGTGGATAAGAACCTCAACGTATGGTATGTGGGCGTGGGCGTGAAATATAGTCTCAGCTCTCTCTTCAAGAGCAACAAGCGCATCAAGCAGGCTGCCGTGGAGACCCGTCAGGCTAAAGAGGCACATGCCGTTCAGGCTGAACAACTCAACAACCGGGTACAGGCTGCCTACGTGCAGTACCAGCAGACCTACGTGGAACTGGAAACACAGAAGAAGAGCGTAGAACTGGCACAGCAGAATTACGAGGTGATGAATGCCCGCTATCTCAGTCAGTTGGCACTGGTTACGGATATGGTAGATGCTTCCAACCTCAAGCTCAATGCAGAATTAAGCGAAGTAGATGCCCGCATCAACATCGTCTATGCCTACTATCGCATGAAATACGTGGCTGGAGAAATTTAGAAACAATAAAATAATTAAAGCAATGAACAAGAAAATCATCAAGAGAATATATAATGTAGTGATTATCCTCCTTTTCCTGGGAGCCATCGGCTGGTGTTTCAGTCATTTCTTTCATGGCAGCAACGTGGCCTATACCGATGATGCACAGGTAAACCGTCACATCACACCGATCAATACCCGTGTGCCAGGTTTTATCAAGGAAATCCGTTTTACTGACTATCAGCATGTGAAGAAGGGCGATACACTCGTCATCATCGAGGACGCTGAGTTCCGTCTGCATGTGGCTCAGGCAGAAGCTGGTTTGCGTGGTTCCAAATCCAGTTCTTCGGTAGTGACTGCGAGCATGGGTACCACTACCAGCAATGTGCAGACTGCTGCTGCCGGCATAGAGGAAGCCCGTGTAGATATGCTGAATGCCAAACAGGATTTCGAACGTTTTGCTGCTCTGATGAAGAAGGATGCTGTTACCCGCCAACAATACGACAATGCATACGCCCGATATTTAGGAGCCAAGGCTCGCTATGAACAGGCAAGCAGCAGAAAGGCAAGTGCAGCTTCGGTACACAACGTACAGACCCAGCAGCTCGGCGGTTCTCGTGCCGGTGAGAGTGTGGCTGAGGCCCAGCTCAACCTTGCCCGCCTCAACCTTTCATACACCGTCATCGTGGCTACCTGCGACGGCGTGATGGGAAGAAAGGATATCCACGAAGGACAGTTGGTACAACCGGGACAGATGCTTGCCCGCATCGTGGATGATAACGATGTATGGGTGGTAGCCAACTATCGTGAAACCCAAATGGCTGGTATCAGCGTGGGCAAAGAAGTGGAGTTTACTGCCGATGCTATTCCTGATGTTGTTTTCCACGGCAAGGTAGAAGCCCTCTCTGCTGCAGCCGGCAATGCCTACTCGATGATTCCGGTAGATAATGCCACCGGCAACTTCGTGAAGGTTGAGCAGCGCGTGCCTGTGCGCATCGCCCTGACCAAGGACAACGACCCGAAACAGATAGCCTTGCTCCGTGCCGGACTGAACGTAGAAACCAAGGTTCACATTAAATAGAATGTTCTATAAACTATAAACCATATAGAATGTTCTATAAATTATAAACTATAAACTATAGAAAATGCCAGGACCTCCAATGCTTCAGGGACCTTTCCGGGTTCCTTCGTTCAATGGATATATTCCTCGCCGATTGCAGCCTTGGATTTATCTCCTCTTCGCCTTCATTTTTCTGATGTCGGGCGGAATCTATGGAGGAGCCATGAGCCAGGTTATGGGCGAGTACAGTTTGATGAGAGAAGACGTGCTCATGATCATCATGTTCAACGTGGTGGGTGTGGCGATGCCATTCCCCTTTCTCTTCAAGATGAAGTTCCGCTTTACCAACCGCCAACTCCTGCTGAATGCGGCACTGGTGGTTGCGGCTTGTAATTTCCTCATCATGTGGACCGACTCGGTGCCCGTGATGTGCATCCTCGCTTACATCGCAGGCTTCTTCAAGCTCTGCGGAACCTTCGAGTGTATGAGTAACATCCAGTTGTGGATGACCTCCAAGCGCGATTTCACCATCTTCTTCCCCCTGCTCTACTGCATCGTTCTGGGAAACATGTTTTTGTCGCCTTGGGTCACCGAACACCTGATCTATATCTATCAGGATTGGCGCATCATCAACTGGACAATGACGGGAGCTTTGCTCTTGGTGGCATTCATCGTGTATGTCACCACCCACGACTTCCGCTTCATGAAACCCCTACCCTTCATCAGTATCGACTATTTAGGTTGCATCCTGTGGTCGGCATGGATGCTGGAATTCATTTTCTTCTTCAATTACGGCGAGCATTACAACTGGCTCGATTCGAAGATGATGCAGATGGATGTATTGCTTTTCATCATAACGGGATATTTCTGCATCCAGCGAATGTTCCACATCCGACACCCTTACATCGAACCAGCGGCATGGAAGTATAAGCGGCTCATCCCATTGCTCATCCTCTTCGCCTTCGTGGAGTTCATGGGCAGTACACCTAAGGTGTTGCAAACCGCCTTTACGGGTGGTGTGCTGCATTTCGGCACCTTCACTACGAATGTGCTCAACTTTGTGGAATGGGTAGGCGCCATTGTCGGTTGCCTCTTCTGTTTGTTCTGGTGCAAGGTTCTTCACCAGAAATACACCCGCCTGCTCACGATAGGTGTGGCAGCCATGGTATGCTATCCCGTGATGATGTATTTTCTCATTGATCCAGGACTCAACATCGAAGCACTCTATCTGCCCATTTTTCTCAGAAGCATCGGCAATGCCATCTTCTTCTGCATGCTCACTGTCTATCTGGAAGAACTGATGCCGTTTCAGCATTTCTTCATGGGATTGACGATGGCTGGTATCATTAGAAATGGTCCGATATCGGCGATGTGCTCAGGCTTGTACAGTTTCGGGCTTCGCTATCAGATGGCAGACAATATGTCGCGCGGTTTGCCCTACGATGCTACCAATCTTCTGATGATCAGCATCCGTCAGCTCTATAGCATCACCTGTCTGATCGGCATTGCCGTATTGCTTATCTTTCTGCTGTGGGATATTCAGCCTATAAGAAGTACGCTGAAGAAAATGCCTGCTTGGAACTTCGTGGGACGTAAAATGAAAAAGAAAATAATGCATAGACCCACAAATCTTACATAGTTTTGCTGAGATTATAAAGGCTTGCAGAGATTATAAGGTCCTTTCTGGTGGTTGCCGTTACCAATTTGATCCTTTCCACCAATTCTATAGTTGCATTTGTTACATCTTATATATTCTGCGGCACAGGAGAAATGATGTAGATTCAATTATAATAGAAGAACTTGCCTATTATTGTTTTTCCAGCCATTTTTTTACACACCTTATAGCTCTGATTTGTTCGCTTTCGCTAAACTTAGAATCGTCTTTCGTTTCATTTCCTTCCAGAACAGCTTCATAAAGAACAAGAAAATAAAAATCGGAAGAGTTTATCATTCGTTCCATAATTAGTGGAACTATTTGTTTTCCCATTGATTTGAGAGGAATGAACTCAGGCAATTTTGCATATGAATGTATGCTTGCACTATATCGCGTCTTAGGATTATGGTCTATTGCAAAATTCCATTTATCCACTAAAACTGCAAAACGATTTCTTATGCTATCTGGTACTTGTGAAGCCAATTCTTTTATTTTCTCTTTCTCTGTATTTGTTAGAAAATCCCTTGTTGATAGGCTGTCTTGTTTGTTGTCAGCATTGGAATTCCAAATGTTCTCTGGTTCATGTACAGTTTGCAATGGAACTTTAACAATAGAGTCAGAAGCCACTTTCTCATAGTCATTTGCAGAATGATCTGTTTGTTCCTTAAAACTTAAAAAGAAAAAATTTCTTCCCCAACCATTACCAAATATAACATCTAATGGTTCCCCTGTATCTTTCCATATTCTGACTCTTGCTGCAAATCCAAAATCAAATTTAACGGCAGTACTATCATATGTAAAAGTTACAGTATAGAACTTTCTTCCTATCTGTTTTCTTATTTGAGGGCGGCTGTCTCCTCCGTAATCCTTCTTTTTGAAAACTTGAACATCCGATACGTTAGCCTCTTTAAAAAATGGAACATACGCAGGACCAAAGGTCAAAGCCACGTTTCTTGCGCTATTTACAAGAGTACTATTGTCTAAGACCTCTGGTCGCTTGCATGAACTCAAGAATAGTGTACATAATACCGCTATTCCCCAAACTACAATTATTATAGATGGTATTTTTTTCATAATTCGTAATTTTTAATTTGCATTTCGCATGAACATGTTACCAATGACTTGATTATGTCTTTGCCTTCTTATTTTAAGATTGCACTTTCACTATTTTGATGTTTATAATCAGGTGTTTTGGATGTCTTCTTGCCGTAGTCAAAACTATAAACAATCTTTAAAGTTGCCTACTGATTATAACTACTACTTTGATCTATTTGTTTGAAAGAATAATATGATGCAGATAATTCATCTACAATGTGATTCTTCATCATGAATAAATTGTTTGCATTAGCTTCGATAGCCAAATTCCCATGATTCCACATTGCCGATAGTTGATACCGCCAGTTCGTCTCATTCATTTCGAGATTGGATCTGTTTTGCCCATAATACTAAGAAAGAACTCTTCTCCTGAATAGCCATCAATTTCTTGGACAATTACATTGTCAACAATAATAGATTTGAGTTCCAGTTGGATCCTTCCCGGAGAGATAGGACGCTTGTCTGCATCAAAAACAAATTGCGAAGGACATTTAAAGTTGAAAAGCACAAGATGCTGCTGTCCGCCATAGTTCAATGTCACTGGTACTTTGCTATCGCTATATATGATTTTCCCCATTTTGCTCGCTCCTCCTGTTTCTTCGTCTGAGCTTGCAAAAGAATAAAGTATCGAAATATCATAATCGGGCAACAGCTTGACTGCTTCTGCCAATTTAGTATCTTTTATGACAAAACTTATCCAGCTGATTGGGACTTGCTGTAAGGTGACAGTCCGGTTTTCGTACCCTCCAAAAGTGTAGTGGATGATAGGTTGACCATTTTCTGTGACCTCACCCTTCCATAAACTTTTATAATCCATCTGTTCTTGCGATGCATTATAGATTACAGGAATGAATATACTGCTGTATTGTCCTTTAAGCTCATTACTCAGCTCCTCAATTACACTTTGACGCTGGAAGTAAGAATCCACATAAGTAGGATCCTCATGGCATCCGCTTAAACTAATCATGGCTGAAATAGCCACAATGACCATTGATATCTTTTTCATTACTATTGTTTTTCTTATATAACGGCGAGACTATATTATTATTGTTATGTTCAGAGTCTATCGTATAGTTTACGTTTGCATCGTAACCATAAGCTTTCTTGGTTGCCTCAAGTTCGTTGTCCGTCATGCGCTTATAAACCACCATGCCGTAGAATGGTTTCAGATTTCCATGCTCATCGGTTGCATCGCCCAGTTTCTGCATTGTGTACATATAGAATTTGTTTGACTTCTTTCCTTGAAGCGTAACTACAGACAACACTTGCATATAGCGGCTTTGCATACTTTGACTTGCTGAACCACGCATGATGAATCCAGTTACAGCATCATAAAACCATTCTGTCTTATTATAGAACTTACCATCGGTATCGCCATGGTGGAGACCTATCAGATGACCATCTGGCTCAAACCAATAATCTACATATCCGCAGTTATCGACTGTCTTGCGGTAGTCTGTTTGTGAAAGTCTGCCGTTATCCTGCACTTTATACATGCCTATGACTTTCCATCCATAGCCCTTTACCTTATTTTCAATGTCAGCAGCACTTACGGGCTTTAATCCTTTAAGCACACAGCATCCATCGTTGTTAATAGTATAAGTCCCATCGAACAGATTGTCATAGTCAGTAACTGTAACTGGTCCGTTAGGTTCCTCAGTCATATCACAACCTGTAAAAGAAACGATGCTGAGCATCGCCATCAGAAAAATCCAAATCCTTTTCATTGCTTACTTTATATTTATGTATTAAGTTCTTTTTCTTGAAATTTCCAACTGGTGATATTCTATTGTTTCTAAGCGGCTGAACATAGAAGCATTATTCACCATGAAGTGGCGCATGGAAACAAAGGCTCGCATTATTCGAATATTCACCTCAATCGCAGTGTCAGAACGTAAAACACTACTAAGCATAGAGACTCCGTTTTCAGTAAATACGTAAGGCATGTATTTCAAATGCTGTCCGCATCCTTCGTTTAAGGTCGCAATTTGCGACCAGTTCTCCTTTATCTTGATGTTCTATATTATCCGCCATATTTCTATCTTTATTTTTGAGATCACAAATTGTGACCTTAAACGTGTTGTTACTTATTATTGCATTCAAAAAACGTATATATTGTATAGCCTCCGAACCTCCTGTATGCGAGGAAAGCGATATTTGCCCATAATTCCTTTTATTTTTATATGACCCCACCAACTCCAATTGGATATAATCAAAACGGTACGACCGGTTTCCAGAAATCGCTAATTTGATTTAGTTTCAAGTTTCTCTTCCAAACATTAGCTTTAATAAAATGCTCTTCATAAACAGCCCTGTCTCGCTCTGGATAAATGTTCCCTTTCCAATATTGTCTCAATTCGGCAACCTTAATGAGATGTCCATTGGTGCATACATATTTTACATATTCGTTCTCTGCGGAAGAAACATGCACTTTTGAAAGAATACACTTGTATTTGTCGCTGATTTTGGGGTTTGGAATATCTTTGAATTCTTCAATTTTGTCATAATGCTCAGTATTAGGATTCCAAACATATGCATCAAAATGTTTAGTGCCAGAAGCACCAAAGCTACCCAAATAAAACAGCACATCTTCTTTTATACCGTCAAAATTCAAGTCAGTCAACAGACAACTATCAATACGTTCTTCATTTGGTACAAGATCATCATCTTCAGGATATTTGTATCCGAAGCGATGAATGGTCTTGTCGCCACGTTTTATAATCACTCCATAATCAACATCGTCAACCTCATGCTCTATCATAAGGCTTAGAGTGTCGTCATTACTTCTCATAGAAGAATCAGAAGTTGCTTCTTTCTGTGGAACACATTTCGTTTTATTCTTATTGCATCCCCATACTACAAGAAAACTACAAAAAATGAGTAGAATAAAAACTATCTTTTTCATACTTCTTTTTATTTGTCGACAAAGATACAAAGTTTCTTTTTATTTTCTGCAAAAATTAGCAATTATCTTACTCCACCAATAGCAATTGGATACAAATCGTGCTGTGAGAACTTCTCACAGCCGATATAGAGCGTATCGAAGGCATCGGTGCCGTCGGTGAGGTATATGATTGATATTATCCAGCACGCTTACTCATTTTAGCTAAAAAACAGCCTAAATATTTGGAAGTTACTAAATTTCAGAGTATCTTTGCAAAAGAATAAAACGTATCAAGACAAAGGAATCAAAACGTATCCCTGCAAAGGAATAAAAAAATGCGTATGATACAGGTAGAAGAAAGATATATCAGCTTGCTGACCGACTTCGGCTTCAAGCGAATTTTTGGAACAGCAATAAACAAGGATTTGCTGATTTGTTTTCTCAACAGTTTGTTTGATGGCAAACAGGTTGTGAAGGACGTTTCGTATCTCAACCCTGAGCATGTGGGAGACGTCTACACCGACCGCAAAGCCATCTTCGACGTATACTGCGAGGGCGAAAACGGCGAGAAGTTCATCGTAGAAATGCAGAATGCCTATCAGACATATTTCAAGGACCGCTCCCTGTTCTATTCCACATTTCCTATCCGTGAGCAGGCACCAAAGGGGAAGGATTGGGACTTCAAACTCAACTATGTATATACCGTTGCCCTGCTCAACTTCGACATGAACGAGGAAGCCTTCGAAAAGGAAAAAATCCGCCATAGTGTACAGTTGTGCGATACCGCCACTCATAAAGTGTTCTACGACAAGCTGGAGTTCATCTATGTAGAAATAGCCAAGTTTAACAAATCGCTGGAGGAACTGGAGACGCTTTACGACAAGTGGCTCTATGCGCTGAAGAATCTCTACAAGCTTACCCAGCGCCCTAAGGAGTTATGCGACAAGGTCTTCGACCGCCTCTTTGAGGAAGCCGAGATTGCCAAGTTTACTCCGCAGGAATTGAGGGAGTACGAAGCCAGTAAGATAGCGTATCGCGACATCAAGAATTCCGTAGACACCGCCAAGCGTGAAGGTATTGCTGAAGGAATGGAAAAAGGAATGGAAAAGAAAAGCCATGAGATTGCCAAGAAGATGCTGACAAAGGGCATGGATGAAGCGACTGTGATGGAAATAACGGGGCTGTCGGCAGAACTGATACAGCAGCTGAAAGCGGAGATGTAGATTATTGATTCGCAAGGCTCCTGTAACAAAACCAAGTCTTGCATACAATGCTAAGGAAATATCATCAGATACTTTGGAGTAGAGAATTGCCGTGCGGTGAGAAAATGGAGCTGACCGATGGGAAAAGTCATGGCTACCTTTCGTTATTGACTCTCACGCCTGAGAGATTGCAAAAGCCAAAGGTGCGGAGAGCGAAGCGAAGGAGGTGCTGAAGGCGGAGCATACCGCTGAAAAAAGAAAAGCCTTCATCCTACGTTGGTTGGGCGCAAGACAAAGGCTTTATCTGAAAAGGCGGATTAGGAGGGATTTCACTTCATTGAAGTTTCATAGTCTTTGATGTCTTTACTTTTTACTAACGTCATCATCAGGTTGCTTACGAAGGTTTGAGCGATAAACTGAAATATTTGTGGTTACATCTTTTCCTCCTACTCGACCATATACTTTTATAGTGGCTCGTGCGCCTAAGAAGCCCAACGGCAAATCTTCATCCTTCAACTTGGCAAAGTGAATGCGAAGTGTCTTATTATCGGTATTTTTCACAGAGACACCAACCTCTTCCTCGGTGGCAGAGATATTTTTCCCTTTATTGTTTTTTACTATTCCAAAACTGCAATCTAATGAATAGTTAATATTGTCGCAGTTAGTGCATGTCAGCTCTAAATCACCATCAATATAAGTGTACGAATAGATGAAGTATTTCGATTCCTTAGGGTAAAGAGTATAACCTATTTCTTCGGGATAATAGCTGACACTTATATATTCAGGATTAGTGTTTGAAGTAGCCTTAAACAAAAGGGGCGAGTCTTTCACTTCATCGCAACTGCTTAATATCACAACAGTTAGCAATGAAAATAGCATTGTTAAAATCTTCTTCATATTCATTCTCGTTTTATTAGGTATAAATTATTATTTAATTTGCAAAAATAGCATTTATTTGCAGAAATTCCAAATGTCTAAAGACTTATTAACGTAAAATATTGGTTATCTCACCCCACCAATCGCAATTGGATATAAATCGTGTTGTGGAATTTTTTCGCAGCCGATATAGAGGGTATCGAAGGCATCAGTGCCATCGGTACGGTGTTCGAGAAAATCTTTGTTCTCACCAAAAAAGGTGCAGATGAAGCGAAGCGTAACAGAAGATGATGCCGATGGCTGCTGCCCACAAAGGAAAAGCCATTGCCCTACGTTGGTTGGGCGCAAGACAAATGCTTTATCTATTAAGGCGGATTCGGATGGAGTCCACGTTAATATGTTCATTCAGTGAATCATTAGCATGTAATTTACCAAAAGGGTCAGTATAATAATATTTGAAAATATTTACTGTGGCGCCCATTCCAGTATGTGCTACTATATATTGTGTATTTGGCAATAATTTAATGAATGAAGGGTCGCGATTATATTCTCGTGTGTATGAAGAGGTTTCAATTACTTCAAATTTATTTGGAATCTTCCTTTCTAAATAAATGGTGTCAACTTCCTTGCATGGTTTCGGGTTTCGTAGGAAAAAGTCATAAGAATATGCTTTGCTAAGGCTGTCCCATGGCTCAATGGAAAAATACAGCATTTGGTTGATGTAAAAAACTTGTTCTTTTTCAGATAGTTCAAAATCATGATTGTCACAAGAGCACATCAAGAACAAACACATTGCAAATGTTATAATATACTTCATATTGAAAACTTTAATGAAAACTACATATTGACCTTTCTGATAAGTTCACTAACAACATTTTATAGTCCTTATTGTTGCCATTGAGAGGATTAATAACATGATTTTTAGGATTATCTGCAAATGCGTTGGTCGTATTTATTTCATATTTTGTAGTTCTATATGCATACAGATTTGCGAATACAAAAAGATGCATATTTTCTTTATAGCATAAGTATTGTCTAAAATAACAATCTATTGTATTGTTTTTATTAGAATAATGATTTTTATCTTTGTCGTCAAGATATTTCGCAACAAGAGTTTCTACATTATATATGCAATCTTTTGTCATTTGCATATATTCCTGCTTGTTCGTTAGAACTTTTTTCCCATTTGCAAATTGAGCATTAGACGATAAAACATGAATTTTGGAATCATTACTGCAATCTTTCGCCCATTTCTTCTCAATTATTGTTGAGTTTATATTTTGCTCTTTTCTTTCACCTTTACAGGCATACAAACAGAACAAAATTATTACTATGAAATACTTTTGCCACATATAGTAAAATTTCTGATTGAACATTCAACTTTTCTTTTCAAGGATTCTAAGATTAGGTTTTTATAGTCAATATTTGACTGCTTTTAAAATTTTCCCATTGCGATTTGTCCAAGCCTTAATACGACATTCCACAGCACCCAAGCCTGTGGATGAAATTGTATAGGTGGAGTTCGCTTTTAGTTTTATCTTTCTTTCAGATGATGGTATTCCACCACGGCTAACAATATATCCATTTGGAATATAGTTGTTCAAATCAATTTTTGCAGGAGGTACACATAATGAATCTTGCCATATCAAAAATAATGCGCCTTCGTATGATTTTCCATTTGGAAGAACGGAGTCATTTTCAAAACATAAGTTATAAAAATAGCCATTACTGATATGGAGAGATTGTTTGTAGGTGTCGAAATCGAAATCAATCGTTCTTCTACAACCACAAATAAGAAAAGCGAGAAGGCAAATCACGAATTTCTTCATTTCTTATTATTTAGTTTAACCTTACAAAGTTACACCATAAAAAACGGCAATTTCCTAGTTTTATTGCAAGGTTTACGTGGATTTTCTGCCAATCCTGTCCGATTTTAACATTTGGATGACAGTTATTGCTGTATATAAAAGTATAAAAAGTACGACATCGCCATCTAAAGCCCCTAACATCCATTGTGACAGATACGAAAAAGGAGTAAGAACATTATAGCCTTACTCCTTAATAAGTATTTTATAAAATGTGAATACACATTTACAACGATTTGCAATATAAATCTTTCATCTTATCCAAATCAGGCAAAGCCTTCTGTAATTCTTCAGGCATATCCTGTTTGGTTTTATATGTTGCTACTCCCATTGGGCTGTCGTAGTTCCTCACAACAATGTCAACAAAAGCCTTGTTCATTTCTTTGCATAACACAATACCAATAGAAGGATTTTCGTGTGTTTTTTTAACAGTAAGGTCTAATGCCTGTAGATATGTACATAGTTGTCCCAAATATGAAGGCTTGAACTTACCGTATTTTAGTTCTACGGCTACCATTGCTGCAAGTTCTCGACTAAAGAACAAAAGATCTATGAACATTTCTTCTCCTTCAAGTACGACACGATACTGGTTACCCATAAAGATAAAATCCTTTCCGAATTGAAGAATGAAATCGCGCATGTTTCTTACAATTTCTTGCTCAACTACACGTTCGTCAATATCCTCTATCTCCAATCCCAAATTTTCAGTATTGATGAAATCAAGCAAATATTCATCCTTAAACATTGATATTGTTTTCATTGATTGCTTGAAGTCTGGTATCGCTTTCGGAAAATTGTTAGGCATATTGCCTTGATGGTGATATAGATCATCAGATAAGTATTTCCGTAATACGTACTTGTTCCAATGGTGCAAGTTCACTTGATGTATGTAGTAGATACGCTCATCTAAAGTGGTAGTTTTATGCAAAATTTCCATATGATGAGTGAAACTAATGCCCACAAAATCCTCTATACGTAAGTCTGCTGACTCTATAGGTCTGTTAATACAAAGGAGTGTCTTTTCTCCTATTTCAACACCTTCTTCTATCTTATTTTCAAGCTGTTGTAATTGGTTCGCCAATGGCGAACCAATTGAAAGGCATTGCCATTCCTCATAGAAGATACGCATTTTCTTCAAGTTGCCTGAAGAAAAGCCTCTTAATCCTGGTAATTCACGCTGCAATCTCTCACTAATACTATCAAGAGCTTTTGCGCCCCAATGTGCTTGCTGTAAATTGATAGACACATAACGCCCTATACCATAATATAAAGACAACTGTATGGCATTACTTGACTGGCTCGCCTGTGCTTGAGCTCGCAAAATTGCCCCTTTTATGGTTTGGACAGCTTTATCTACTGTTATATTGTTTTCTTCCATTATACTCTGTTTTGATATTATTTACAAAGGTAGTGCTTTTAGCCTTTAAGCCACTATTGCACAACCCCTTTTTTTGAAAAGAACGTAAAATCAATAGTATTATTGCGGTGATGCACTTTTATTAATCGCTTCACTCGTTGTACGGTACTTACCCCTTTACCACTCAACTTTGCCACATCCTGAACGGAATATCCCTTGCGGAGCAAACTTACTACTTCCCTATATTCGGCTTTCATCTGTTCTTCCCTATTTTCCAAGAGACTTGAACATCTTGGTGATGCACTTTTTATTTCTATATTTACATGCTAAAAGTTATACCATCCTCAGTGTCCCATGCGCGAGGTATCTACCTCCTTGACCGTCTTCTCCTTGTAGCCACCAAACTTATAGATAACTGCGAAGGTGACAGATGCCCAGCTGTAGTTGATCTTCATACGGTAGTCTTGGTTGCCTTGCACGGAACGGGTATCGTATTTATTGTTGAAGATGTTGTTGCCATTAAGGCGCAATCCCCATCTTCCATCATGCGAAGACCATTGCAGTTTGGCATTCATTCTGAAGATAGGACTTATGTCGTAAACTCCTTGTATTGCCTTTGACTGAATGAACGGATTAAGAATGAGACGCAAGTCCTGCGTGCTGCATAGTTTTACGGATGCCGTGCCTCCAAGTCTAACCGACAGTTTCTTGCGATTGAACGGCAAGTCGAAGAAGTGGCTGCTCTTGTCGTGCTTGTAGGTTCCTACTGCAAACACGTTTCCGTTGAGCCATTTGCCTGCACTGAATATGGCTGATGCTTGCAATCCAAAGCTATTGGAATAGTCGAAGTTGGTTTCCTTCATTATCACTGCCATGCGGTCTGTGGTTTGATATGGCAACTGCACAGAATAATCAGGTTTCAGACTTGCAAAAGCCATAAGCGTATAACGTCGCTTTATCTGCCACATCAGATTGACATTATAATAAGAGAAGGGTTTCAAATCGGGATTGCCATGTATCTCGGTGTAGGTGGACGAGTAGAACACATTGCTCATAGTGGACCAATAACTCGGGAACTCAGAGTTGGAACTGAATGATAGATTGAGCAAATGGTTGTCATTGACGTTCCACAAAGCATTGAGCGTAGGATATACGCGCCATTTATCCCATATGGGAGAGTGATATTGCTCGGCAGCAACAGATGCTTCAAGACTAATAGCCTTGTTTATCTGCTTGCTGAAACCTGCATATATGTTCCATATACGCTCGTTGAGGTCCACGCTGCTTGTCCCATCGGGCAAAACGCTCCCATCCTTGTCTATTGTGGTCTGATAACTCTTGTTGCTTGTGAATTGCCCTTTCACACCATACGACAATCCCCAGCCGTGTGCCAAGGAATGGGTTTGGTCGGCTGTGAACATCCATTTGTTGATGGTCTGCTCGCTGCCGCTTGTCAGGTTGCGTTCTGTTTCATTTTTGTTTTCCGTAGTTATCGTACCATCGAGGGCTTGTTGCTGAGGCGTGCGATAGTAAGTGTACGAACCGCTAAGGGTTAGTCCGAAAGGAAGCGCATAGTTAACATCCACATTGTGCAGATATTCATGACTGTCACGATGCATTCCGCTTATGCTTGAACCTGTCGTGCGGCTGTTTGAGTTTGTCTTGTCCCATTGTCCCGTATAGGCTACGTCGAGACGATGGTTCTTGCCAAAGGTGTAATTCATCCCTAGTCGGTAGTCGTGTGTAATGCCAAACGACTTCTGCCCGGTTTCATCATTATAGTGTATACGATTGTTGCCAAGTGGATGATTGGCTATGCGTGAAGACTCACCGTAGGAATTGCCGTTTACATATTTATATTGTGCGTCAAGTCCAAACTTGCCTCTTTGCAAGGAAAGATATAAATTACCAAACTCATTGGCGTATTTGTTTTGCCGCATGCCACCAATGATTTGTCCTGAAAGCTGATTGGTACCGGCGTAGTCTTTCGTGACGATGTTGATAGCCATGCCACGCACGTGATAGCGGGCAGGGGCAGACAGCATCACCTCGGCTTTTGCCAACTGTGCGGCAGGCATTGCCTTCAGACGCTCTGTCAGTTGTTCCTGCGTCAATGTGGTGGCTTGTCCGTTGACAATCAGCGTCACCTCATTGCCAGAGAACGATATGCTGCCAGTAGCATCGCTGACACCAGGTATGCGTGTCAATGCCTCGTAAGCGTTGTCGGCAGGCAATTGTTTTAAGAGTAGCGGCATATTGTACGACAGCATACCCCGCTCTGCCTTGACAATGGGGCGAGAACCTTTTACCATCACTTCTGGAAGATTGTGCAACATTGTCTCCATTGTGAGCGAATCCGTTTGCGTCAGAGTTTGAGCTTTCACGTTGGCAACAGAAAGCAGAAATAATCCTAAAAGAAATATCTTGTTGGCCATATTTTATCTTTTTAAGTTATCTTTTTCTATGTTATTCAAAAGTACGAAAAACAATACACAAACGAGAATGTTCTGCTATACGTATTATAGTAGTGTATTACCCTTTGTTGATTCTTTCTACCAATTCATCTGGTGTAAGTATCTCCATCTTGGAGAAACCAAACCACTTTTTGCCCAAGTCCTTTATGGATGCTCCTATATGATACACATCATCGTCTATACAAAGGAAGCGGTCATGTGATAAACGGAATGTTTCAACATCAATCGGTGCATATTGAGCATTATGACGGTCTATGTCGAGTTGGAACTGACGGCTTATCTGCTGAGTGTAGATGATTGCAGACACGTTATTATCTCTTTTATCGAGCAATGTCAGTACGGTCTCGTCAACATAGTTGTCGATAAGGACAATACGTTTCTTTGCACTCTTAACCAAGTCGGACACGAAAGTGTAGGCATCATAAACTTGCCCATTGTAGAACACACCCTGCTTCGGCTTTGCATTGCCCTCGTCCAATCTGCGAAACACTTCTTCTATACGCTTGTCGGATTCTTGCAAGTGTTGTTGCATTTCCAATTGATGGTACTCCATAGTCGAGAGACGCTGAAACACTTCGGCATTGTTTTGTAGAAAGTGACGCATAGAAGTGAAAGCTCGCATTATTCGAATATTCACCTCAATCGCAGTGTCAGAACGTAAAACACTACTAAGCATAGCGACTCCGTTTTCAGTAAATACGTAAGGCATGTATTTTAAATGTTGTCCGCGTCCTTCGTTTAAGGTCGCAATTTGCGACCTTAAACATTCGTCCTTGGTCAATTGAAACATGAAATCTTCAGGAAATCGTTTAATATTACGTTTTACTTGCTCATTAAGACGCTTTGTTTCAACGCCATAAAGTGTGGCAAGGTCACGGTCAAGCATAACTTGCTGTCCTCTAATTACTTTTATTAGAGACTCTATATTATCTACAACAACCAACTGGTCACGATTTGTGACCAGTTCGCCGTTTCCTGTCTTTTCCGTTATGTCTGCCATATTTCTATCTTTATTTTTAAGATCACAAATTGTGACCTCAAACGTATTGTTACTTATTATTATAATGCAAAGGTAGTGCTTTTAGCCTTTAAGCCACTATTGCACAACCCCTTTCTTTGAAAAGAACGTAAAATTAATAGTATTATTGCGATGATTGTACTCTTATTAATCGCTTCACTCGTTGTACGGTACTTACCCCTTTACCACTCAACTTTGCCACATCCCGAATGGAATATCCCTTGCGGAGCAAACTAATAACGTCCCTATATTCGGCTTTCATCTGTTCTTCCGTTTTTACAGAGCCTATCTTGCGTCCGAGTTTTCCACCTTTCTCTATATACCGCTTCCTTCCTGACTGCAATCGGAATGAGATATTATCACGTTCCAATTGCGCACAGGTCGAAAGCGAGGCTATCATTATAGGAGCAAAGAGGGACGGATGCCCTTCTTCGTCCAATAATATAAGTTGTTCCTACATATCAGAATTAAAACGTATATATTGTATGGCCTCCGAACCTCCTGTATGCGAGGAAAGCGATATTTGCCCATAATTCCTTTTATTTTTATATGACCCCACCAACTCCAATTGGATATAATCAAAACGGTACGACCGGTTTCCAAAAATCGCTAATTTGATTTAGTTTCAAGTTTCTCTTCCAAACATTAGCTTTAATAAAATGCTCTTCATAAACAGCCCTGTCTCGCTCTGGATAAATGTTCCCTTTCCAATATTGTCTCAATTCGGCAACCTTAATGAGATGGGTATAAATCGTGCTGTGGGAACTTCTCGCAGCCGATATAGAGCGTATCGAAGGCATCGGTGCCGTCGGTGAGGTGTATGATTGATATTATCCAGCACGCTTACTCATTTTAGCTAAAAAACAGCCTAAATATTTGGAAGTTACTAAATTTCAGAGTATCTTTGCAAAAGAATAAAACGTATCAAGACAAAGGAATCAAAACGTATCCCTGCAAAGGAATAAAAAAAATGCGTATGATACAGGTAGAAGAAAGATATATCAGCTTGCTGACCGACTTCGGCTTCAAGCGAATTTTTGGAACAGCAATAAACAAGGATTTGCTGATTTGTTTTCTCAACAGTTTGTTTGATGGCAAACAGGTTGTGAAGGACGTTTCGTATCTCAACCCTGAGCATGTGGGAGACGTCTACACCGACCGCAAAGCCATCTTCGACGTATACTGCGAGGGCGAAAACGGCGAGAAGTTCATCGTAGAAATGCAGAATGCCTATCAGACATATTTCAAGGACCGCTCCCTGTTCTATTCCACATTCCCTATCCGTGAACAGGCACCAAAGGGGAAGGATTGGGACTTCAAACTCAACTATGTATATACCGTTGCCCTGCTCAACTTCGACATGAACGAGGAAGCCTTCGAAAAGGAAAAAATCCGCCATAGTGTACAGTTGTGCGATACCGCCACTCATAAAGTGTTCTACGACAAGCTGGAGTTCATCTATGTAGAAATAGCCAAGTTTAACAAATCGCTGGAGGAACTGGAGACGCTTTACGACAAGTGGCTCTATGCGCTGAAGAATCTCTACAAGCTTACCCAGCGCCCTAAGGAGTTATGCGACAAGGTCTTCGACCGCCTCTTTGAGGAAGCCGAGATTGCCAAGTTTACTCCGCAGGAATTGAGGGAGTACGAAGCCAGTAAGATAGCGTATCGCGACATCAAGAATTCCGTAGACACCGCCAAGCGTGAAGGTATTGCTGAAGGAATGGAAAAAGGAATGGAAAAGAAAAGCCATGAGATTGCCAAGAAGATGCTGACAAAGGGCATGGATGAAGCGACTGTGATGGAAATAACGGGGCTGTCGGCAGAACTGATACAGAAGCTGAAAGCGGAGATGTAGATTATTGATTCGCAAGGCTCCTGTAACAAAACCAAGTCTTGCACACAATGCTAAGGAAATATCATCAGATACTTTGGAGTAGAGAATTGCCGTGCGGTGAGAAAATGGAGCTGACCGATGGGAAAAGTCACAACATCCTTGTAACCGAAGTTGCCCTGCAGGTTGACATTGATATTACCCAAAGCTGGGATGGTAATATAGTTCTGCTTGTTCTCAAAAGCCGGGTTCATATCGTGACGGAACTTGTAGTCGTCAGTAAAGTAAGCGGAATTGAGCGTCTGAGCCATTGCGGTGCCACCCATCATGAGCAGAGAGGCAACCAAGACATGCTTATATATTTTATTCATCATTTTCTTTGTCTTTTATGTGTGTTATTATTCTGTTACTACTCTCTGTCATTAATTGAAGTTACCAATCACCTTACCCACGAGTTTCACCTTGATGTTTTCCAACTTCAGGGTATGCTTCTCAGAGTTGAGGTTGATACCGATCACGGTAGTTCCATCATGGCTTGCCTTACCTTTTACCTTATAAGAGAGTCCGTCGAGTTTCTGCAATGCGCCCTTTACCTTTTCACGGAGTTCGATTTCCAGCGGAGAAGTTGCAGCTTTGACACCATCAGTAGATGCCTTCACAGTACCCTGCTTGATATTCACCTCTATCTGGTTGCTGATGTCTGTACCATCCACTCCGAGTGGAGTAGCCTCTACGATGAGGGTAGCAGGAACCAGATTCTGTGCATCAGCAGTAAGACGCAGATAAGTACCCTCTGCCAATTCCAGTTCATCCAAATCATCATTCCAACCGTCGAAATCATCTGCATATTCGATGACAGCACCCTCAGCAAATGCCAATGGTGCATAAACCTCGTAGCTTGGCACATATGCATCTCAGGGAGTTGCACGGTAGCCAAGTTCTGACCGTTCTTGGTAGAAATCACCTTTGCGCTCACCTTAGCCGCTGCATCCATATCATTTTTGATAGAAAGAATAATCTGAGGATTATCCAAGTCAGCTCTTACGCCATCTTCTGAAAGGAAGTCAGGAACACCTGTCACAGCTACATCACCCAAGCTTGAGATATTGATTTCCGGGTCGAAGATACCGGTAGCAGACTTCAAGTAAATATCATTGACTGTCACGTTGGCACCAATGGACAGTGCTGATGTAGGAACACCCGTTATATTAGCCTCAATACCGAGGTCGAAATAACCGTCCATCTTGATAGAGCCATTATTGCCGATGACAACCTTACCATAAGCATCCTGATTTGCGAAATCCAGTTTTTTAGCCTTGATGGTGAGTCGGAGGTCGCTGCTTGTAGAAACATTTTCCACAGTAATCTTCGAACCGTTGACCACAGGAACGCCATTGCCATTACCATTGACAGATGAAATCTGCAGATAACCAGGAAGGGTAAGGGTTGCCTTATCAATCGTGGCGATAGCAGAAGAAAGACCGCTGAGAGTGAGGTTTACATTCAGCACGATTTCGCCATTCACCTCAGCACTTTTCAGACTCTTCACAGCAGCATCCGTACCATTATATACGAACATCTGTTGCTTAGGAGAGACATAACTGAGATGAGTACCAGCAGCACGGGTACCCTTGGCAGCAGAACTGGTGCTCAAGGTAAACGTATTGGTATAAGATCTACCAGTCAAGAAAATAGGAGAAATTTGAGGAAAAGTCCCACAAATTTCACATAGTTTTGATGAGATTATAAAGGCTCTTGCTGATATCATAAAATCTAAAGAGGAGTTCATTCTCCATTTCAAACGAACCTACTCAGAGCCTTACCCACCATCGTGGATTTTAGGAGAACTGCTTACTATTGGAAACGTCAATGCCATTTATCGCAACATTAATTCTTGACTACCGCTGAATGGATACATATACATTCATTTTTATTAATAAATCATAAATAACAATAATGGCAGGGGGGAATTTTTATCGTAAATATTTTATTCATATCTTTGCAGTTCTTTCATATCAGGATGACTCAGGACGACAACATAGCTGTCACAATTGACACATTTGAATGAATAAGTATTTTTAGAAAAAAAAATCAACAATAGAGATTAATAAATTATGAAGAGTAAAAGGTATCTGCTTTCTTTTGCCAAAACAAAAAGAAGCATTGCGGCAGTTGCTTTAGCCGCAGTACTGATGGCTGCAAATGCTACTGTAGCCTCGGCACAAAATAAAGCGACGGAAAACAACGGAACAGAAAAAACGGTTATAGGAGGGGTTGATGACCTTCCTGGCATTGATCCTTCGCCAGATTATTGTGCAAATGGAACAAATGTAACCGACGGAAACAAGATTGTGTGTCTGTATAACGTCGGTGCGAAAAAGTTTCTGAGCATTGGTGGTTTATGGGGCACACAAGCTGCACTGAATGTTTCACCACATCCTATTTATATGTATTGGAATAGTTATTCAAAAACATATTTTCTGGAAAGCAAGGTGAAAGGTTCTTCAACTGGCACATATATGGGTATCATCTGGGATAAATTCTTTAAAAAAAATATGTTGTTTATGGACAGAGGAGGATCTAAAGTCACCTTTAAAAAAGGCGAAGGCTATTCAAAAACGAGCAAGGTATATCTCGTCAATATCGCTGGCCAAGGTTATCTCACGGCATATCCTGATGACGAAAATAAAAACTGCAATTATATAGGCGAAGCCACACCTGGAACCAAAGAATACGACAATCAGCTATGGAAGATAATAACAAAGAATGAGTATTACGAACTCTTCAAAACAGCCCCTGCAAATATGAAATCGGTTGTCGATGCCTCTTTCCTTATTACTTGTCCTGATTTCAGGATAAATGATACAGATGCTGCAAAATGGATAATCGGAGGTGAAAATTTACCTAATGACGTAAATAGCCACGTATACTTTGGAGACAAAAAGATGCACAAGACGTATAACTTAATTAGCAACACCAAAGATGAGAGTTGGACAGGTAGAACTGAACCCCATCAAGCCTACTACGGCCAGTATTTCTACTGCTACACCAAAGGCTTGCGCGGCTTCACATTCTATCAGGACGTGAAGGTACACAAGGGAGGATGGTACCTGCTGCGATGCAACGGATTCAGCACAGCGAACAGTTCGGAGAACATCAAGCAGAACGGCAATCCGTTAGCAAACCTGTTCATTACGGAGCTCGATGTCCAAGGCAATCCGAATAAAGATAAATACTCAACAGCAACCCTCAACGGTATCAGTCAGGCTGATGCCGAGACGCTTGGCAATACATACGAAGGAGCCGGTATCGGACGTGCCTTCTTCGAGGGAAAGTATGAGAACCAGGTGCAGATCTGTCTCGACAAAGCCCCGAATGGGAAAGAAATAACAAACGACAATCCCGTGACTCTCCGCATTGGTTTCTATGTCGACCCTACAGACAAGTCGAAGGTTGACGCCAACGAGCTGACCGCCGTGGACGAATTCAAGCTGCTTTATGCCGGACCGCGACGCAACCCGGAGCTGATTCTCGACGAGGAATCTACCGACCTGCGCTATCTGACCAAGGCGACAGACGAATACAAGAACAGCGTGCTTCATCTGAACCGCAAGCTGAACGACAATATGTGGAACTCGCTCATTCTGCCCGTAGACCTGACATGGGGACAGATGAAGCGCACGTTCGGAGATGCCGTGAAGGTGGCAAAGCTTGCGGCACTGACGAAAAACAGCGTACAGTTCGTGACCGTGGAGCCAGACAGCGACGATGCCGTGATGGTAACAGCATTCGAGCCATATATCGTGTACCCACCATATACACAGGTGAAGTCGGCACCCTACACCGTAGAACACTTCTACACATCAGCAGGCGAGGACAACAGCAGCTGGCTGGGTACCAACTACGAGTCGTCTTCCGACCCAAACAACCGACTGACGAAGACCTTGGAAGCCAACCACTACGACATCACGATGGTGACGCTCGACAGGAAGAAGCTGAATGAGTATGTAAACACCAAAACATGGGAATCAACCATAAAATTCGATGCCACCGGCGATGGCCATGGCAAGATGGTCTGCAAAGGCACAATGGCGAAGACATACGACAAGGATGAAAATGGTAAGAACAAGATTATCTCGGGCAGAGACGACCTCAACGGCGACTACTTCATGTATAAGGGAAAGCTGATACAGGTGCCGCACAACGAGAATGGCAAACAGTATTCATACGGACTGAAGGCGTTCCGCTGCTGGTTTGAGCTGGACAATTCTTCTACAGCAAAATCCATATCGCTGCTCATCGACGGAGTGGAAGACAGCACCACGGGCATCGCCGACATACACGGCAGCACCGACTGCACATCCTACAAGCGTGGCATAGAGGGCGTGTTCAACATAAACGGACAGATGGTGCGCCGCAGTTGCAGCCTGGAGGGACTGCCTAAGGGAATGTATATAGTGAACGGAAAGAAGATAATAATCAGATAAGACAACAATAACAGTTACGCAAAATGAAGAAGAACTATATAATTCCAGAAATTAAAGTGATACAGCTCGAGGCTCTCTGCAACGAAGGCTTGAATATCGCCAGCGTACATAGAGCAGACCTCAAGGGAGAATGTATCGGCAACTTTGACGTGAAAGACGAGCAAACGACCAAGACTGAATACAAAGACTTGTGGGGAAACAGCGATAAGTGGGGCGATGACTGACACCATCGTCTGCTATAGAAACAGATAATGAAAAGCGTTAAAGGGCTGGATTCCGGATTTGGAGTCCAGCCCTTTGTCTTTTTCACACTTCCTTCCAATCCACCAATCCTTTTCCCTTATCATCCAGCTCTATTGCAAGAGCAAAATCCTACAGATTTCACATAGTTTTGCTGAGATTATAAAGGCTCTTGCTGATATCATAAAATCCCACAGATTTCACAGATTTACACAGATCTTTTTGAAGTAAAAATAAATCTGTGTAAATCTGTGTAAATCTGTGGGACTCTACAATCTCAATAGTACTATATAAGTTCTGTGGAGATCTGTGAAATCTGTGGGACGATGAAATATCAGAAATGAAAAGGAGTCAAGACATTCAGCAGACGATCGAAATCGGCTTTTGAAATGCGACGACCACGGAGACTGCGCACCTGCGGATAATCCTCAAAGTAGTTTTCCTGGGTGGTGTACCAACAATGCGATTTCACCTCCCGAAGTTTCACCAACTGACCTTCGATACGACGGGCAAAACCGGGATTGACCCGTGAGAGAAAATGCTTGCCATCCTGCATTTCTATCGCTAAGATCAGATAGGTCTGCGGACCCTGTGCCTTTTTCTTTTTAACCACCTGTTCGTTCACCTTCCATCCCTTGGTAGAAGTCATCACCCGGATATCCCAGCCATAGGTGCGGTTCAGTTTATCCATCATCCCTCGAAAGACAAGCCCATGCGAAGACGTATCCTTCAGTCCAGTGTAACCAATAATATAATGTATCATCTCGTGGAGGAGCACACTCTTGGCCTGCTTCTCTGTCATATCGTAATAGGTGGACATAGAAATTTTAAAATCATAAAGTTTCGTACGCCCCCATCGGGTAGCTCTCTTATACGCCATCTGCCCGAGCCTGGTCTTGGCCCGGGTAACCCCCAATTCAGGTGTAGGCAACTTTCCTCCGAAGTACTCGTCGTCGAAGAACCTGAACCATTTTTCCATCCATTCAACAGTTACAATCATAAAAAATGTATATAAATACAGGAATATCCCTATCTTTGTGTCAAACCGGTTGCAAAGATACAATTTTTCCAGCATTTTATTCAATATTTATTGAAAAATGAGTAACTTTGCACGCAAATTTTATAACGAGAAATGAATAAAACTGCACAGTATATCATTGACATCCAGAATGTGTCAAAAAGATTTGGGGAGAAAACAGCCCTACATGACATCAACCTCTTTGTGAGAAAGGGTGAATTCATGACCATACTCGGTCCTTCGGGTTGTGGTAAAACTACCCTATTGAGACTCTTGGCGGGTTTTGAAACTGCCACAGAGGGTATTATTACCATTAGCGGTAATGACATTACCAATCTACCACCTTACAAGCGCAATGTGAACACGGTATTTCAGAAATATGCCCTGTTCCCTCACCTGAATGTATATGACAACATCGCCTTCGGACTGAAACTGAAGAATACACCGAAGGAGGAAATCATGCCAAAGGTGAAACGCGCCCTCAAGATGGTGAACATGAGCGACTATGAATACCGTGACGTCAACTCGCTTTCGGGTGGACAGCAGCAGCGTATCGCCATCGCAAGAGCCATTGTCAACGAACCGGAAGTCTTGCTGCTTGACGAACCATTGGCTGCACTCGACCTGAAAATGAGAAAGGACATGCAGTTGGAGTTGAAGGAGATGCACGAACGGTTGGGCATCACCTTCGTCTATGTGACCCACGACCAGGAGGAGGCGCTGACCCTGAGCGACACCATCGTGGTGATGAGCGAGGGAGAAATACAGCAGATAGGCACCCCTACTGACATCTACAACGAACCGGCAAATGCCTTCGTGGCCGACTTTATCGGTGAAAGCAATATCCTTTGCGGAACGATGATACACGACTGTCTGGTAAAGGTAGCCGGATCAGAAATACCTTGTGTGGATAAGGGATTCGGATGCAACCAGGAGGTAGATGTCGTAATCCGTCCGGAAGACATCGAAGTGAGCACCGATACAGCACATGCCCAGTTTGTGGGCAAGATTACCTCTTCCATCTTCAAGGGTGTACACTACGAAATGTTAGTTGAGAGTGACAAGGGATGCGAATTCCTTATCCAAAACTACAAGCATTTCGAGGTAGGACAGACCATCGGTATGAACGTGATTCCCGACAATATCCACATCATGAAGAAGGAGCGCACCACGAATACCTTCGAGGCAAAGGTAAACGGTGACGGCACCATCGAGTTCTTAGGCTGCGAATATCAGATAGAGATTCCGGAAGAGAAGAAGAATCAGATTCATACGGATGAAGACGGCAAGGAAGTCATCCCAGTAAACATCGATTTCGACAAAATAGAACTCTTCGACAACGAGGGTGAGGGAACCTTTACGGGCGACATCAGCTTCATCCTCTACAAGGGCGACCACTATCATCTCACCATCGACACAGACTGGGGCGAGAAGCTCTATGTAGATACGCAGGATGTATGGGATTTGGGAGACCACGTGGCCATCACCATTCCGCAGGAAAACATCCGATTCCAGTAATTCAAAAAAGATGCAGATTAAAATATAAAACATTGCAGATCAGAAATTGAAACTCATTAAGTTTATCTCTTCGCGACAAAGTTGGTCGATTCCATACATCATATTCGCGACTATTTTCGTGGTATTGCCTTTGATACTCATCGTGTTTTTCGCATTCACCGATGAGTACGGCAACATCACACTCTATAATTTCCAAAAGTTCTTAGCCCATCCAGAGGCTATCAACACCTTCGTGTATTCGATAGGCATTGCATTCCTGAACACCCTGCTGTGCATCCTGTTAGGTTATCCGGCAGCCTATATCCTGACACAGACCAAGATGAAGTATGCCAGCACCATCGTGATGCTCTTCATCCTGCCGATGTGGGTGAACATCCTGGTACGTACCCTTGCCACCGTGGCACTTTTCGACTTTGCTGACCTGCCATTAGGTGAAGGTGCACTGCTATTCGGTATGGTATATAACTTCATCCCGTTTATGATCTATCCGATTTACAACACCTTGCAGAAAATGGATCGCAGTTATATAGAGGCTGCCGAAGACTTGGGTGCATCGCCATGGCAGCAGTTCTTCAAAGTGATCCTGCCCCTCTCCATGCCGGGAGTGGCAAGTGGCATTCTGATGGTATTCATGCCTACCATCTCCACCTTTGCCATCTCCGAACTGCTGACGATGAACAACATCAAACTCTTCGGAACCACCATTCAGGAGAACATCAACAACTCCATGTGGAACTATGGTGCAGCCCTTTCGCTCATCATGCTCTTCCTGATAGGAGCCTCAACCCTCATAGCCGGTGACAACGGCAAACAGGAAGGAGGTATCAGATGATGAAGACCTTATTCTCCAAGAACATGATGAAGAACATCTTCTGTCAGGGTTATCTGTGGCTGCTCCTGCTGCTTCTCTATTCCCCTATCTTCATCATCGTCATCTTCTCCTTTACCGAGGCAAAGGTGATGGGCAACTGGACGGGGTTCTCTCTGCAACTCTACAAGAATCTCTTCGTAGAGGGAACCCACCATTCGCTGACGGCAGCACTGATCAATACGGTGACCATCGCACTGATAACCGCCACTGTCTCTACCCTCTTCGGTACGCTGACCGCCATCGGCATCCACAACCTGCGCAACAGGAAAGCACGGTTGGCGATTACATTCGTCAACAATATCCCGATACTCAACGGCGACATCATCATCGGTATCTCGCTCTTCCTGCTCTTCATCACGTTGGGCATTCCGCAGGGCTATACCACGGTGGTACTCTCGCATATCACCTTCTGTTTGCCTTACGTCATCCTGAGCGTCATGCCACGACTGAAGCAGATGAATCCCAACCTCTATGAGGCAGCACTCGACTTAGGAGCTTCACCGATACAGGCGCTCCGCAAGGTCATCATTCCAGAGATACTGCCCGGTATGATTTCCGGTTTTATGCTCGCCTTCACGATGAGTATCGATGACTTCGCCGTCACCATCTTCACCATCGGAAATGAGGGACTGGAGACCCTTTCCACCTTTATCTATGCCGATGCGCGCAAGGGTGGACTTACGCCGGAACTCCGTCCGCTATCCACCATCATCTTTGTGCTGGTGCTGGTCATGCTCGTTATCATCAACCGTCGTTCTGACAAAAATAAGAAGAAATAAGAATGAAGAATAAGATATTATTTGTCCTAACCCTGCTGATGATCCTGCCGCTCTCTTCCTGCTACAACAAGGAGAACCGGGAGGAGATACTGAAGGTTTACAACTGGGCTGACTACATTGACGAAGATGTATTAGCCAACTTCCCTGCCTGGTATAAGCAGCAGACCGGCAAGAACATCCGCATCATCTACCAGACTTTCGACATCAATGAGGTGATGCTGACCAAGATAGAACGTGGACATGAGGACTACGATGTGGTCTGCCCGTCGGAATACATCATCGAGCGAATGCTGCGTAAAGACCTACTGCTGCCCATAGACACCGCATTTGGCAAGACCCCCAACTATCTAAAAAATGTTTCTCCATACATCGTGGAGCAGATAGATGCTACAAGCAATAGTCAGCGTATCGCCCACCACTACGCCGTGCCTTATATGTGGGGAACCTGTGGTATATTATATAATAAGGTACATGTACCTCTGAAAGATGCACAGACATGGGGCACGCTATGGAACCGGAAATACCGTGGAAGACTGCTGATGAAAGACTCCTACCGCGACTCATACGGTACAGCACTCATCTGGGCACACCGCAAGGACCTGAAAGCCGGGAAAGTTACGGTTCCAGAACTGATGAATGACTATTCACCCAACGCCGTGGCTACGGTAGAGAAAAATCTCAAAGCACTCAAACCGAACATCGAAGGATGGGAAGCTGACTTCGGAAAGGAGACCATGACCAAGGGAAAGGCTTACCTCAACATGACCTGGAGCGGCGATGCCGTATGGGCTATTGAGGAGGCGAAGAATGTGGGCGTGGAATTAGGATATGAAGTGCCAAAGGAAGGAAGCAACGTATGGTTTGACGGTTGGGTAATCCCTAAATACGCCAAAAATCCAAAGGCTGCCGCCTACTTCATCAACTATCTCTGTCAGCAGGACGTGGCACTTGCCAACATGGAAACCACGGGTTATGTGAGCAGTGTGGCAGGCAAGAAGATACTGGATGCCATGAGCGATCAGGAGACCTATCCGGAGCAGGTGAACTTAGCTTACTTCTTCGGGGAGGCTGGCAGGAAAGCCCATCTCAACCCTATCATGTACCCAGACAGCAGTGTGGTGGCAAGATGTGCCATGATTCATGATGCAGGCGACCATACTCCTGAAGTGCTCGATATGTGGTCGAAGGTTAAGGGCGACAACCTCGGTGGCGGAATCGTCATCTTCTTATTGGCTATCGTGGCTGCCATCACCATCTTTGTGGCGATTAAGAAAATTGAGCATTATAAACATCGCCGACTGTCGAGAAAACATCACAGGAGACACGTGATAAAGGTAAAAAAGTAAAAAGGGAAAAGGGTAAAAAGGTAAAAAGGGAAAAGGGCTTTGAGAAAGGGAAAAGGAGGGAAAAGGAAGGAGAAAAGGTGTATTTTATAGGGGAAAATGAAGTTTTTTGAAGAAAAAGAGAAAAAAGTTGCAGAAAAATTTGGTGGAATGAAATAAAAACACTACCTTTGCACTCGCTTTTGAAAACATAGAGCAAGGGTGGTTACCAGAGTGGCCAAATGGGGCAGACTGTAAATCTGCTGGCTATGCCTTCGGTGGTTCGAATCCATCACCACCCACTTTTCCCAAAACAACTCAAAAAATAAAGAATCCGATTCCTTTCATTAGGTTTCGGATTCTTCGTTTTTATATACCCACCTGCCCACTCTTTTATTTTTGGCTGGACAAGGAAAAATTTCTCCCTCCCCAAGCAAAAATTATTTCCAGAGCAGGGAACTCTTCAGGCTTGCGTCTGTGTTTTAGGCCAATTCACTAAGAAGAGTTTACTCTTGGCACGGGTAAAGGCGGTATAAAGCCAATGGATATAATCAGGTGTCAACATATCATCCGTCATATATCCCTGATCTACATAGACATGTTCCCACTGTCCACCCTGTGCCTTGTGGCAAGTGATGGCATAGGCATACTTCACCTGCACGGCATTGAAGTACTGGTCTTCCCGGATGGCCTTCATGCGGTCTGCCTTCAGCGGAATATCCTGATAATCTTCCTCTACCCCACGGAAAAGCTGTTCCTGTTGCTCACGGGTAAGGGCTGAAGCCTCACTCTGCAAGGTATCCAGCAGAGCCGTTACGCTGATTTCATAATTATCATAGTCGGGAAACTGGAGCAAAAGTGTGGCAAAATGAAAACCATAAAGATCCAGGTGGCGACGCACCCTCAATACTTTCGCCCGGTCACCATTCGCTAAGAAAGAAGGAATCGACTGCAGTTCCTTTCTCACTTCAGTCGTATCGCCCGAAGCCTTCATCTGCTTCCGCTCATTCTCTGTCCAATAATAATTGTTCTTCACAATCATGAGCATATCACCACCGGAGAGTTCTTCCTCCCGGTCGAGTACCATATTGCGGATACCATTATTATAGATATTCGCCCTCTTGTTGCTGCGCGTAATCACCATCGTCTCATCCTGTCCTACCTGGTAATAACTGTTGGCAAGACTCTCCACGAGTTCATTGCCCGGCATCATCACAATGTCGGCAAAGCCCTGGAAGCGGATGAGAGGCAACTGGGTGATATCATCATGGGTAATCATCTGGCGAATGACCGTAGCATTATACAAGATACCGGACTCCTGACTCTGGCGGAGCACCTCATTGAGGTCGCACTCGTACACTTTCAGTCCATAGCCCTCCAGCATCATCGCCTGAAGAGCAGGAGATTCCTCCTCCCCCACCGGCGGCAACTGAGCCTTGTCGCCAATGACCATCAGACGGTCGTTGCGTCCCTGATAAACAAAATGCACCAGGTCGTCCAGCAAAAAGCCACTTCCGAAATTACCATCGCCCAATCCGAGATTAGAAACCATGGAAGCCTCATCCACCATAAACAAGGTGTCGGTATAGAGATTATCATTCAGATTGAATTTCCCATCCACACCGGCAAAAGATTTCTCACGGTAGATACGGCGGTGGATGGTATAGGCAGGGCAACCGCTGTTGAGCGAAAAAACCTTAGCCGCCCTACCCGTAGGAGCTAAAAGCATGACCTTCTGACGGATAGCCTGCAAGGTACGTACGATGGCACCCGAGAGGGAAGTCTTACCCGTACCCGCAGAACCCCGCAGAATCATCGCACAATGAGGGGTCGTATCTGTGAGGAATTGAGCAAAAACCTCCAGGGCATGCGCCTGTTCAGAAGTAGGCTGAAACCCAAATTGTTGTAATATCTGATATTTTAACTCTTCTTTGACCATATTTCAAAAACATTTTGTATCTTTGCACTTGCAAAAGTAACAATACTTTTTGAAATGAAACGAAAAATAAACATAAATTATATATTGGGGGCATGCGTCATCGTGCTTTTAGTACTCTGCACGCTGAGTATCTCTCAGCCGCTCCGTTTCCAGTCTGCCAAGCAAGAACGGGAAAAGGCGGTGAAGGAAACACTTATGAAAATACGTACGGCAGAAGAGAGATATAAGGCACGGCACGGAGGCTACTCGGGGGATTTCCAGACACTCATCAAGGGAAAATATCTGCAGGAATCCCTACAGTATATCCCCTATTCTGACGGAAAGAAGTTTACGCTCTCTGCCACAACCATCGTCAGCAAGAGCGGCAAGCAGATTCCGCTGATGGAATGCGGTGCCTCTTATGAAGACTTCCTCAACGGACTGGACGAGAATGCCGTACAGGAACTCATAGACAATGCAATGATTTCAGGAGCATATCCTGGACTAAAGATAGGTGACATTACAACAGACAACAACAATGCAGGTAACTGGTAACAACAAGAATTGGCAACAAGCCCGACTCACTATCCGCGTGAGCAACAATACACTCAGCTTTTCCGTCGTGGACAGAGAAGCCGAGCATCAAGTGATATACGAACCTTACACGGTGAAAAGTGGAGTCTCCATGGCGGCAAACCTGCGCCAGGCTTTCAAGGAGAGCGACTTGCTGCAACGAGGATACTCGAAGGTAAGAGTGTATATAGATACCCCTGTACTCATCGTACCGGTAGAAGATTTTAAGGAGGAAAACCTCACCATCCTCTACCAGCATGCTTTCACGAAGCACGACAGTGATGCCCTTCACTACCGGGTGCAACCATCACTGAATGTTGTGGCCATCTTCCCTATCAACAAGGATTTGAAGTTGGTGGTAGAAGACAATTTCAGCAACGTGCGCTTCACCCCTATCCTGCAACCCGTATGGAACTACCTTCACCAGCGCAGTTTCGCAGGAATCAGACGCAAGTTGTTTGCCTATTTCCATGACAAAAAAGTGGATATCTTCAGTTTTGAAAAGAACCGTTTCAAGTTCTTCAATTCATTCGAAGCACCCCACCCAAAGGATGCCATCTACTTCATGATGTATATATGGAAGCAGTTGGGAATGGACCAGCAGCAGGACGAGCTGCATCTCGTAGGTGATATTCCAGACAAAGAATGGCTTCTCTACAACACCAAACTCTATATCAGGAAAGTGAATGTACTGAATCCTTGTGCAGAGTTCAACCGTGCCCCCATCACAGAGATAAAAGGCATGCCATTCGACCTGTTGACTCTATACTTGAGCAAATAAAGAAAAATCAGAAATATCCGATTTTCAATCAAAAAAATCAGGATTTAAATCAGAAAGGATCAGGATTTATAAACAACAATCAGATTGATAAACAGAAAGAATTATGAGAATTATTACAGGACAATATAAGGGACGCCATTTTGACATTCCCCGTACATTCAAGGCGCGCCCTACCACAGACTTCGCCAAGGAGAACATCTTCAATGTGCTCCAGGGTTACATTGACTTTGAAGATGCCACTGCCCTCGACCTTTTCGCAGGAACAGGAAGCATCTCCTTGGAACTCGTATCGCGCGGTTGCAAGCAAGTGGTAAGCGTAGAAGCCGACCGTGATCATGCCAATTTCATCCGCCAATGTTTCAAGAAACTCAATGAAGACAGAGACATCCTGGTACGTGGCGATGTGTTCCGCTTCCTGAAATCCTGCCACCAGAAGTTCGACTTCATCTTTGCCGATCCTCCTTATGCTTTGGAAGACCTGGCAAAGATTCCAGACTTAGTATTAAACGGCGAGCTGCTCAACGAGGACGGCATCTTCGTTTTCGAGCATGGCAAGAACCATGACTTTTCCGCCCATCCGAGATTTTTAGAGCACAGAAGTTACGGCAGCGTCAACTTCTCCCTCTTCAGATAGTCACCCCTTTTCTGGTAACCTGCCCTTTGCCTGATAACTACGCTGATGGTTATCAGACAAAGAACATGATGAGAATCTGAGCGATAATCACTCTGACAAACATGCCCAGGGGATAAACCGTAGCGTAAGTGATGCTTGGTGTATCCCCTTCCAAGGTATCATTGGCATAGTTCAGCGCCATCGGATTGGCCATACTTCCACAGAGAATGCCGCAGATGCTTCCGAAATCATACTTCTTGGTTTTCAGAATAATGAAACCCACGATGACTACAGGAACCAGTGTGATGAGGAAGCCGATGCCTACCCACATCAGACCTTCGGGACGGACAACTGTCTCGAAGAACTGACCGCCAGCCTCCAAACCCAAGCACGCCAGATACAAGGCAAGACCCAATTCGCGCAACATCAAACCTGCACTGCGAGTCATATAGGAAATGAAATGCACACGAGGTCCCAAAGCACCAATCAGAATACCCATCACGATAGGTCCACCGGCAATACCGAGACGTACCGGAGCAGACATGCCAGGGATGTTAAACGGAATCGTGCCAACGGCAAGACCTAAGATGATTCCGAGGAAGATAGCACCCAAGTTAGGTTCGTTGAGTGTCTTGACAGCATTACCCAAGAACTGTTCCACATGGTCGATACTGGTAGGATCGCCCACTACCGTAAGACGATCGCCATACTGAAGTCGCAAATCATCGGTAGCCAACAGTCGGATATCACCACGGAGCACACGGCTCACATTCACACCATAGCTGTTGCGCATCTGAAGATGTCCGAGTCGCTTACCATTGAGTCCCGGACGGGTAACCACGATGATGCGGCTTTCCACCTTAGCATCAATGGCATTCCAGTCCACCTTATCATTATTCCACTCCTTATCCACTTTCTTACCGAAGAGAATCTGCATGGCAGACACCTCGTCCTTATTCGTCACCACCAACACATTATCGCCTGTATGAAGCACGGTATCAGCTTGTGGCACAATCACCTGTTCACCACGCCAGACACGAGAGATGATAAACTTACGGTGAGTGAGCATGGAGATTTCAGCAATCGTATTACCATTGAGTGCCGGATTCACAATCAGATACTGTCCGATGGAAGTATGGTCGTCATCATCATTGCTTCTGATTTGCAGATCCTCAGGCTTCACAAAGAGTTTGCGCAGCAGCATCATCGCTAAAATGACGCCCACAACGCCCAAGGGATAAGTGACCGCACAGCCCAAGGCAGCACCACCACTCGGCATGCCCAACTGTTGCAAAGCCTGCTGGGCAGCACCGAGCGCAGGTGTATTGGTAGTAGCACCACAGAGGATACCCACCATATCCGGCAAACTCACAGGAAGCACCCAGCACAGGAGCAGTGAGAAGAGCGTGCCCACCAAGATGACCGCCAAGCTCCAGAGGTTGAGCGAAATACCCTCATGGCGCATGGAACCAAAGAAGTTAGGACCCACGTAGAGTCCGAGCACATAGACAAACATGGTGAGACCAAAGCTTTCAGCAAACTCCAGCATATTGTGATCGACAGTCAGACCGAGATGTCCGGCTACGATTCCCACGAAAAAGACGAAAGCGATTCCCAATGATATGCCTTTGATATGGAGCTTACCAAGCGCAAGACCCAAAGTACAAATCAAGGAAAGAATGACGATGCCCTGCACCGCCGAATGTACGTTGATTAATCCATCAAACCACATGATCTAAATCTATCAATAGTTGTTTTATTGAGTTTTTATTCAATTTCGAGTGCAAAGGTAATCAGAATCAGGGACAAAACAAAATAAAATCGATTTTATTTCTCAGAAACAGTAAGAAAACTTTTTCTTTTTCCCGGTTTTTTAGTAACTTTGCAACCGTTTTGCAAAAAGAACAAAGAAGTGAGCCTCCTGTGAAGGCTCAGCTCATCAGAAATAAAAACGATTATAATGAAAGATATCTGTTGTATCGGTCACATCACAAAAGACAAGATTGTGACTCCAAACCGTACCGTCTATATGGCTGGCGGCACCTCATTCTATTTCTCGTATGCCATCAACCAGCTTCCCAAGGATGTAACTTTTTCACTGGTTACAGCCATGGATCCTACAGAAAAGGAACCAGTAGAGAAGATGCTCAAGGCTGGCATCGACGTATCGATGAATGCCTCCCGCAACACAGTGTTCTTCGAGAATATCTATGGAGAAAACCAGAATGAGCGCAAACAGCGCGTATTGGCAAAGGCCGATCCGTTTACCATCCAGCAGTTGGAGCATGTAGATGCCAAGGTTTTCCATTTAGGTAGTCTGTTGGCTGATGATTTTCCAACGGAGGTGGTGGAATATCTGTCTAGCAAGGGAAGGGTTTCCATCGACGTTCAGGGTTATCTACGCGAGGTGAGAGACGAGAAGGTGTATCCTATCGACTGGAAAGAGAAGTTGAAGGTACTGAAGCATACCTACTACCTGAAGGTGAACGAGACTGAAATGGAAACCATCACGGGTCTGAAAGATGCCCATGAGGCAGCAAAACTGATTCATGCCTGGGGAGTCACCGAGGTGATTATCACCCTTGGCAGCGAAGGTTCCCTCGTCTATGTAGATGATAAGTTCTATGAGATTCCTGCCTATCCTCCTCACGAAGTGGTAGATGCCACCGGATGCGGAGATACTTATTCGGCTGGTTATCTGTATAAGAGACTGCAGGGTGCAACTCCTACGGAAGCTGGAAAATTTGCAGCTGCCATGTGCACCATCAAACTGGAGCACAATGGTCCGTTCAACCGGTCTATTGATGATGTGGAAAAAATCATAAAGAAATAAAGGTAAGTTCAGAAAAAGGCCCCACAGAGTTTTATATGGACCTGCTGTGAAATCTGTGGGACCTTTTTAATGAGGGACCTGTCAGAGAAAACAGGAATTACTTAATTATTCTTTTTTGAATCCCTCTATGGCTCCCTGCACCTTTTTCTTGGTACGCTTGAAAACCTTAGAGACTTTTGTGCCTATCGTATTGGCCACATCAGTAACCTGATCAGTAGTCTTGTCAGTAAAGTTGCGCACCTGCAGTTTCTGGTAAGCCACCCTGGCTTTGCTCACGCGGCGCACATCCTCATCGCTGATAGAATCTTTCACAATACTGTATTCCTCCAAATAAGCCTGATAAGTAGAGTCTATCTTTTCTTTCTGGGCATCAGACAATTCCCTGTTGGCAGAAGCACTCTTGACAAAAGTTTCAAACCTCTTGGCGAAAGTGCCGGCATGAGACAATGCAACCTGCTGCTCTTTCTCTACCGACTTCATTGCATTCTCCATCTTCTTTTGCTCCACCCCATTATCAGACTTCTTCTGCTCCACTCCATTCACGGTCTTCTGTCCGATTTCATTCTGCGCAAAACCCGAAAGAGAAACAGCGAGCAAAAATCCTAAACTTAAAATTGTTTTTTTCATCTTTTTACTTCTCCTTTAAATATAAATACGTCACTCACTTCGGCTGCAAATATAGCATTAAATTATCAAACTCGCAAATAAAGTAACAATTATTCATATTTTTCAACGAAAACATCAAACTATAAGGTGGAAAAGTCGCCATCCTTACAATTTACAAGCAACAAATACCTAATATATATAATTTTATTACTTTTTGCACATTCAGATAGTTAAAAATCTGTTATTTTGTTCATTATCTCAAAGAAAAGCTATAATTTTGCAACCGAAATAGAAATAAAACCAAAACAATATTGCAATGTCATGCTAAAAACAATTGCAAAGAAATAGATTCGAAAGAGAATTCGGATAGATTCAGAATAGAATTGAGAATATAATAATAACAATAAACAACAATAAAAGAAATGAAAAAAATCAGAGCAGCCGTTATAGGATACGGCAACATTGGTAAGTTTTCTGTAGAGGCTCTTGAAGCAGCTCCAGACTTCGAGATTGCAGGTGTAGTACGTCGTCAGGGCGATAAGGACAAACCTGCTGAATTGGCTCAGTATGAAGTAGTAGATGACATCACAAAGTTGAAAGATGTAGATGTTGCCATCTTAGCAGCTCCTACCCGTTCATGCCCAGAGTATGCAGAGAAGATTGTGGCTCTTGGCATCAACACCGTCGATAGCTTCGACATCCACACCAGCATCCTCGACTACCGCACCAAGCAGATGGAGAACTGCAAGAAGGCTGGCAAGGTAAGTGTTATCTCTGCTGGTTGGGATCCAGGTTCAGACTCTATCGTACGTGTACTCATGGAGAGCCTTGCTCCAAAGGGTCTGACTTATACCAACTTCGGTCCTGGTATGAGCATGGGTCACTCTGTTTGCGTAAAAAGCAAGAAGGGTGTTAAGAATGCACTCTCTGTTACCATCCCATTGGGTGAAAGCATCCACCGTCGTATGGTTTATGTAGAGTTGGAAGAAGGTGCTACTCTTGAGGCTGTTACTGCTGAAATCAAGGCAGACCCTTATTTCGCTAACGATGAGACTCACGTATTCGCAGTAGCTTCTGTTGACGACGTGAAGGATATGGGTCATGGTGTGAACCTGATTCGCAAGGGTGTTTCTGGTAAGACACAGAACCAGCGCTTCGAGTTCAACATGAGCATCAACAACCCTGCTCTTACTGCTCAGGTATTGGTGAACGTAGCTCGTGCTTCTATGCGCCTGCAACCAGGTTGCTACACAATGCCAGAGATTCCAGTGATTGACATGCTTCCTGCTTCTCGCGAGGAAATCATCGCTCACTTGGTATAAGAGGCTGTTCTATACAAAGCATCTCAAGTAGAGCATTTTAAGTTTATTGAAAAAGAAAATAGGTATCCGCTATCAAAAGGGGATACAAACAAAAAAAACGAGGGCGCTGTCACAGCGTTCTCGTTTTTTTCCTTTGTACTAAATTCTACCTAAACAAAAATAAACCTAAAACCTATTAACCTAAAATATATATTGTTGTTTTCACGCTGCAAAGATAGTAACTTTATCAAAAAGGCATTAGCACTTATCGTTCATAAAATGGTAAAATCATTCAATTTGCTGCAAATGAACGATTTTTAGCACATTTTTACCGATTTGTTACATTCATCTGTCGCCTTTTTCTGACTTTTCCCACAAATTTCTGTATTTTCATCAGATAAAACATAAAGTCCCACAGATTTCAGAACAAAAAAAAGGTGTGACTGATGCCACACCCTCTATATCATTACAAAATCAGATGATTACTTTACGATACCCTTCTCAAGATATTCCACGAGGTTGCAACGAACCTTCTGACCTGCATCCTCGGCAGCAACCTTGGCCATATCGCTCTCTACCATGATCTTCACCAATTCCTCAAAAGAGGTGGTGTTAGGATTCCAGTTGAGCTTTGCCTTGGCCTTGGTAGGATCACCCCAGAGATTGACAACGTCTGTTGGACGGTAGAAATCTGGTGAAACCTCTACGAGGGTCTTGCCAATCAGATTCTCAGGACCTTCTACGCAGATACCCTTCTCGTTCTCATCCTTGCCTTCCCACTTCAGTTCGATACCTACATGATGGAAAGCCAACTGGGCAAACTCTCTTACAGAGTGCTGCTTACCGGTAGCGATGACAAAGTCCTCTGGCTTTTCTGCCTGGAGGATAAGCCACATACACTCTACATAGTCCTTCGCATAACCCCAGTCACGCAAAGAATCCAAGTTGCCGAGATAGAGTTTCTCCTGCTTACCCTGTTTGATGCGGGCTGCAGCAAGAGTAATCTTACGGGTAACGAAAGTCTCGCCACGGCGCTCACTCTCATGATTGAAGAGGATACCAGAGCAGCAGAACATATTGTAAGCCTCACGATACTCCTTGACAATCCAGAAACCGTACTGCTTGGCTACGGCGTATGGAGAATATGGGTGGAATGGTGTATTCTCGTTCTGAGGAACCTCCTCTACCTTGCCATAAAGCTCGGATGTGGAAGCCTGATACATACGGCAGGTCTTCTCCAGACCGCACTGGCGGATAGCCTCCAAGATACGGAGCACACCTGTAGCATCTACATCGGCTGTAAACTCAGGAGAATCGAAACTTACCTGAACGTGGCTCTGGGCTGCCAGGTTATAAACTTCGGTTGGTTTCACCTTGTTCATCACCTGAATGATACTCATAGAGTCGCCCAAGTCGGCATAATGAAGGTGGAAATTAGGTTTACCTTCCAGATGAGCGATACGCTCGCGGTAGTCAGTAGAAGAACGGCGAATGGTGCCATGCACATCGTAACCTTTCTCTAATAGTAACTCTGCCAAATAAGAGCCGTCCTGGCCCGTAATACCCGTAATGAGGGCTACTTTTCTATTATCCATGATCTCTATATTAATTATTATTCATTTATACTATTACCTCTTAGGCTCATCCTGTATTTCAGCGGCGACATCTTGAAATGTTCCCTTACATACTTACCGAAGAACGAGGTATTGGAAAAGCCTAAAATACCTGATATTTCCTTGATAGACTTATTGGTGGAACGCAGGTAGTAAGTGATATCCGCAAGCGTGTATTCCGTAATCCATTCTATAGCCGTCTTATTGCTATGGCGCTTGCAGACGATGGAAAGGTATTTCGGAGTAATGCACAACTGCTGGGCGAAGAACTCTACAGGTTTGTGTTTCACCTCATTCTGTTGCAGCATCACCAGGAATCTGTCGAATATATCATAAGTCGAAGAATTGTTTTTAGTCACATCAGCCACCTCGGTCGTGAAAGCATTGCAAAGGGCGAGAAGTGCCGTTTTCAATAAGGTTTCCACAATTTCGCGGCGATAAGGATTCCAGGAAGAATGCTCCATGCGCTCTTCATCCAGACAGAGACGCACCAGTTCGGTAAACTTGGCATAGAACAGCATTTCCTCGCTCGTCATCCTGATGACAGAAACCTTATCCACATACATGGCGCGATTCCACACATTAATATGTGATCGCAGGATATTCTGCATTCCATGATTGGTGACACAGAGAGCCACGCAGGTGAAATCCGATGAAAACTCAATGATATCCACGACAGAATTAGGCGGACAAACGAAGATATCGTTTTTGCCCACTTCTACGGTCTTACCATTTACTTCCAGCTTCAGATTTCCTTTCTGGCAAGAAGCAATCATATTCATCTGGAGTCTCACAGGATCTGGATTGGCAAGTACCTTGATATTATCAATGATGAGAATATCCTCATCCAGATAGCTTGCACTGATCTCTGCACTCTGAGCAAACTCCCCCTGCTCAATACGTTGCTTTATGTCCTTCTGTTCTTGCTTTGCCATGAATATATTCCTTTACTCTTCACTTCTCATTTCTCACTTCTCATTTCTCATTTCTCAAAACGCCTCACGATACTTGTTCTCGTCCTTGTCTTCGAGCATGGACAAGTAGCTCTGGTATCGGCTGGCGGCAATGAAGTGTTCTTCCACCGCCTTGATGACAGCACAACCCGGTTCGTGGGTATGCGTACAGTTGGAAAAACGACAGTCCTTGGAGAAATGGAAGATTTCCTTAAAATAACTGGTCAGTTCCTCTTTCTCGATATCAAACGTACCGAAGCCCTTGATTCCCGGAGTATCTATCAGATAACCACCTCCAGGCAGTTCAATCATCTCACTGAATGTGGTGGTGTGCATACCCGTATTGTGCGCATCGCTGATTTCTGCAGTACGCTGGGAAGCATGAGGAATCAGGCGGTTGATGAGCGTTGACTTCCCCACACCACTATTGCCGCTCAGGAGAGAAATCTTGTCTTTCAGGATAGGGAACAACTGTTCCACACCCTCTCCCGTTTCGGCAGAGATCTCAACACACTTGTAGTCCACGGTCTCATAGAGCGTACACATCATCTTCTCATAATGCAATTCCTCTTCAGAGAGAAGGTCGTGCTTATTAAACACGAGGATGACCGGCACGCTATAAGCCTCGGCACTGGCCAAGAATCTATCAATAAAAGTGGTGGAAGTCTGCGGATAGTTGACAGTAACCACCAACAAAGCCTGATCGACGTTGGCGGCGAGGATATGACTCTGTTTACTGAGATTAGGCGACTTTCGGATAATATAATTACGCCTATCCTCAATAGCAGAAATAAAAGCCGTACCTTCCTGATTGGTGATAATTTCCACATGGTCGCCCACAGCCACAGGATTGGTGCTGCGGATGCCCTTCAATCTGAAATTACCCTTGATTTTACTTTCAATAAGCTGGCCATCGTCAGTTTTGACGGTGTACCAGCTTCCTGTATTTTTGATGACTAGTCCTTTCATCTACTCACTGCAATAATGATTGTCAAAGAGTCAGTAAGACTATACGGTCATGATTTCTTTTTCCTTCTCAGCCATCAGTGCTTCAAGCTGCTTGATGTATTTATCGTGCAATTTCTGCAACTCGTTCTCAGCGTCCTTCTCCAAATCCTCAGAAAGGCCGTCCTTGATAGCCTTCTTCAGTTTGTCCTTGATTTCGCTACGCACATTGCGCACCTCCACCTTAGCCTTCTCAGCAATCTTGCCACACTGCTTCACGAGTTCCTTACGGCGCTCACCAGTTGGCTGAGGAATACCCAGGCGCACGATTTCACCATTGTTTTCAGGAGTGATACCCACACCACTATCCATAATAGCCTTTTCGATATCTTTGATGGCCTTCTTGTCCCAAGGGCGGATAGCGATGGTACGGGCATCAGGAGTGGTAATATTAGCCACCTGATTGAGCGGTACCATACTGCCATAGCTGTTGACTCTTACACCATCGAGGATAGCCACATTGGCACGTCCTGCACGAATATGAGAGAGCTCCTCTGCGAGATACATCGCTGCCATCTCCATACGCTCACCTGCTGAACTCAAAGTTTCTTTTACGTCTATCATAATTCTTTATTTTATTACTTGTTATTGTTAGTTTCTATTTCTTTTCTGCCCGTAGGACTTCTTTTCCGCCACAAAAATAGGCATTTCTTATCAATTAGCCAAATTATCAGCTAATTATTTTGCGCTTTCCAGGCGTTTCAGTTCCTCATCCACATAGTTGGTGAGTTCCACAAACTGCTGGATAGTGAGCTGTTCCGGGCGCTTGGTCATGATGTCTGTGGTATAGAAATCCTCACGTGGAGTCATTCCTGGGAACATCTGTTTCAGACTGACGCGGAGCATTTTCCTACGCTGGTTGAACACGGTCTTGACGAGGCGCTTGAAGAGTTTTTCATCACAGCCCAATTCCTTCACATCATTGCGGGTCATTCTGATGACAGCACTCTTCACCTTTGGAGGCGGATTGAACACGCCCTCATCCACTGTGAAGAGATACTCCACATCATACCAAGCCTGTATCAGGACACTTAGGATGCCATACGCCTTGTTTCCCGGTTCTGAAGCAATGCGCAAAGCCACCTCTCGCTGAATCATACCCGTACAGCATGGAATGAGTTCCTTGTAGTCGAGCATCTTGAAGAAAATCTGAGAGGAAATATCATAAGGATAGTTGCCAGTAAGCACAAACTGCTCTCCGTCAAAAATCCGGTTGAGATCCATGCGCAGGAAATCCTCACCGATGATACGATCCTGGAGCTGAGGGAAATTCTCATGCAGATAAGCCACCGATTCAGAGTCGATTTCTACTGCCTTTACCAGACGAGGTTTCTCCACAAGATACTGGGTAAGAACGCCCATGCCAGGACCTATTTCCAGCACAGGAATATCAGGACAAGCATCCACCGTATCGGCAATACGCTTAGCTATATTCAGGTCGGTCAAGAAATGCTGACCGAGATTTTTCTTTGGTTTAACCGCTTTCATGCTAATTTATAAGTTGTTTTCAAGAAGTGATGCGTCTCATTCCTTTTTCGACCATGCAATGCGACAAATCACCCAATAATTCTGCAAATTTACTATTTTTTTTTGATATTCATGCAGTTAACTCTGTTAAATTATCAACTTTTCACAAAATCAGTATCAGAACAGACGGCGCTGGAAGCCAAGATTCATGCAGTAGGAAAGTGCTTCTGATGTTTATTTATGCTAAAAATAATCACTTACATGCTAAAAAGTAATGTTTTTCATTCGCTATTGCAGATAAAAATCGTACCTTTGCACCAACTATGAATATCAAGAAGACGATAAACAATATATTGAAGGTGGGTTGGTCACTCCTCTTGGGAGGTGCTATCCTCTACTGGATGTACCGTGGATTCGATTTCCAGCAGGTGAAAGACATCCTGCTGCACAAGATGAACTGGACCTGGATGCTCCTTTCATTCCCGTTCGGTATCTTGGCTCAGACCTTCCGTGGTTGGAGATGGAAACAGACACTCGACCCCATTGGAGAGCACCCTCGAAATAGTGTCAGCGTCAACTCCATTTTCATGAGTTATGCCCTAAGTCTGCTGGTGCCTCGCATTGGAGAGTTTGCCCGCTGCGGTGTACTGAAACGCTGGGAGGGAATTTCATTCCCCAAGTCCTTGGGTACCGTGGTAACAGAGCGCATCATCGACTCTCTGTTGGTATTACTCATTACCGGTTGTGTCTTTCTCCTGCAGATACCGGTGTTCCTCAATTTCTTCGACAAGACAGGCACCAGTATGGAAAGTATTCTGCACCAGTTTACTGCCACGGGATACATCGTTACTGCCATTTGCGGCATAGCCATCCTCATCCTGTTACATTTCCTGCTCAAGAAACTTTCTATATATAATAAGGTGAAAGCCACCCTTCAGGGACTCTGGCAGGGAGTTGCATCGCTCAAGGACGTCAGGAACGTACCGCTTTTCATCGGTTTCACCTTGGGCATCTGGCTCTGCTATTTCCTGCACTATTTCCTCACCTTCCAATGCTTTGAGGCAACCAGTCATCTCAGCGTGATGTGCGGACTGGTGACTTTCATCATCGGCAGTATCGCCGTAGTTGTGCCTACTCCGAACGGAGCAGGACCTTGGCATTTTGCCGTGAAGACGATGCTCATTCTCTATGGCATTTCATCAAACGATGCCTTGTTCTTCGTGCTGATTGTCCACTCCATCCAGACTCTGCTCGTCATCCTGCTGGGCATCTATGCATGGATTTCGCTCTCGTTCACGGATAAGAAAATGAGAAAGATATAAAAACCATTTCTCATTTCTAATTTCTAATTAAAAAACATTTCTAATTAAATAAAGTATTATGGCTGAAATTAAGAATCTGAACCCAGTAGAAATCTGGCGTAACTTCGACAAATTGACACAAGTTCCACGTCCATCAGGACATTTGGAGAAAATTCAGGCTTACTTGCTCAACTGGGCAAAGGAAGCTGGTGTAGAGGCTTTCCTGGACCCTGCAGGCAACATCGTGATGCGCAAACCTGCAACTCCTGGTATGGAGAACCGCAAGGGGGTTATCCTGCAGGCGCACATGGATATGGTGCCTCAGAAAGCAAAAGACAGCAAGCACAATTTTGAAACCGATCCTATCGAGACTATCATCGATGGCGACTGGGTTCATGCCAACCGTACTACCCTCGGTAGCGACGACGGTCTGGGCGTGGCTACTATCATGGCTGTCATGGAGGCTAAAGACTTGCAGCACGGTCCGGTAGAGGGTCTCATCACACGCGATGAAGAGACTGGTATGTTTGGTGCCAACGAACTCCCTGAAGGAGAACTGAACGGCGACATCCTGCTCAATCTCGATACTGAGGTTTGGGGTGAATTCGTCATCGGTAGTGCAGGTGGTATTGATATTACTGCAACCCTCGACTACAAGGAAGTAGAAACCGACCAGGAAGATGCTGCTGTCAAGGTAACCTTGAAGGGTTTGAAGGGCGGTCACTCTGGTATCGAAATCTGCGAAGGTCGTGCCAACGCCAACAAATGCATGGTTCGTTTCGTACGTGAAGCCATTGCCGAACTCGACGCTCGTCTTGCTTCCTGGAACGGAGGTAATATGCGCAATGCCATCCCATTCGAAGCAGAGGTTGTACTCACCTTGCCAAAGGAGAACGTAGAGGCACTCCAGGACTTGGTAGCAGACTGGAAGGAAGAGCTCCAGGATGAATTCAAGGGAATCGAGAACATCGAAAAGATAGAATTCTTCACAGAGAACGTAGAGACTCCTAAGATGGAAGTACCACAGGAGATACAGGACAATCTCGTAGATGCCATCTATGCTTGCCACGACGGCGTACTGCGCATGGCTCCATCTATGCCAGAAATCGTAGAAACCTCATCCAACCTTGCCATCGTAGAGATCGGCGAAGGAAAGGCAGCCATCAAGATTCTCGCCCGTTCATCACACGAAGGTTACAAGGCTTACATCGCCACCATGTTTGAGAGCTGCTTCTCTATGGCAGGCATGAAGGTGGAATTCAGCGGCAGCTATGGCGGTTGGAATCCAAACCCAGACAGTGACATTCTGAAGCATGTACTCAAGGTATATAAGGAGCAGAACGGCGAAGACGGCAAGGTGCAGGCAGTTCATGCCGGATTGGAGTGCTCTATCATCTTGGGCAAATATCCACACCTCGATGTCGTTTCCTTCGGTCCTACCCTCTGCAGCCCTCACACCCAGTTTGAGCGTTGCCAGATCAGTTGCGTAGCACCATTCTGGAATCTCATGAAGCAGTTGCTTGCCGAGATTCCAACCAAATAAATTACAAAAAGGTTAAAATATAGGGCCGGGAAGAAAATTCCCGGCTTTATTTTTGCCATTTTGGTTTATTTTAGTTACCTTTGCAGCCGAAATTTTAAATATCAAACAGATGGACGATTATCACGCGGACAACAACAATGAATTGTAGGCGTGGAGATTCAGCAGAAAGAAACCCATTCACCGCTTTGGGGGCATAGCTAATCTCCATACCCCAAACTTTTATTTTTTGGAGATTAGCAACAATGAGAACATATTGGAATACAGAGAATCATCTGAAGGCTATCAATGAATGGCAGCCTAACTGCTGGATACAAGTAACTTGTCCAACCGACGAAGACCAGCGCTTGCTGGAAGACGAATTCAAAATCCCTGATTATTTCCTCTCGGACATCAGTGATACCGATGAGCGTGCCCGCTACGAATACGACGATGGCTGGATGCTCATCATCCTCCGTATTCCTTATGTCAAGGAAATCAGAAGCCGCACGCCTTATACTACCGTGCCATTGGGTATCATCCACAAGCGGGATGTCACCATCACCGTCTGCTATTACGAAACCAACATGATGATTGATTTCGTGAGTTTCCAGCAGAAGCGAGGCGAAGGCTTCACCGACTATGTGGACATGATTTTCCGTCTCTTCCTTTCCTCTGCCGTATGGTATCTGAAGCGACTCAAGCAGATTAACTCGCTCATCGAGAAAGCCAAGCGCAACCTGGATCATGGCGTCAACAATGAAAGCCTGATCGGTCTGTCACGTCTGCAAGATTCCCTCACCTATTTCATTACCTCCATCCGAGGCAATGAAAACCTGCTGTCTAAACTGAAATTCAAACTCCAGGTGGATGAGTTGGATGCCGACCTGATTGAGGACGTCAACATCGAGATGACCCAGGCGCGAGAAACCACCAATATCTACTCAGATATTCTGGAATCCACGATGGACACCTATTCCAGCATCATCAACAACAACATGAATACCACGATGCGTACCTTGACGTCCATCAGTATCGTCATGATGTTGCCTACCCTGATTTCATCCTTCTTCGGAATGAACCTCATCAACGGTATGGAAAACAGTTCCATCGGCTTTGGCATCGCCATCCTTATCTCTATCGTCGTATCTGGATTGACGTGGGGATTCTTACGCTATAAGCGCTTGCTCTAAGGGGAAGCCAAGTGCCGCATAGCGCATGGACAGCGCCAGAAGAACACAAGAAGTCAGAAAATAATGATAAAAAAATATAAAAAAGCGAGGATAAAAGCAAAAATAAAAAATAAAATTAGGATTTTTCGCTTTTTTTACTTAAGTTTGCAAAATTATTGTGTGTGTATGTGGCAGATAGCGGCACCGTTATCTGCCAAGAAATCGAATCATAAACTAAATACAGTGAAATGATGGACTCTCAAGAAAATGCCCTTTTACAGGGAACCATGGAAGAACCTGCCAAGAAGGCGTATGCCACCAAGCAGGAAGTGCTCGAAAGAGTGAAAGAAATCGCTCGCAGTGCCGAAGCTCCTAACAAGGAAGAGCTCGACCATCTGAAGACAACTTTCTACAAGATTCACCTCGCAGAACGAGATGCTCAAACTAAGGAGTATTTAGAAAAAGGTGGTGACCCGGAAAAATTCGTACTTCTACCTGATGACACAGAAGAAGCCTTCAAGGCTGAAATGCAGATCATCAAGGAAAAACGCGCCAAGATCTTCTTGGAGCAAGAAGAGGAAAAGCAGGAAAATTTAGCAAAAAAACTTGAGATTATTGAAAAGATCAAGGCAATGGCTACCTCTCCTGAGGAAGCTAACCAATCATATAATGACTTCAAGACCCTGCAGCAGGAATGGAAAGATATCAAGGCCGTGCCTGCCGACAAGGCGAATGAGCTGTGGCGCAACTACCAGCTCTACGTGGAGCAGTTCTACGACCTCCTGAAACTCAACAGTGAGGCACGCGAATATGACTTCAAGAAAAACCTCGAGGCAAAGACTGCGCTCTGCGAAGCTGCCGAAAAACTCGATGAGGAAGAGGATGTCATCTCTGCCTTCCATCAGTTGCAGGACTTGCACCAGCAGTACCGTGAAATCGGTCCTGTTGCCAAGGAATTGCGCGAGCAAATCTGGAGCCGATTCAAGGCTGCCAGCACCGTGATTAACAAGAAGCATCAGCAGTACTTTGAGGATATCCGCGCTAAGGAAGAGAAGAATCTCGAACTGAAGACGGCACTTTGCGAGAAGTTGGAGGCTATCGACCTGGATGCCATCAAGACCGCTGCACAGTGGGAGGCTACTACCAAGGAGGTAATCGCTATGCAACAGGAATGGCGTGAAATCGGTTTTGCTCCTCAGAAAATGAATGTGAAGATCTTTGAGCGCTTCCGCACCATCAATGATGTATTCTTCAGCAAGAAAGCTGAGTTCTTCAAGGAACTGAAATCGCAATATTCCAGCAATTTGGAAAAGAAGCAGGAACTCGTCAAGAAGGCACAGCAACTTGCTGATAGCACAGACTGGAAGAAGACGGGCGACAAAATTATTGCGCTGCAGAAAGAATGGAAGACCGTGGGCGTTGTGCCTCGCAAACAGGGTGAACTGCTCTGGAAGGACTTCCTCGATGCTTGCAACAAATTCTTCGAGGCTCGCAACAAGGCTAATGCGGGCACCAGAAACACGGAGCACAGCAACTTGGCGAAGAAGCGCGAAGTAGTGGCTAAACTGAAGGACTTGCTCGAAAACCCTGTAGAGAACGTGCAGCAGGCACTGCAGAAGCTGACAGAGGAATATAACTCCATCGGTCATGTGCCTTTCAAGGAAAAGGACAATATCTACAAGGAGTATCACGAAGTGCTCGACAAGATCTATAAGGACTTGCACATCAGCAATGCCAAGCGCCGTCTCGACAATTTCAAGAACAATCTGAAGAATGTGGCCGAGAAGGGTTCTGATGCCTTGGACAATGAGCGTGGACGACTCTTGCGCCGCTACGACCAGTTGCGCAATGATATCACAACCTATGAGAACAACCTCGGCTTCCTCAATGCTGCCAGCAAGAAGGGCAACAGTCTCGTAGAGGAAATGAACCGCAAGGTGCAGAAGCTCAAGGATGATCTCGAACTGGTAAAAAAGAAGATCAAGGCTATTGATGCAGAAAACAAGTAAAATATATAGCCCCACAGATCTCACGGACTTTACATAGGTCTTACATAGACCGATGAAAATTTAAAGTCCCACAGATTTCACAGATATCCACAGATTTATTTCTCTTCAAAAGATCTGTGTTAATCTGTGAAATCTGTGGGACTTTTTTTTAGACCCTTAAGCCTGTTCTCGCCTTGCACGAACAGGACTTATATCACACTTACATCTTTTCTATGATTTTCATGCCCTCTTCCACCGCTTTCATATTGAGTGGGATCAAACCATGATGGCGCTCAGGCAACGACTTGAAGAGCGCTTTGTTCAGACCGTCTGTGCTCACCACAGGACAAACCTTCAGCAGACCACCCAGTACAATCATATTAAACACCTTAGCGTTTTTCATCTCAGCCGCCTTGTCCATCGCATCAATACGATACACGGTGATGTCCTTACGCTGCGGAGGATTCATGATACCATAACCATCATAGATCAGCACACCGCCCGGCTTAACCTTCGATTCAAACTTATCGAGCGAAGGCTGATTCAGTACGATAGCCACATCATAATGGCTCAAGATAGGCGAAGAGATACGGTCATCGCTCACGATTACCGTCACATTCGCCGTACCGCCACGCTGTTCCGGACCGTATGCAGGCATCCAAGTCACCTCTTTATCCTCCATCAGTCCAGAATAAGCCAGGATTTTTCCCATAGAGAGAACACCCTGACCACCAAACCCAGATATAATAATTTCTGTCTTCATTTCTCGTTTCTCATTTCTCATTTACATTCCCGTCGTATCCTTCAAGTCTCCCTTAGGATACTCCTTGAACATATTCTCTTCCATCCACTTATTAGCTTCCACAGGAGAAAGTTTCCAACCACTGTTGCAGGTAGAAACGATTTCCACCAGACTGGAACCCTTGCCCTGCATACTCGCCTCAAAGGCCTTGCGGATAGCTTTCTTAGCCTTCCTGATGCTCGCTACAGTTTCCACGCTCTGTCGGGTCACATAGCAAGTACCCGTCAGATGGCTGGCAAGTTCGGTGATATTGAGCGGATAACCATGAAGATCTGGCTGACGACCGTAAGGACAGGTAGCCGTCTTCTGACCCAGCAGAGTAGTAGGAGCCATCTGGCCGCCCGTCATACCATAAATGGCATTATTGATGAAGATAATGGCGATATGCTCACCGCGGTTTAGGGCATGAATCGTCTCGCAAGTACCGATACAAGCCAAGTCACCATCACCCTGGTAAGTAAACACCAGACGATCGGGCCACAAACGTTTGATGCCCGTAGCCACTGCAGGCGCACGACCATGAGCCGCTTCCTGCCAGTCAATATCCAAATAACGATAAGCGAAAACAGCGCAGCCCACAGGACAAACGCCCACCGCCTTATCCTCCATACCCATCTCCTCTATCACTTCGGCGACAAGCTTATGCACCACACCATGCGAACAGCCCGGGCAATAATGCATCGGAACATCGTTCATCAGTGTCGGTTTCTTATATACCAGATTCTCTGGCGAAATTATATCATTCATAATGTATAATTTATTTCTTATCAATAATTAATCGCTTGAGCGCCTCCACAATTTCCTCTGGTTCAGGCACAATACCACCCAAACGACCGAAATGCGCTACAGGCACCAAACCGTTTACTGCCAGGCGTACATCCTCCACCATCTGTCCGGCATTGATTTCAGCCACAAGGATACCCTTCGTACTCTCAGCCAAGTGATGGATTTCCTGAGTAGGGAAAGGCCAGAGCGTGATCGGACGGAAAAGTCCCACCTTGATACCCTGCTCACGAGCACTCTCGATACTCTTCTCTGCAATACGGGCAGCACTGCCGAAAGCCACGATCACATAGTCGGCATCCTCACAATACTGCATCTCGTAGCGCACCTCCGTCTCACGGATTTTCCTGTATTTCTCCTGCATCATCAGATTGCGCTCCTCCATCACTTCCGGTTTCAGTTCCAGGGAAGTCATGATATTCGGCTTCCTGTCCTTCTTACGACCGATGGTAGCCCAAGGACATTCCTCCGCAATCTCCTGCTCCGTGCGGCGTGGTTTCATCGGAGGAAGCGCCACCTTCTCCATCATCTGACCGATGACACCATCACTCAGTATCATCGCCGGATTACGGTATTTGAAAGCCAAGGTGAAAGCCAAGTCCACGAAGTCAGCCATCTCCTGCACAGAAGCCGGAGCCAATACGATCACATTATAGTCACCATTACCACCACCACGGGTAGCCTGGAAATAGTCACCCTGCGAAGGCTGGATAGTACCCAGTCCAGGACCGCCACGCTGCACGTTGACGATGACACCCGGAATCTCGGCACCCGCCATATAGGAAATACCCTCCTGCATCAAAGCCACACCCGGACTGGACGAAGTAGTAAGCACACGCTTACCAGCACCCGCACCGCCATAGACCATATTGATGGCAGCCACCTCACTCTCAGCCTGGAGCACCACCATACCAGAAGTCTCCCAAGGTTTGAGCAAAGCCAAAGTCTCTATAATCTCACTCTGTGGAGTAATCGGATAGCCAAAGAAACCATCCACACCACATCTGATGCAGGCATGAGCAATCGCCTCATTACCCTTCATCAAAGTTATTTCACGTTTCTGTTGTTCAGCCATTATTCATTCTCCTTCTTACGATACACGGTAATACATCCATCAGGGCATACGATGGCGCACGAAGTACAACCCACGCATGCATCCGGCACAGCCGCTTCCACATAGCGATAACCATGCACATTTACTTTTTTCTCGGCTAATGCAATGACATGTTGAGGACAAGCCACCACACAGAGCGCACATCCCTTGCAGCGCCCTGTATCGACTACAATAGCCCCTTTAATCTTACTCATATTCTTTTCGTTCTAATTATCTTTACGCTTGGAGTAAACCAAAACTGCCGTTGTCCACATGTCGGTTATTATGGATTGTAGTAGTCCTTGCAATAGAAGCTCATGATATCATCCAGCATCTCCTTGGCAGCCACGGCAGGACTCTCCGGATCGAGCGCAATGGCCTCCAGATAACAGTCGATGGCACGCTTAAAGTCGCCTTGCTTGCGCCAGGCGTTACCTTGTTGATAATAATCTTCTGCTTTCATTTACTCTATTTATTTTTAAGTTTTACGCTGCGAAAGTACTAAATTTCAGCTAAGAAAAAGAATAAAAGCGGAAGATTTAAACTATATTAATGTTGATTTTCTAAAAAAATGCGCACACTACTTTTTAGTGTGCAATTTTTCAAGAATAATATCCGATATTACTACATTTTATTTTGGTAGATTACATACAGTACGATGCCACGCAAAACGAGATAAATGATGAAAGCCAGCCACAGGGCATGATTGCCCATCAGTGGATGCAGGATGAAAAACAGGGCAAAGAAGGAAGCCGAAGCGATGGCAGTAGAACAGAGCATCGACTTCGACCGAGTGATGCCCACGAAGATGCCATCGAAGACAAAGGCCGCCATTCCAGCTAAGGGAATCAGAACCGCCCACCAGAAGTAATCACCCGCAGCCGTTATCACCCGCTCATCATCCGTCAGGAGCGCAAGGAAGTATTCTCCTCCTATCATATATAATAAGGTGAACCCCGCAGCCACCGCTAACCCGAAGCCCATCGTCCTGCGCACCACTTCCCGAAAGGCCACCATGTTCTTAGCCCCGTAATACTTGCCACTCAGGGCTTCTGCAGCGTAGGCAAAACCATCCATGAAGTAGGAAAAGATGGTGAAGAGCGTCATCAGCAGGGTGTTCACCGCCAATACCAAGGTACTCTCCCTGGAACCAGCCGCCGTGAAGAAGAGGTTGACAGCCACCAGACACACCGTACGGAGAAAAATGTCCCTGTTGAGCGAGAAAAACCGTTTGAGAGGTTCCGCAGCTAAGAGATGCTGACGGAAATCATACTTGCCCAACCGGCGATAATGAAGACGGAAAAGCAGACACGCCATGAGGAAGCCCCACCATTGGGCGATGACCGTACCGAGTGCCACGCCCTCCACCGTCATCTTGCCCACGAAGACCAATAGCAGAGAAGCGATGATATTCACCACATTCTGCGTCAGCGAAACCATCATCGGAATACGGGTATTCTGCATACCGATAAACCATCCCGTGAACCCATACAGACCCAATACGGCAGGAGCACCCCAGATGCAGACATAGCAGTATCTGCGGGCAAGTTCCACCACATCAGCCTCCGGCGACATCGCCCAGAGGCCACCCCCAATGAGCCATTTCTGGAGCACAAAGAAGAGCAGACCAATCCCCACACCGATGCCTAAGGAGCGCACCAAGAGCCTCATCACCTCCGCCAAGTCTCTCCTGCCCAACGCCTGCGAAGTCATCCCGCTCGTCCCCATTCTCAGGAAGCCGAACAGCCAATATACCACGTTGAAGAGCATCGATCCCACGGCAATGGCACCGATATAAGCCGCATCGCCGATATGTCCGACAATAGCGACATCCACCAAACCTAAAAGCGGCACCGTGATATTAGAAATGATCGACGGTACCGCTAATTGTAATATTCGTTTATTCACGCGTTCTATATTTCGCTGCTTGCTCCTCAATATAAGCAGCATCACTGAAGTAGTCGATACGCATAGCCTTGCGCACCTCATCCATTGTCTGCGCAGCAAATTCACGCGCATCCTCACTACCCTTCTTCAGGATATTGAACACCTCAGGAATATCCTGCTCAAACTCATGACGGCGGGCACGGATAGGGTCGAGCATCTTGTTGAGCACACTGTTCAAGAACTTCTTGCAAGTACCATCACCGATACCACCCTTCACATACTGCTCCTTCAGTTCATCGAGAGATTTGAATTCAGGCCAGAACTCAGCGAAGTCCTCATCAGTAGAGAAAGCCTCCATATAGGTGAACACAGCATTGCCCTCCAAGTGTCCAGGCTCCTCCATGCTCATGCGAGGCTCACCATTCGACATCTTCTTCACCTTCTTCCAAACAGTCTTCTCGTCATCGCTCAGATAGATGCAGTTGCCCAAGCTCTTGCTCATCTTCTCCTTACCATCGGTACCAGGAAGGCGACGGCAAACCGCATTTTCAGGGAGCAGAATCTCAGGTTCCACCAATACAGGCGCATAGATCTGATTGAATCGGCGCACCAGCTCACGGGTCACCTCCAGCATAGGCTCCTGGTCCTCACCAGCAGGAACGGTAGTAGCCTTGAAGGCAGTAATATCGGCAGCCTGGCTCACAGGATAGCAGAAGAAGCCCAATGGGATATTAGCCTCGAAGTTACGCATCTTGATTTCCGTCTTCACGGTAGGATTTCTCTGCACACGAGATACAGAGATGAGGTTCATCAAGTAGGTAGTCAACTCAGCCAATTCCGGAATCATACTCTGGATATAGAGTGTACATTTCTGCGGATCAAGACCAGCAGAAAGGTAGTCGAGAGCCACCTCAGTGATATTCTGTCTAATCTTCTCAGGGTTATCAGCGTTGTCAGTCAGCGCCTGAACATCAGCCATGAACACAAACATTTTGTCGAAGTCGCCAGCATTCTGCAGCTGCACACGTCGCTGAAGCGAACCGATATAATGACCCAAGTGAAGTTTACCAGTAGGACGGTCTCCCGTCAATATAATCTTTCCCATTTACTTACAATTTATTATTTTTAGCTGCAAAGGTACGGTTATTTAATCAAAAAACAAAATTTTTTCTATCTTTTTTCATTTACCCTATCACCCAATCCTCTATATTCCCTTTGAAGAGTCGAAGTTGATACCAACTTTCGTTATAGATCTGCTGATAATTCCCTTATGATGAGACTAATATTTTTTGCATTTATACTTGACTAATTCAGATTTTCTTCGTAATTTAGCAGCGCAAAACGTAAGATAAGTAAGAATATGGCAAAAATAGTAAATTTCTATCCAGTAGGAATACAGACATTCTCGAATATACGAGAGGGCAATTATCTCTATGTAGATAAGACAAAATACATCATGGATTTTCGTAAGAAAAAGATGAAGTATGTCTTTCTGAGTCGCCCAAGACGATTCGGGAAGTCGCTTTTTGCCTCTACTCTCCAAGCTTATTTCGAGGGGAAAAAGGAACTTTTTGAAGGATTAGCCATTGCTGATTATGAGAAAGAATGGGTGAAACATCCTGTTTTTCATTTCGACATGAGTGGAGCCAAGCATTTTGATGCTGATGCTTTGAATAATTATCTGAATCTGGAACTTTTGCCATACGAAGAACTTTATAGTAAGGGAGAAGGTGAAAAATATCCTAATGAAAGACTGGAAGGAATCGTAAAGCGAGCTTACAAGCAAACGGGAGAAAAGGCTGTAGTCATCATCGATGAATATGATGCCCCTCTGCTGGATGTAGTGCATGAGAAGGAGAACCTGCAACCGCTCCGTCGTATCATGCAGAATTTCTACAGCCCATTGAAGAAGCTCGATCCATACTTAGAGTTCACCTTCATCACGGGTATCACCAAGTTTTCACAGTTCAGTATCTTCAGCGAGCTCAACAACCTCGATAATATCAGTCTGTACGACCAGTATTCGGCAATCTGTGGCATCAGCAAGACAGAACTAACCACGCAGATGAAACCAGATGTAGAGGCAATGGGCGAAGCACTTGGTATGACGTATGAGGAATGCCTGGCAGAGCTGACACGATTCTACGACGGCTATCATTTCAGTGAGAATTCGGAAGATATTTTCAACCCGTTCAGTCTGGTGAAGGCGTTGAATGCAGGCAAAATTGCCCCTTATTGGTTTGGTTCCGGCACTCCATCCTTTCTATTGAAACTATTGGATAAATATCATGTCAATCTTTCTACATTGGAAAGTCAGGAGGCAGTACTCAGCTCTTTCGACCAATCTACGGAGGAAATGACAGATGCCTTGCCATTGCTTTATCAGAGCGGTTACCTGACCATCAAGAAATATGATCCGATGTTTCAGGAATATACTTTAGGCATCCCAAACGGGGAGGTACGTAATGGCTTACTCAATTCCTTGATTCCACATTATGTAAATCCTCGTCGTTCCGATAATGATGCCTTCCTCTTAGGATTCTGCAAAGCAGTTTACCGCAATGATATTGAGGCGGCATTGGAACACATGCGCACGTATATGGCTACGATACCATACGATTTGGAGAATCATAGCGAGAAGCATTATCAGACCATTTTCTATCTGATGTTCAGCTTCCTCAATATCTATATCCGTACGGAGGTGAAGAGTGCCATCGGTAGGGCAGATGCCGTGATGCACATGCCAGATACAATCTACGTCTTCGAACTGAAGGTAGATAAGAGCGCCGAAGAAGCTTTGACCCAGATAGACGAAAAGGGCTACATGCTCCCTTATCACTCTGAGGGTAAGCGACTGGTAAAAATCGGCATCAGCTTTGACAGCACCCAGCGTACCATCAGCGAATGGAAAATCAAGGAAGAATAAGAAAAAAAGTAATCCGAAACAGAAGCCATATCAGCTATCTGTTTCGGACTTTTTATTACCTATAGTAAATATCTTACTAAGCTCTTTATCAAGATGTCATTACTTAGCAACCATGATAGTAACACGGTTTTTGTCATTCTCTGAGAATGGTTGAACACGAGCACCCTTTGAATCTTCAGTGATTCTAGATTTTTCAATACCATATTTCTCTTTGAGGACCTTCACTACAGCTGCAGCACGCTTTGCAGAAATCGCATCATTGATTCTGTCATTACCTGTACCAGCATCAGCATAACCTGTTACGACTACCTTAGCGTCTGGGTTAGCATTCAGGAAGTCAACCACCTCTTTGATCTTGCTCTCTTCATTAGAAGCAATCTTGTTAGAGTTGATAACGAAGAATACATCACGTCTGATTTCTTCTACCTTTTTCTCCTCCACCTTTGGCTGTGGCTTTGGCTCTGGTTTTACATACTCCTCGACAGGGCGTGGAGTCTCCTTCACAGGCTCAGTCTTGGTGTAGCTCTTGCCGAGGTTGATGCGAAGACCAGCGAGGGCATTGAAATACCAGTCAGCGTTGCCTGCTTTCTTAGAGTTGTATTTATCGGTAGTGATATTGGCATTTCCTTCCAACATGATGCTGACAGCCTTGCTCACCTTGAACTCCAAGTCGATACCTGCACGGCCGAAAGGACGAACCTTAGTACCATCCCAGAGATACTCTAAGTTGTATTTGTCGAGAGACTCCAGCGTCTTGGCAATATCGTTCACCTCATCGTTCTTCCAAGCGATGTTGGCACCACCTCCCACGAATGCGCTAAGATTGAATACACGGTTTGGATTCCAGCCGCAGAAGAGGTTGCTCAAATTGAACATGAAGTCTAATCCTGGTGCCACATAGTTGAATTTATAGTCAGCAGAGAATGGAGTATCACCGACTTTCTCTCGATAAGCAGCCCATCCACCCTTGCTCTGCCATCCATTAGCCTGGAGGCGCATAGCGAATACTGGAGAGAACTGGTAGCCCAATCCCAACTGTACGTTAGGAGAAATCAAGTCACCAAACTTAGCCTCACCAAGAGTGTACTGAGCACCACCCTGCAAGTTGAGGAATGCGTGCTTCTTGAATGTGTACTCATTGCCATCTTTATCAGTGTAGGTGGCTTGTGCCATTGCAGCTGTTGTACCTAAAGTTAAGGCAGCAACAGTAAGGATTGATTTAAATGTTTTCATAACTTTATATTTTTAATGTTTAAGATTCATATTTTATCTTTTAATTTTTACAGGACGGATGTGACGACCAATATATCTATAATAGTAATTGCTGTGTGAAACTCCGCCATTTTTTGAAAACTCAAGATAATATGCAGAGTTATATCTAAAAGCATCCTGGAGAGTGTACATGGTGCTTGACCAATAACTACCATCCTCACTGCCTTCTTCAGTGACAGGCATGAAAATACTATTTGTGTTTGAATGATCCTTAGGTGTTATTTTATAACCTGCTACGCCATTCTCAGTTGTCCATGTCCAGTCACATTCTGTTGTAAGTTCCAGCATCTCAGTATAGTTAGGCATTTTCCAATCGCCACCCCATTCTTTGTGAGCCACATCATAGTCAGTTCCTGCTATTTCCTCAATACCTTCGTGGATATATGCTCCGTTAGTATATAAAGAATAGTTATCTAATGTATAATTCTCTGCTTTTCCTTCTCCTTTGGTGCTGGTTTCTCCCCAGGCATATTTATTGCCTGCTTCTGAAGAAGTAGTTGCTCCAACATTATATGATGCCCAATAAACAGACAATCCCAAATCTACGGCAGCTCCATCATAAGGAGAAGGATTTACTATTATTTCACCTTTTGTAGGATCTGTGGTATTGGATTTGCCTAATACAGGTCTGATTCCCATTCCCAGATATTTAGAGGCATTTTGTAATCTTCCTGAAAGTTGTGCAGATGATGAGAAGGTGTAATATACGCCCAATGCCAACGAGTTAGCTTCGCTCGTCCAATAATAAGCATTGGTATTCTGCTGGTATGTATTTCCTTCTGCTTGTCGATTACCATTATATGGTAAGAAGATAGAATTTCCGTTAGGGCCTATTACTTTCCAGCCTCTGATAGGTGAGCTGACAGACTCCCAGGTACACTTTTCTCTTAGTTCTATGAAGTCATATCCATTAGGCATATGAGCACCTTTTCCTAATATGTATGTGGCTGGGTCATAATCTTTGCTTCCACTGATGTTGGTAGGTGCTTGATAGATGTAGTTCCAGTCGTAGTCGCCTTGGGAAGTATATTTCTCATTATTGTCTCCCCATGCAAAGAAATTGCCATATTCATCTTCGCTTTTAGCACCCAAGTTGTATTGGGCCCACTTTAACCCAGAAGGAAGACCTAAGTCAACCCATTCTACAGAATACTTAGTATCTGTAGTGAATGATTTTATATTAGTTAAAGAGTCTTTGCCATTGATAGTTGCAAAAGCTCGATAATAGCATGTCGTATTATACCCAAGTCCATTGATATCAAAGAAATTTTGACCAGCTTCAGTCAATTGGCTATTGTCAATTTCTAAAGTTTTATAATTGTCTTCAATGTCGTTTGAACTGGTAGCATAGCGAATGCCAAGTTTTGATATGTTCTCTACATCACCCGAATACAATACGAATATTCTTGCTCCTGTATTGGTTATGGCATTGGCTTCGGAAACTTGCAGATTAATTCCTGCCTGGTAGTCGCCATAGACTGGTCTCATGGCGAATCCCATATATCGATTTTCTAAATCTATATGGGTTGATACATTCTTCGTGTCATCTGTTGTAATTGAGAGGTAACTTGCTTTATTGCTGTTGTTGGATGATAGCATACCTGTCCAATAGTAGCAACCTTGATTGTTTTCATCAAGGATATTACCATCTCGCTTTGATGTGCAAGGCATATATATGTGATTTCCATTAGGACCTGTAACCATATAGCCTTTTACTTTTTGGTTCTCATCTTCTACTGCAGTCCAAGTACATTTGTCGATGAGTTCCTGTGTTTCTTTTGTAGAAGGCAATCTCCATTTGTCTCCCCATGATGTTTTCACGAAGTCGTATTTTGTGTTTACGATGTCGCCTTTAGGATAGAGGGAAGGGAAGTAGTTTAAGTCACGGCTTGTATTAAGTCCTGTGATGTCTCCCCAACCTAACAGTAATCCTTTTTCTTCTTCGGATGAAGCGCCTATATTGAAACTTGCCCATTTTACGCTCAACCCAAGATCAACAGCAGTCGTCTCATCAGGTTGAGGTACGACGATAGGTGATACTTCGCCAAAAGTGATATCTTTGACTTGCCACACATACTTTTCTATGGTGGTACCGTCGTTTAAAGTGATGATTACCTTATGCTGACCGAAAGAAGGACAAGCACCTATAAATAAGCCCAGTAAGCTTGAAAGTATATATTTTCTCATTTCTTTAAGATCTTAAATGATTTCTTATTCGTCTTTACTACATACGCACCATTTGGAAGGTTCTCCAATGATATTGAGGCTTTTCCTTCTTCATTGGCTGGTTGCTGAGATAGAACCTTACCATCAATGGAATATAGAGTAACCTTGCCTCCTTGAATTAATCCTGAGACTAACAGTGTTGAATTGCTAAGGAAAGCAATTTGAGGAATTTCTTTGTTTTTCGTAGAGATATCATCTATGTTGGTGGTTTCTTCATCTACAAAACTGATGGATGTAACATTCTCGTATAGCAAAGATATGTTGACTCCACTAATCTCTATGTTTTTTGCAGAAAATGAAATGATTGGTTTCTCTGTAAGTTTTACGTATGTAGTTTTGGAACCTTCACCATCTTCTGTGTATGTCAAAGCCAAGAGATAATTATTGTCATTGGCTCTTGAAACTAAAGAGCCAATAACAAGTAATACGAATATAATACTGTATTTGATAACTGAAGTCATAGTTGTTTGTTATTTTGTGATGGAACCTGTCAGACTGATGATAGTTTCTGTTCCATTTACCGCATTCGACTTGATATAGAATTCTCTGATAAATGGATTTTGTACCTCCATTTCACTGACATCCAAAACTATTTCCATTTGATAAGTATCACCTGGTTGTATTGGCTCTTTAGGCATATCTGCACTTGCACAATAACAACTAGATAATACTTCTGTAATTTCCAAGGGAGTATCGCCTGAATTGAGTATTGGTACTTTATAGATGTGTTTCGTTGCATCCTTTTTTAGTGCACCTACTTCTATTTCTTTGTTCTCAATATCTATGTATGCTCCTTTGTGTTTTATATTAGCATGATTCGTACATGCAATAATTGTAAAAATCAAAAAGACAACACAATATTTAATATTGATCGTCCATGTGTTGTATGCCTTCTGCATCTTCATCACGCAAAGTTAAATACCAAACGTTATCAATTCTGACTGGGTTGAGCACGAGTTTGATGCAGCCTGACCCTGTTCTTACATCTGCATTAGGAGCGATCTTAAAGAAAATGCCTATTTTGTTGTCCTTTTCTCCTTCCAGATGGATGGAATTTTCCTCACAGCCGTGGAAAGGAAATTTTGTCATGATGATTTCAAACTTTTGTCGCTTTTCCACTGGTAGCTCGGCAATTTTACCTTTTTCTACAACATGAAGCATGGATGATGCATTGCTTAAGTCGCCATTATTGGCATACTGAACAAACATTTTTACCAAACTGTCTATGCTTGAGGTGTCTTTGGCCGTGAACTCTACAGAAGCTGGTCTGATGTAAGTTTCATCTATCTTGTCTTTTTGATTGCTTTTGCATGATACCATAGATAAGCATATTGCTAAAGCGAGAGATGAATATTTTGATAAGTATTTCATAATCTTTAAAATAAAAATAAAGGGAGGAGGCATGAACCTCCTCCCTTTTTAAGTCATTATATTTTTAATATAATTTAGAAGCGCTTTGCGTTAGAGTGGGTATTCTTGATCTTAACATCAGCATAAGTTACAACTGTACCCCATTCGTAGGTTACCTCAAGAGGAACACGTACGGTGAATTCCTGTACTGTAGAACTCAAGTTCTCATACAACAAGTAACCATACTTAGCCTTACCTGTAGTAGCAGTAGCATCCTTAACTGCACGGAACAATACCTGGTTAGAGATTGTGCTCTGCTTAACCTTCTGATCCAAAGTATTATTATTCTGTCCACCCTTTGTCATCGTTGTGTAGATGAATGGGTTGATAATACCTGTTTCCTGATCGCTTTCTGTACCGAAGTTATAGTTACCGATTACACGGATATCCTTGATGTTGTAGAAAGTCCAATATGAAGCATGGTTTGCGAAGCCGTAATCACGCCAGTCGCTCAATGTTACCATGTCATAGAGGCTAATCATCTGCTTATTGTCTTGTGCGTCCTCAAGTTCCTTGTTTACACCAGCAACATTGATTGGACGGAGGAAGCGTACGTTGAACTCTTTGTTGGTTAAAGCAAGTTCATGCTCGCAGACGGTAGTCTTAACCTTCAGAGCAACAATAGCCTTCAATACATCATCAGCCAACTTGTTGTGAGCAACATAGTTCAACAGAGAGTGTGCAGCGACAGTGTGAGCGTAAGAAATCTTCTGAGCCTTGATGCCTGTTGCATCGCAATAGCTGCCATCAATGCTTGCAATTTCCTGCGCTGTAATAACAACGCCATTCTTCTCGACAGCCATCAACTTCTTACCATCAGCTGATACACCCAAAGTCCATGTTACAACCTGGTAATCACCTGTAGAAAGAGTCTCAATACCATTGAATTTCTTACCATTATTGCTTGCAGAGAATACAAAGTTGTAGTGACGCTTATTAGGAGCGAAGTCCTTTGTTGATGTAACGTCAGTTACTGATGAGAGGACGATGTCATTACCAGCAAATACGTCAGAGAATCTGTCGTCCAAATTCTTTGCTACAGAACCTGCATTTGGATCCTCAGGACTCAATGTCTGAGCGTGAATTTCAGCGAAACCATGATCATTCGCACTGTTGCCGTTGTCCTTGTACCAATACTCCTTGATACGATCACTACCATCAGCCTTCAAGAATTCACCTGATGGAGCTGCGATGGTGATGGCACCAGTCTTCAGTACGATGTACAAGTCAGGATACTTAGTCTTATCCTTAGACTCGTATTTCACGGCTACAGTGAATGGGTCATGGCTCTTCTTGCCATAGAGTGCCTTTTCAAGCTCTGAAGAAGAGATTGTCCATGTGAATGTAGAAGTCTCAGGACTCTCTGCATCATAGTTGTCAACAACTACACCTACGTATGGGTTAAGCTCATCAGCCTCAGTTGCCTTTGTAGTGGTGATTGTTGAAGGCTTGAACTGCTTAACAACATCCCTTCCATTAATAACAAGCTGACCATTGTTCTCATAGTTTGCATCAAACTCTGCCTTGTGGAGATTCAAAGTACGCAATACATCGTACTCAATCTGATTCCATGTTGTAGAGAATTTGAATGCTGCAGGAACACACTCAGAGTTGTAATTGATAGGGTCGCCAGTATAGTTGATAACTACATTTGGCTTAACGATTTCCTCTGTAGCCTTGTCTGAGATTCTGATCTTGATGTAACCATAATCCAATACGCGGTTGCCATTGTTGATGTCAACGAGAGTAACACGTACGATTGGCTGACGGTTTACAGAGTGAGAACGTACATAGTCAGAGAATTCTGCTTCGGTCTTGCCTTCCTTCAATTCCTTAGCCTTTTCTGTATCGAACTCATCCCATGAGTAAGCCTTACCATCAGTCTTAGGGAACTGTGGACGGAATGTAGTACCCTTGATTGCAGCGTGAGCAGCCTCGCTGGTTTTGTTAGTACCCTCGTAGCTTGCTGTCAATTCAAACTTGTACTCCAAGCCGTAGTCTTTCAATTCCTGTGCAGACAATACCTTGTGATTACCATTAGCATCTGCATAGTGTGTCTCTACCAACTTAGAGAGATCCAAAGTCTTGTCATACTGGCAAATATCCTGATACTTGATAGCCATTGCATCAAATACAGAAGGAATCAAGTGCAGTTTCTTGGTCTCGTCCAAAGTACAATTGTCAGTAGAGTGCAAGTTGTCATACTTGTTTCCGAAGTCCTTTACACAAGTGTTCTCCTGACCTGTGAAGCTGTTTTCATCACCAGTCTTTGTGTGAGACAATACCAAGTCTGTGATAGTTGTCTTGTAAACAGCTGCGTAATCTGAAGTTACAGTTGTATCCTTGTCAGCCTGCTTGTTAGCATATTTTGCCTGTGTAGCAAATACTGTGATGTAAGAATCGTTCTTTACGCTCTTAATCTTGTTAGGATCATTGAACTTCAATGTAACGTCGAGCTGACCTGTAGTCTCATTCTTTGCAAAGCTCTTAACACTGATACCTGCAGCAGAAGCACGAGTTACGTGACCTTCAGTCTCAAAGTTCTTGTCATCGTCAAGGATGGTTACGAAATCAGGAGCAACTGCAGTAGAAGGATTCATGTGGTAGTGAGCTACCAAATCCTTAGCAGTAGAACCCTCAGCATGATCGTAGCGTTCGCAATTGTCATAACCTACAGCCTCTTTCTTATCAGCAGAAGCAGCAGCCCACTTTGAGTCTGTGATATAAGCATAGTCAAGAGTGATGGCCTTCAAAGCCTCAACACCCCAATAATATGCTTCAGGAATGAAAGTCAAGCTGCGAAGTTGGCTAGAAACGAACACGTTTAATGTTGCGAGTTCCTTATTCAAACCTTCAATCTGCTTCAAGAGACTTGGAATAGTCTCATCTTTCAAAGTCTTGATGTCGGTAGTGTTGCCTGTGATAGATGATGACAACTCTGTGATTTGATCTTGAAGAGTCTTCTGCAAATCGTTAATCTGCTTATCGATAGCAGCTTTCTGCTCTTCTGTCATGCCAGGAAGGTTTGCCACCTTGGTTTGCAATGCCTCAAGAGCTTTTGTCTGCTCCTTCAAGTCAGCAGCAATAGCCTTGCGAGCAGTCTCTTCATCTGTCAAGCCTTTGTCTAATCTTGCCAAAGTCTCGTTTACTGAAGCTAAATCTGCGTTCAATTTCTTGATGTCGCCCTTATTTGTGTCGATAGCAGCATTTACCTCTTTCAAGGTATTCTCTGCATTATCGATACGAGACTCAAGGCTTGACACCTTAGATGCGAGGTCTGTTACTGTCTTTGCGTCAGCTTTGTTTGCAATCGCTGTCTGCAATTGACCATCAGCTGCTTCCAATTGAGACTTAAGATCAGTGATCTCCTTCTCAAGGTCAGTCTTAATCGTCTTTAAGGTAGACAATGCATCAACTTGGCTCTGCAAGTTATTGATGTCGTCATCGTAATCCTTACAAGACGTAACTGTACTTGTGGCTGCAACAACCATCGCACCCATAAGCAAAGCACTAAAAAACTTTCTTTTCATACGATAAAAATTAATTAAACATTGTATATATTAACTACTTTATTCTATGCTTTTTCTCTCTATCTCCTGACGAGAGATATTATATTTCGGTGCAAACTTACACAAAAATATTGAAACATGCAAATAAATAAAAGGATTTTTGAAAAAAAACATCAAAAATCCTTTATTTTCTTGTTGTAGATTGTTGAAACAGGGTAAATATTGCCCTTTTTAACATTTCTGTAACCTTCTTGGCCGTGCCTTATATTTCTGATTACTATGTATAAAGCATCAAAATGAATCTTTTTTGATACTTACTCATCAAAATCTATTGAAGAAATGTCATTCACAATTCAATATATTCCTCCTTTTTACGTTATTAAAGCATAGAATACCTTATTCTCTTAAACAATGAATGCCCTTATTCTTTATTCTATGCATATCATCATATAAAATAGTAAATAAGAATAATATGGTTTTAAAAATTGAAATTCCAGAGAATATAATATTAAGCAAAAATGACGAACTTGTCATCAGGTTTACAAACACACAGAATGCAACTTGCACTGTACATACTCTTTCTAATGATTTATCTATCGTCCCTAAGAGTACGGCTGCCGAAAGCCATAACACTTCCCTTCCTTCTTTTGTAGATCAGCTAAGAACACAATTTCTTCAACAGAACAAACTCAGATTAGCAGAAACTTACCAAAGTGCCTTGAATAGTTTCTGCCTATATATTAATAAGGTGGAAATACTTATGGAAGATATAGACAGCAAGATGATAGAAGGCTATGAGAGTTATCTCAAACAGAAGAAGCTCACTCTCAATACCATTTCCTTCTACATGCGGATTTTGCGAGCTATCTACAACAGGGCTGTCAAAAGTGGAACCATTGCAGATAAAAAGCCTTTCAGTCATGTATTCACGACAATGACAAAAACTGCTAAAAGAGCAATACCTATCCAGACCATACGGAAAATAGCCCAAGCCCATATCACGAATAAGAACGAAGCATTGGCACGTGACCTTTTCCTGTTCAGCTTTTACACCAGAGGCATGTCGTTTGTAGATATAGCGTATCTCAAAAAGACTGACCTCAACAACACGTACCTTATATATAAAAGGAAGAAGACTGGTCAGGAATTAAAAATCGCTTGGCGAAAGGAAATGCAGGAATTGGTGGATAGAAACAGTTCTAAAGACGGCGTCCACTTGTTTGGCATATTAGATGAAAACAGCGAGAAAAGTCTCCGATTCCAATATCATTATACACAATGTATTATCAACACGGCTTTGAAACGATTAGGAAAGCAGCTAAACTTAGGAACCAATCTTACCATGTATGTAGCTCGACATTCTTGGGCTACAATAGCCCGACAGAAGAATATTCCTCTCAGCGTGATTTGCGATGGCATGGGGCACAATTCAGAGAAAACTACTCAGATATATCTACAGAGTGTGGATGCTGAAGCAATTGACCGATGCAACGACAAGCTAATTGCTGCCATTACCAAATCTGACAAAAAGAAATAGATAAAGGACGAAGAAACTTTCTTGGAATACGAACGATAAGCTATGTATAATATCTCTCGTCAGAAGATAGAGAGAAAAAGCATAGAATAAAGTAGTTAATATATACAATGTTTAATTAATTTTTATCGTATGAAAAGAAAGTATTTTAGCGTATTGCTTATGGGTGCATTAGCTATTGCATCTACAAGCATGGTTACTTCTTGTAAGGACTACGATGATGACATTCAGAATTTGCAGCAGCAAATCGATGCCAACAAGTCAGCTATTGAGGAAATCTCAAAGTTGATTAAGGAAGGTTGCGTCATCACAAGCGTAGAGAAAGCTACAAGTGGTGTAACTGTAAAGCTTAACAACGGTGACACTTTCACTATCAACAATGGTGAGAAGGGTGCCGATGGTACACCTGGTACCGCTTGGACTATCGGTGCCGATGGTTATTGGGTAAAAGATGGTGTTAAAACCGAGTACTACGCACTTGGAACCAAAGGTGACAAGGGAGACAAAGGTGACAAAGGCGACAAGGGTGACAAGGGAGACAAAGGCGACAAGGGTGATACTGGCGCAGCAGGCTCTACTGGCACAGGAACTGCAGGTGTAAACGGCAAGTACTACGTACCTAACGCAGAAACAGGTTGCTTCGACATCTACCAAGATGGTGAAAAGGTTGAGTCAACAAACATTAGCTTCATTGGTACTGGTGTAATCACTGCTATTAAAGATGACAATGCTAAGACATTGACATTGTTTGGTGTTAAAGGTGGTGAAGGTCAAAATGGTAAGGTTGTTATCTCAATGACTGGTGACTTGACAAGCTTGGTATTCATGCCTAAGTTCTACCTCGACGGTATTGAGATGATTGAATATCCATACTTGAATGGTACTAGCTTGAAGAAGCAGAATGTTGCAGGTGCTTGCACAAACCATGATGGTGTAACCGTACAGAACCTTGGTGTTGACTACAAGGATAACAACAAGGCTTTCGTGTATGGTCCAGCTTGGGCTGTTGACTATCATGCAAACCCTGTAAATGCTAAGTTGGCATATGCTAATGTTGATGGATTCAACGTTCTCAACCCAGCAGTTCTTTACACACGTGCAACAGCTGCTGAACTTGGTGTAACTTCTCCTGAAAAGAATTATGCAGGTACAACATTGTTTAATATCGCTAATGATGGTGTTTTGACTGTAGGTTTGCAGGTTGCTCATCCTGATAAGTTGAACCCAGCTCCAACCAAGAACAAGGTTACTGATACCGAGACTTGGAACAATGCTAATACCGTCGCATTGAAGGTTAAGAACAATGAGGGCAACGATATCGTTTCTGATTATGCTTTACTCCAGCCAACTAAGGCTAAGGTAGAGGGCTTGGTATGGACGAAAGATCCTGATTATATCCGTGGACCTAAGGATGCGGATGGTAATCACATTGCTCAGACTGGTGATGAGGCTTGTGGCGTAGGTAAGGGCAAGGTTCACGTATGGGATACTCCAAAGGAGGCTCTTCAAGATGAACGTCATGCAGCTCTTGAGTTGTACTACGAGAACAATACAGAGATTGACTTGAATGACTATGTCGGTATTCACTTGACAAAGGAGAATATCAAGGATTACATGGCAACCTCAGAGACAAAGACTTTAACACCTGAGCAGGCTAAGGAGTGGGGCTTGACTTTCCACTTTATCCCTGTAATGTACAAGGCTGGTGATAACCAGACATCAGATTCTCACTTCTTGAAATCACTTGGAGATGGCAAGTTCCGTGCTCAGAATGTTGATGAAAACTTGAAGGCTGGTCTTGCAGCGGAAGCTTCTGTTGGTCGTGAGCCATTAGTACAGGTTCTCGTAACACGTGGTGAGACTATCACAGAGGACAATGTTGTTCTCGATGGTTACATCTTGCTTCACATTACAAAACAGGCTAAGGACAACCATGTTGTAAACAAGTGGAACAACCAAGATGTTGTATTCGATCAGTGTAATGACGTTGATGTATTCCAGACAACATGGGAGCAGTTCAACGACTATATGTTGACTCAAGAATTGAACATGTCTAAGGAAGACTTTGACCATGGTTATGAGGCTGACATTATTGATGGTACCAATAAATTGAATATGTATGCTGCACCATTGGCAACAAAGGGTACAATGACTCCAGACAATTCTATTGGTGATGTATTCTATACAAAGGATGGTACAGGTACAACCAACCATACATGGCGTTGGGTTATTCCTGCTGAACAGGTTGAGAAGTTGTTGCACGACAAAGCTTCTGTGACATTAGTACGTTACATCCGTTTCAATGCTAAGGATCAGATTGAGGCTAAGTATCCTTACATCTATGTGAAGATGGAAACAACTATCACTAGAAAGCAGCTCGCTACCAACACATTCGGTGATAGAATCAAAGAATACTGGTACAAGAATGATATGTCAACACGTCCATTGACATTGGGTAATGATGGTATCATCTTCGATGCAGTCAACCCATACGATGGAGGCGATATCAATTCTATTACTCGTGGTATTGAAACAACCATGAATGGAAACAAGATTTCTTCATTGGCAGGCAAGAACTATAAGTATTTCTTCACTCCTAAGACTATCGAATTGACAGCACAGGATGGTGAGACATATGTTATTACAACCTCTGGTAATGGTACAAACCACGATAAGGTCGTTTGCAAGTACGACGCTCTCCATACACATCCTTACGCAGACTTTGCTAATGCTGTTAAGGTTTGCGCTATCAACTATGGCGCTGGTGCATTCAACAATGCTAAATTGTATGCAGTGAAGAAGGGTTCTTCTGCTACTCCTACAGAGATTGCTGTTATGGACCAGAGCAATGGTGTTATCTCACTTACAAAGAATGCTGTTAGCAAGAAGCTCTTGAATGCCAAGGGTTACGATGAAGAGAAGACTCTTACAGATGAGTTGAGTGCATACGTAAGTGTTGTTGCATCTTCTAAGACTGTCTGCAACCTTGCCGAGGTTGTTGAGGATGGTTCATTCATCGTAAGCTGGGAGCGTCCAATCAACTTGATTTCTAAGAAGTCTAATGGTGTTATCGATGCAAAGACAAACGGTAATGTCATCAACTTCATTGACAACTTCAAGTTCTACGATTGGCGTGGTGTAGAGACAAACCTCTACAAAAATTACAAGGCAGAAACAGAACTTAATGACGCTAAGCGTGACACATACTTTGCAAAGAGTAAGATGTGGGGTGAGAACTTGTGGTTCTGGGCTTACTATGGCATCAACAGCATCACTGTTGATTACAGCAAGATCGAGACTACTTTGAACAATGGTTCTAACTTCGTTCCATTGTCAAGTGTTTCAAATGCACTTGAGTTGTACTTCTTGGATGCAACTGGCAAGGCTGTTCGTGGTGTTCAGACTTACAACTTCAACCTTTCACGCTACAATTCTGAGGCTCAGAACGCTGCTTTGCAGACTTACATGAATGCAAACAAGGCTCTGTTCGGAAGAATTCTCTACACCAACAATGGTGACGTTGTAAACAACTTCTCCTTGAAGATTCCTGTAACAATTGGTTACACATGGGGTACGTTCAATACAGAAATCATCTTGGATGTACAGACATCAATTGGTCACTAATCTAGTGATTCCAAAATAAAGCTCTAATTAGAGGGTGTGCCTAAAAGAGCAGGCACATCCTCTTTTAATTTTAAACCATTTTGAAATGAAAAGAATCTATTTGTTTTTATTTTTTGCTGCCTGCACATTGACTTTCATTTCTTGCAACAAGAAAAAAGAAAGTAGAGAGCAACAAGTGCAAGAGTTCCGTTCTCAGCTGACCGCCGAGGATACAACAACTATGCTTCAACTTTGTGACAACGCAATGAAAGAACTGAAGGCTCGTAACATAGACAAAGTTTTAGCTTCACTATATGAATATACAGACTCTACGCAGGAAGTAAAGCCGTTGAGCGATAAACTCAAGAAAAAATACGCCGCTCAGTTCAAGTTATTCCCAGTGTTGGACTACAAGAGAATTTACTATTCTTTTCAGTTGGAAGGATGTAATGACGTAAAGTATGAGGTTACATTTGCCACGGCAGAACAAGCTGGAACCGGTGACCCAGCAAAAACGGCATTTATGTTCAATCCTGTGAAAATCAATGACGAGTGGAAACTTTGCGTTAAGACACCTTCTGAAGATATAGACCAAGAATATCGTTAATTGAAAAAACAAAAAATAATGAAACAGCTATTATTATTATTGCTTTTTACTTTTTGTGAATTGTCTATGTGGGGACAAAAGACATCTGTCTCCACATTTGACTTCACCTATCCTACGAAGTTGAATCCACAAATTTCTATTTCCAACAATTTGACCTCTATAGATGTTTCGACTAGCGTTTTTACCGCAGGTAAATTATCCCTTTCCTTCCAAAAAGGACTGAATCAATATCTTGGGGCGCAGTATATAACCAATAGCACAAGCGACCCTAAGGAATACTTCCTTAAACTTTGCAGAGGTTGCTCTATGACAATCAGCGGTATGGAAGGTGTAACCTTGGATTCCGTAAAATTTGAGGTAGAGAAGGATATGTATGATATCAACCTCTCAGAAAATATGCCTGGAACCCTTTCCGAAGATCGTTATAAGAGGTTTTGGAGTAAGAATGAAGGGCAAGTAGTAAATGCTATTTCATTCTACAACTCAGGTATAGCTTCTGAAATCAAAAAAATCACTGTTTATTACAAGGAGCCAATATCAATCATATCGCCAAGCAACACAAGCTTTGCCAGCAAAGTTTTAAGTAGCTTCTTAAGTGAAACTCTTACCTTCGCTTCAAGCATTACCTTAAATACATCAGGTATTGGTGCATACATTTCTGATGCAGAGGGAAACCATCATCCTCTTACATTATCCGCTAAAGGAAATCTAGTAACGTTAAGTGTCTCAAATGCTATTGCTACTGATGGTCAATATACTATATACATTCCAGAAGGTTGTATCTGGGATGCAAGTGGCTATTGCAACAAAGCGCTAACTTATAATTTTACTATTAGCACCCCTAAGAATACTTTAACTTACACTACTGTTACACCTGCAGAGGGTGAAATTGACAAGTTGTCAAGCCCTATTGTTTTGGAATTTGACAAGCACTTGATGGCAATAAGTAATAATGAGTTGTATATATACAAAGATGGTGCTAAGGCTGCAAAAGCAAAGATTGAAAGATCTAGCACTTCTTCTAAAGATGTAATCATCAGCTTTGATATTCCAGAAGGACTTACAGAAAAGGGTATTTATACGTTAACTATTAATGAGGGCATCATTAAAGACCAATTGGAAGAAACTTATAATCCTACTTTCACCCTGACTTACAAAGTTGGATACGAAAAGGAACCAGAAGTTTCCGAAACTTACTTGGCTGCTAAGAATTTGATCAGCAAGACCGGGGTTGGTTATCCTGCCGATGATAGTGAGGCACGCATTGCCCTAAAGAATCTTGTCGAACAAGTTCCATTTGCTTCTGACGAAGAGCTTACAAAAGCTATGCTATCATTTTATAGCGAAAAGAACATAACCATGCCTGAAACTGGAAAATATTACACTATTTCCAATATCAGTCAGAGCAATAAGGTTCTTTATATTTCGGTCGATGATGAAGAGAACGTATCATTGACAAGCAATAAAGCTAAGGCTACGGCATTCCTAAGTTCTTGCGAGGATGGCAAATATACATTCCAAACACAAGGAGGCAAGTATTTCTTTGTCAACGGATTAACTTCAGATAAAGGTAAGTCATTGGATTTAAAGAAGTTCTCTCTATCTGGCGTAGATGACAAATTGGTATTAGGTACGTTTAGTATCTATGGTTATTGCACTACAAACTCTGAGGACACAGAATTGAACGCCTATGCTTTGGTAAACCATTCTACAGGTAAAATCTCTACTGATGTTACTGCTTCGAGCTTGCACTTCAATGAAAAGCAATCAAATGCCTTTATGTTTACCGAAACGGCAAAGCCTGCAGAGGAAGCAACAGCTGTTGATTTCCACATGTCGCTTATTTGCACTGAGTTTACTGCCGATAATGGAATTTTGGAGTTGTCAACTGCAGGATACTCAGGATTGTCTTTGAATCCTGATAAGCAAAATGCCTCTCTCCTCAACAAAGAGCAGAAGGAGATTGGACAACTCAACATGACTTTAGGAAACAATGGAAATGTGAAGATTCCATTTAGTCAACTTTCCAATGACACTTACTATGTTAAGGTTTCAAAAGGAAGCATACTTGGCGTCAAGGATGGGCAAACTTATACAAATAAGGAATTTACAGTTCCATTTACTGTTAAGAAACAGGATATAGTTGTTCCAGACAATCCTGAATTTGACTATAGCTACAACAGTTTTTGGTATGTACCTTTTGAGTCTGAATATTATCACGATATTGACTTGAATGGATTCAGCATAACAGATGCAGGTGATTTCGACGGTTTCGTTGTCAACGAAAGTAAAATGATAGAATTGGTACAACCTGATACATATCGAACTGTAAAAACTGGGCATTTCAAGAAGATTGATTACTTGCCAGGCTATCCTGAATACACAAATGCTTACCAGATAGAGTTTGATACCCCAATTAAATCTGGTGACTTGAAATCAGACAGGTATGTATTTGTCATTCCTATAGGAACATTTGGCGACAACAATTACGCAAAGTACTTGTCTGACCCTACATCAATCTCTCCTAGCAAATGCAAGGTCAACCCTGTCATGAGAATCGTCTACAAAGTTGACAACGACAAGGCTACTGGTATTGATGAGATTACAACTGACTCGAATAAACCAAGCATCATCTACGATTTGATGGGCCGTCGAGTACAAAACATGTCTCGCCCTGGCATCTACATCGTCAACGGCAAGAAGGTTGTCAAGAAGTAAATATAGAAAGTCTTCTAGCTGCTCGCAGCTAGAAGACAAAAAAGAGAAACAATAAGTATTACATAATAAAACAATTAAACAGTTATGAAAAAGTCTAAAGTTTTATTGGCTGCTGCTTTGATGGGTATGAGCACAGCTGCTATGGCTCAGGCCACTTACACAGATTCCGAGGAGAACGTGTACACTTTCCAAAAGCATTGGTTCCTAGACCTCCAAGGTGGTGCTCAGTACACACTCGGCGAAGCTAAGTTTGGTGACTTGATTTCTCCTAACGTACAATTAGGACTTGGTTATCAGTTCAACCCAGTATTCGGCATGCGCCTCCAGGCTAACGGATGGCAGAGCAAGGGTGGATGGGCTGCTTATCGTGATAAAATCGGTGATGCGCCATTCTCTGCTGACTATAAATTCAACTACGTGGCTCCAGGTTTGGATTTCATGTTCAACTTGAGCAATCTCTTCTGTGGCTGGAATCCTAACCGTGTGTTCAACGTGACTGCCTTCGTCGGTGGTGGTGCCAACATCGCCTGGGGTAACGACGAGGCCAATGAAATTGGTGCACACATCAAGGACCTCGACAAGTACAACTTGTTGTATCTCTGGGATGGTACCAAGATACGTCCATTCGGTCGTGCAGGTCTCGACTTAGAGTTTAAGGTAAGCAAGTCTGTAAGCATCATGTTGGAGGGTAATGCCAACATCACTACCGACAAGTACAATTCCAAGAACGCAGACAACCCAGACTGGTACTTCAACGCACTCGCTGGTCTTCGCATCAACCTCGGCAAGAGCCACACCAAGACTGAGCCTGTGAAGGAAGTTCCTGCTCCACGTCCAGTAGAGGAATATGTAAAGCCAGAACCTAAACCAGCTCCAGTAGAGGAGAAGAAGGTTGAGGAGATTCGTCGTGACGTATTCTTCGTTATCAACTCCAATAAGATTCGTGAGTCTGAGGACGCTAAGATCAAGGAAGTAGTTGACTACTTGAACCAGTATCCTGAGGCAAAGGTAGTCGTAACAGGTTATGCAGATGCTGGTACAGGTAACAATACCATCAACGACCGCATTTCTGCTAAGCGTGCTGCAGCTGTAGTAAAGGTTCTCAAAGAGAAATATGGTATTGAAGAATCCAGAATCACTGAGGATTCAAAGGGTGCTCGTGTTCAACCATTCTCTGAGAATGACAAGAACCGTGTTTCTATCATGGTTGCAAAATAAAGATTGAAACAATAACCATTCTCTAAAAGTGAGAATGGCAAAAAACAAAGCGAGGTTTCCATAGGAGTCAAATCCATCCTGGAAACCTCGCTTTTACTATACCTCATCCATTCGAAAGAGTTTCCAACCATTGAACTGCATGATAATCTTATGCAATTGGGTGCCTTGGCGCAGAGCCTCAACCCTTGGCGCCTCAGCATAATGCATAATTTGTTCTATGGCATCATCCCATTGCTTCTTGATGGCTGCCTCGTATGCTTCCAGGCTCATTCCCTTCTCTCTCTTGGGAATCAATTTCAACTCGATGATATAGCTATGTTTGGAAGCATAATGGGTCAAGTCTGGCAACAGGAAGAAGTCACAATAACCATGATTCAATTCCAACTCTGGTGCCGTCATGTAGTAAGCATTCAAGTTGAGGTACGCCATGAAGAAACCTTGTATATTTCGCTCCGCCTCGATGCCGTCACGAACGGAAGATACCTTGGCGTACGAATCTGCCAGGAACTGCAAAGCGTCATGCCACTTGCCATCGTATGCCATGTCATAATAATTATCAGTTAGTGCCTCAGTATCTAAAGAGGCCTTTTCTTCGTACTTTTCCAACAAATACTCATAATACTGCTTGCGCACATTATTATTAGGAATTCCTAATATCATTTTGGTTCCACGAGTACCCTTGATGGTCAGCATTCCATAATAGAAAAGCAAACTAGCAAACATGCGAGGATTTGTCAAAGTCTCGGCAGGAAACGTTGTTTCTATATTCGATACGATTTCCCCCTTTTCGGCAATCTCATAGATAATACCCTTACGGTTACCATCCAGTTTGTCCAATTGGAGAAGTTTCTTCATTTTATTGTAATCCGTCTTGGTATTCGGGTCTATCATCTGCTTTGGGGCTTCTCCTGTTTCTGCATAGTTTCGAAGAAAATAAAGCACCATATCACAATTGAACACCTTGCTTTGAGTCCGCAATGCATCCTCGGAGAAACAATAGTTGTCATACCAAGGCTTCATCTCTGCGATTACTGATTCTATATCGCAATCAGGACGAACTTTTCCAAAGCTCTTGAAATATTCAAACATCTCTCGAACTTCCTCTGTGGAAAAGCCAAGCATCTGGTTAAACTTAGGGTTTGTAGAGATATGCCAACCTACATTGAATCCACTCGTTAAATCATCTAAGGTAACAGGGCTGACTCCCGTCATAAAGATACGAGTGAACATACCTTTGAACACCTTGAATATCTCCCTGTAAAAACCCTTTGCGTGTGTTAATGCCCAATACACTTTCTCGCCATGCTCATTGAGTACGACATTGGTAAAGTTGTCATATTCGTCAACAATAAGATACAGTTGCATATTAGCGTCCTTCGCCTCTGCATCTATCATATTTAGTTTATCTACTGCACTATATGCTTTCTTAATACTCTCAACTGTTTCAGGCCGATAAGCATCAGCATACTTTTCAATGAAATTATTGAGCCTTATATTGCAATAACTGTTGAATTTTTCTTTCAATTCCTTGATATCTCCTCCTATTTTCGAGAAATCCAAGTAGAGGATTTGGAATTTATTGTGAAGTTCAGTCGCATGCTTTCCAATCCACAAATTGCCAAACAACTCTTGGAATTCATCTTTTCTATTGAGGTCATAATAAGCGCACATCATGCTAGTCCAAAGGCTCTTGCCAAAACGACGAGGACGAATGAAAAACAGATTGCGAGGTTGCTCTTCCAACTTTGGAAGATACATGGTTTTATCCACATAATACATGTTGGAACGTATTATCTCAATGAAATCAGAGACACTATAGGGTATTTCCTTTATCTTGTTCATAATTGTTCGATTTATAAACTGAAAATTAATTTACTTCATCCATCCGAAAGAGTTTCCATCCATCGAACTGCATGATGATCTTATGCAATTGGGTACCTTGGCGAAGAGCCTCAACCCTTGGAGCCTCAGCATAATGCTTAATTTGCACCTCGGCAGCATCCCATTGCTGCTGGATGGCAGCCTCGTATGTCTCTTGACTCATACCTTTTTCTTTTTTGGGGATGAGTTTTAATTCCAAGATGTAGCAGTGCTTGGAGGCATAATGGGTCAAGTCTGGCAACAAGAAGAAGTCACAATAACCATGATTCAATTCCAACTCTGGTGCCGTCATGTAGTAAGCATTCAAGTTGAGGTACGCCATGAAGAAACCTTGTATATTTCGCTCCGCCTCGATGCCGTCACGAACGGAAGATACTTTGGCGTACGAATCTGCCAGAAACTGCAAAGCGTCATGCCACTTGCCATCGTAGGCCATGTCATAAAAATAGTCTTCAAGTTGATTCGTATCCAAGGAAGCCTTTTCTTCATACTGCTCTAACAAATACTCGTAGTACTGCTTGCGTACATTATTATTAGGAATGCCCAATATAAGGCGACTTCCACGAGTACCCTTGATGGTCAACATTCCATAATAAAACAACAGACTGACAAACATATTGGGATTTGTCAAAGTCTCGGCTGGAAATGTCGTCTCTAAATTCGATATGATTTTCCCCTTCTCGGCTATTTCTAGTATAACTCCCTTACGATTGCCATCCAGTTTGTCCAATTGAAGGAGTTTCTTCATCTTGTTATAATCAGTCTTGGTGTTTGGGTCTATCATCTCTTCAGGAGCTTCGCCAGTCTCAGCATAGTTCCGAAGATAATAAAGAACCATGTCGCAATTGAATACCTTGCTTTGGGTTTGCAAAGCATTCTTTGAGAAGCAATAGTTGTCATACCAAGGCTTCATTTCTGCGATTACAGATTCTACATCGCAATCGGGACGAACTTTTCCTGCACTCTTGAAATATTCAAACATCTCACGTACATCCTCGGCAGAGAACCCCAACATCTGATTGAAGGCTGGCTTTGTAGATATGTGCCAACCTATATTGAAGCCACTGGTTAGGTCGTCCAGGGTCACAGGACTGACTCCTGTCATGAAGATGCGAGTGAACATACCCTTGAACACCTTGAAAATCTCTCGATAAAAGCCTTTCGCATGGGTCAATGCCCAATACACCTTCTCGCCATGCTCGTTGAGCACGACATTGGTAAAGTTGTCATACTCGTCAATGATAAGATATAGCTGCATGTTTGCATCCTTTGCTTCGGTATCTATCATATTCAGCTTATCCACTGCGGTAGGGGCACTCTTTATTTTCTCGACAATTTCAGGGCGGTAGGCCCTCTTATATCTTTCTATGAAATTATCGAGTCGGATGTTGCAATAATTATTGAAATTCTCCTTCAAATCCTTTATATCTCCCCCGATTTTAGAAAAATCCAAGAACAAGACCTGAAACTTTCCTCGGTAAGGTGTTGGATGGGAGCCAATCCATAATTTGCCGAACAGTTCCTCAAACCTATCAGACTGGTTGATGTCATAGTAAGCACACATCATGCTCAGCAAGAGGCTCTTGCCGAAGCGACGAGGGCGTATGAAGAACAAGCTATCCGCCTCCTCTTCCAACTTAGGGATATACATTGTCTTGTCAACATAATATTGATTTCTCTTTATTATATCGACAAAGTCAGAAACACCGTAAGGTATACGTTTCACATTCTCCATGTTTATTTTATTTTCTGTTTTGCTGCAAAATTAAGCAAAAATATCGTAACCTCAAAACTTTTCGCTTCATTTCTTTTATTATGCAGCTTTGTCTTCGAAACGGGAGTCTGATTTATTTTTACATTTCTTGGGGTGATTTGCCTTGCGCAAGCTTCAACCTATCCTCCTTTTCGTCCATAAAGATCTACATCTGTACCTCCAAAACACATAGATTCTCCATATCAGCGACGATAATATCTCTCGTCAGGAGATAGAGAGAAAATGCATAGAATAAAGTAGTTAATATATACAATGTTTAATTAATTTTTATCGTATGAAAAGAAAGTATTTTAGTGTATTGCTTATGGCTGCTATGACTGTGGCATCCACAAGTATGGTTACTTCTTGTAAGGATTACGATGATGACATCAATAATGTACAGACACAAATTGATGCCGCCAACGACCTTATAAAGAAGTTGGACACCCAAGCTTCTACTTTGCAGACTGCCGTTACCACAGCACAGTCTACTGCGGACGCAGCTAAAACAGCTGCTGCAGAGGCTGCCACTGCTGCTAAGAACGCTCAGGCTACAGGTGACGAGGCATTGGCTACAGCTAAGACTGCTCAGGCTGCCGCTGAGGCTGCCAAGGCTGCTGCCGCTGAAGCTCAAAAGGCTGCTATAGAGGCTGCTACTAAGCAGGTTAATGACTTGAAGGCAGAGATTCAGACTGCTCTAGACAACAAGGTTGACGTTGCAACATTCAACACTGCCGTTGCTAAGCTCGAAGGCGATATCGCCGGTATCGATGCTAAGTTGAACACTTTGGGTGAGGATGTTAAGAACAACCAGAAGGAAATCACCACTGCTAAGGAAGCTATCGCAACTTTGGAGGCTGCACAGAAGAATGCCGAGGTTCAGATTGCCGCTTTGGAGAAATTCAAGGCTACCTTGGAGTCAGAGACTATCCCTGGCCTTAATGATGCTATCAAGGCTAACGGCGTAGAAATCGAAGGCGTTAAGAAGAGCGTTGCTGACCTTAAAGATGCTACAACTAAGGCTCAGGAGAAGTTGGCTAATGATATTGCCAAGGTAGCTGCTGACCTTACCGCTTTGCAGGGTACCGTAGATGCTATCGACGCTGCTTACAAAGCTGGTGATGAGAATCTCCAGAAGCAGATAGATGATTTATTGAAGACTGTCAAGGCTAACAGTGGCAAGCACGATCAGGATGTTTCTGCTATCGATGCCAAGATTGCGGCTCTCGATAAGCTCATCTCTGATAATAAGTCTGAGTTGAAGAACTATACTGACGATGCTGTTAAGGCTGCAAAGAAAGACTTGCAAGGGCAAATCGATGCTTTGGCTAAGCTTAATATCGACGGTGTAGAGCAGGGCTTGGCTGACTGGATGAAGCAAATCAACGACAAGTTCGACAATTACTATACATCTGGCCAGATTGATGAGAAGATTAATACTTTGACAGACAACTACAAGCAGGCTATTGCTGATGCTATCGAGGAAGCTTCTGAAAACTTGACTTCTAGCATGAACAGTATCCGTACCGAGTTGCTCGGCGAGATCAACCTCCTCAACATCTTGTGTGGCCAGAGATTGACAAGCATGGTATTTGCTCCAACAACATACATTGATGGTATCGAGGCTATCAAGTTCTCTACCCTCAACTACTATGACTGGGGTACTGACGCAACTGCTTGGGAGGCAGATGCTCCTACAACTAAGACTTATACTTATATCAACGACAAAGAGACAACGGTTAAGTACTACTTGAACCCTGCTACAGTTTCTTTGGATGCTATCGATAAGTTCGACTTCGTTTCTCAGGATGCTACTAATGAGAAGAAGTTGACTCGTGCTGGTGCGGAGGCTCCTATCAAGGTGGCAGGCCAATCTCTCAAGAATGGCGTTCTTACCTTGAACGTACAGAAGACAGGCAATGCTCCATTGATGTCTGAGACTTCTTATGGCTGGGGTACTACATACAGCAAGTTCCCTATCGTTGCTTTGCGGGCAAAGTTGACAGGCGAGGCTGTTACAGACAAGGACGATGCTGACAACTTGTTCGTTTACTCAGACTGGGCTCGTCTCTATGAGTCAACAGAGCGTCCTTACATCCACAATACTCAAGCTAAGGATGATGCAAATAATGTTATCGAGAATAACATAGGCAAGACGAATCCTGCAGCTTCTCACTTCTGGAGCTTCTCTGAGGCTTATGCTCGCAAGAAGAAGACTGACAAATTGCCTACAGCAGAGAACAGCAACTGCATCACCAAGAAGGTTGACTATGATAAGAGCATCGATTTGACTTCACTTGTAGAGGTGTGCGACAAGAGCGGTGCTATCTATGACCTCAACAAATTTGGCTTGAAGTTCGAGTTCCATATCATGGAGTACAACTTGCTCAATCAGGGTAGTACAACAGACTGGACTAACCAGCAGTACTTCGCTAAGTTGAAGGAAGATGGCAAGACATTGGTAGCTACAGCTCGCAATGGTGCTGAGGGCAACCGTGATGCTATCGGTCGTCAGCCAATGATTCAGGTTGTTTTGAAGGATGTGAACGATCCTAAGCACGAGAAGGTAGTTGATGTACGTTACTTCAAGATTCAGTGGGTTGATGTACAGGAGACTGTAGATTATGGCCCAATCGCTAAGGACTTCGAGGATGCATATAAGTGTGGTGAGATATACCAGTACATCATCGGTGAAGAGGCTATGAACAATGTTTATGCTACCGCAAACATGTCTCGTGATGAGTTCCATAAGTCTTACACTGTCAACCAGGCATTATTCCCATCTTACAATGACGTTGTAAACAATACTAATAGTTTTGATACAGGCAAGACTAACTTCAAGGATTTGAAGGACAATACTGCTGATGGTCAGACACACAACTTGAAGTGGACTATCAACTCTAACTACTTTGCTATGACTCAGGCAGAGTATGAGGCAGGTGAGGCTACACGTACAGTTTACGGTTACTTCTACAAGACTTCTAACCGTAATAGCCGAATCATCTTCTCTATGACTGTGAAGTGGACTATCAATAAGATGGCTTATGCTACAGGTGTTAACTATAGCCAGGAGCAGTGGGAACCATCAGGCTTGACCATGGCTAACGGTTTGACCAACGCAGACAAGAAGAGATTTATCAACCCAGCTTTGCGTTCTGACAACATTTATGGTACAGTAAACTACCGCGATTGCCAGATTATTGGTGATTTGAAGGCTGGTTACATCAACAACGGTAAGGTTCCTGAAACCGTTCAGGCTCTCGTTAACTTTGGCATTGCTAAGTTGACATTCGACCCTGCTCGTTTGAGCGTTCTTCCTACCAAGAAGGCTACTGACAAGTGGACATTGTCTAATGACAACATGAAACTCTACTACAATGGTGTACAGGCTGCAACAATCGACAGGGCTGGTATCATCAGCCTCTATGAGGGTGTAGCAACAAAGGCTGGTAACGATGGTGAGCCTACAGAGGGCGCTCTCCTCTTGGTTGGTAAGGACGTTCCAGTGAAGTTGGCTAGTGTTTACTGTGGAGTTTTGAATCAAGAGATTGATAAGTATCTCGTAAACTTCATCAAGCCATTGACTATGAATGAGGTTAAGATTGAGGATACTCTTAAGGATGTTATCGATGGTGGTAGCAGCTCAGTAAGCATCCAGGATAAGATCATTATCCGTGAGGCATTTGGCTTGAAACGTATGATTGTGGGTCCAACTAAGCAACTTGACAAGGATGCTGCAGCTCTCGGCAAGTGGTACATCGTAAAGTCAGCTTACTGGGATGAGGCTAACATCAAGACCAACCTCCAGAAGAATGGTTCTATTGGTGCTAATGCAAATGTTAAGCTCTCTGACTTGAAGAACGCTGATGGTTCTGTTAAGTATCGTGTAGCTATCGATACAAAGGCTCAGAAGGTAACATTCCACAACATGAGCGGTAACGCTATCTCTCAGAAGTTCATCGTATCTATCCCTGTATCTGTTCAGACTAAGTGGGGTAAGTTCACACAGATGGTTGACATCACTGTTGTGCCAAACAAGTAATTCTTTAGAAAGAAAAACTTTAAATAATAAACGGAAAGGCATCTCGGGTACTCTCTTGGGGTGCCTTTCTTTTAATTAAGCAAATATGAAAATTATCAATAAGTTATTCATTGGTTGCTTCGTGCTAGGTAGTATTTTCTTGGCATCATGCTCTAGTTGTTCCAATAGTAAGGAGAAGGGTGGAAGAAGTGCTAACCAAACAGACACCGTGCCAACTTTTTGCAAGGCAGACACTACGCAAGTGTTGAAAATGGCAGAGGACTATTTGGAAGCATTGAAAAATCAAAAATATGACGAAGCTCTTTCCAAGCTGAACCTGATTCTGAATGATAGCGTTAAGCCTCTACCGGAAAAAGACAAGCAAATGATTATTCGTCAGCAGCAAGTTTTCCCAGTGTTGGATTACCATTTGGAGTCATTCAAGTTCATCAATGAACATCGAGTTGAGGTGACCTATAGCATCGAGTTCTTCAAGAAAGAAGACCCTAATGATCCTATCCAGAACACGATCCGTATCACCTTTGCCCCTCAGAGAATCAACGCTCAGTGGTATTTGGCCTTGATGGACAAATCTTATGTTACCTATACTCCTGAAAAGCAAAAGGACATGGAGACGATTGACTAATTTTCAATACATATCTAAACATGAAATCAATGAAAAATATTTTTCTAGTTTCTGCATTGTTGTTGGGCGCTAGCTCTGCCATGGCTGCTACCTATACAGACAAGGAGGGTAATGAATATACATTCAAGAAACATGCTTTCCTCGACCTTCAGGGTGGTGCTCAGTACACACTTGGCGAGGCTAAGTTTGGTGACTTGATTTCACCTAACGTTCAGTTGGGACTCGGCTACCAGTTCAACCCTGTATTCGGCATGCGCTTGCAGGTGAATGGCTGGCAGAGCAAGGGTGGCTGGAATGGTTTTGAACCACAGCACACTGGAAACCCTTACACGGCAGACTATAAGTTCAAGTATGTAGCTCCAGGTGTGGACTTCATGTTCAACCTCTCCAACCTCTTTTGCGGTTGGAACCCTAACCGTGTGTTCAATGTAACAGCATTCGTTGGTGGTGGCGCCAACATCGCTTGGGGCAACGACGAGGTCAATGACATCGCCAAGACCCTCAAAAACTTGAATGATTATAACCTCGAATATCTTTGGGATGGCACCAAGGTACGTCCATTCGGTCGTGCAGGTCTCGACTTAGAGTTCAAGGTAAGCAAATCTGTAAGCATCATGTTGGAGGGTAATGCCAACATCACTACCGACAAGTATAACTCCAAGAAGGCAGACAACCCAGACTGGTACTTCAACGCACTCGCAGGTCTTCGCATCAACCTCGGCAAGAGCCACACCAAGACAGAGCCTGTAAAGGAAGTTCCTGCTCCACGTCCAGTAGAGGAGTATGTAAAGCCAGAACCTAAGCCAGCTCCAGTAGAGGAGAAGAAGGTGGAGGAGATTCGTCGTGACGTATTCTTCGTTATCAACTCCAATAAGATTCGTGAGTCTGAGGACGCTAAGATCAAGGAAGTAGTTGACTACTTGAACCAGTATCCTGAGGCAAAGGTAGTCGTAACAGGTTATGCTGATGCTGGTACAGGTAATGACAGAATCAATGATGCGATTTCTGCAAAGCGTGCTGCAGCTGTAGTAAAGGCACTCAAAGAGAAATATGGTATTGAAGAATCCAGAATCACTGAGGATTCTAAGGGTGCTCGTGTTCAACCATTCTCTGAGAATGACAAGAACCGTGTTTCTATCATGGTTGCAAAATAAGATATACAAGCGTTAACAAAGATAGAAGATTTGTTTTTCTTACTTATATTACTTTTATTACAATAGACATGTAAATAAGAAAACAAAGCATACAACAAAGAGGAGGGTGTGTCGTATTTTTTCTATGACACACCCTTGTTTTTTCTGCTGAAAAAGTTCTATGATTTTATGCCTCATCTATTGCTACCATGAATTTTTCTCAAGGTATATGATCAAAGATCGACTGAAATTCGCTGTCTTGAAAGGAGTATAATTTGCTGATTTCCAGGAATATAACTGGTAGAAAATCCACATAACCTAACGATGCGCTTCTTTAACACCTAATGATGCGCTTTATTAACACCTAACGATGCGCATCATTAATACCTAACGATGCGCATCATTAGACCTTAATAAAGCGCATCATTAGAGTTCGTACTTGCACTTCTTTAGAGGAAATGCTGAGCTTAAATATAATTTTGTTAATAAAAATGATTGATTTTTGTTGTCTATAGCTACAGTATCTTTTTGTATTTCAATTACCAACAGCAACCTACCTAATTAATTTTAACTTAATTTATTCAAGTTGCGAAAAAGGGTGCGTCATGTAGTATGACACACCCTCTACTCTATCTTTTTATCGTATTCTATTTAGAACTCTGCGTTCTTTGGTGTACGTGGGAATGGAATCACATCACGGATGTTCTGCATACCGGTTACGAAGAGGATCAGACGCTCGAAACCGAGACCGAAACCTGCGTGTGGGCATGATCCGTACTTGCGGGTATCGAGATACCAGCTCATATCCTTCATAGGTATGTTGCGAGCCTCTATCTCTCCCATCAGCTTGTCATAACTCTCTTCGCGAACAGAACCGCCGATAATCTCACCAATCTGTGGGAACAGGACATCGGTGCCCTGAACGGTCTGACCGCTCTTGCCTCCGAAACCGCTCTCCTCCTCGTCTATCTTCATATAGAATGCCTTGATAGCCTTTGGATAGTTGGTCATGATTACTGGACGCTTGAAGTGCTCCTCTACCAGGAAGCGCTCGTGCTCAGATGCCAAGTCATCACCCCACTCGCATGGGAACTCAAACTTCTTGCCATTGGCGATTGCTTCCTGCAGGATGCGGATTCCCTCGGTATATGGGAGATGTACGAAGTCGGAATTCAAGACGCCTTCCAGACGGGCTATCAGACCCTTGTCGATCATCTTGTTCAGGAATGCCAAATCGTCCTTGCAATGATCCAACGCCCAACGGATACAATACTTGATGAAATCTTCCTCCAACTCCATCAAACCGTCCATATCCAAGAAAGCTACCTCTGGCTCTACCATCCAGAACTCTGCCAGGTGGCGAGGGGTATTACTGTTCTCTGCACGGAAGGTTGGACCGAATGTGTAGATAGCACCGAGTGCCGTAGCACCCAGCTCACCCTCCAACTGACCGGAAACGGTCAATGAAGTCTGCTTTCCGAAGAAATCATCAGAGTAGTCAATCTTTCCATCCTCTGTTTTCTTGAGGTTGTAGAGGTTCTTGGTGGTTACCTGGAACATCTGTCCAGCACCTTCGCAATCGCTCGCTGTGATGAGCGGAGTGTTGAAATAGAAGTATCCATGCTCATGGAAGTAAGTGTGGATGGCCATCGCCATGTTATGACGGATGCGCATCACGGCACCAAAGGTATTGGTACGGAGACGGAGATGAGCATACTGACGCATATACTCGAAACTCTGACCCTTCTTCTGCATTGGATAATCACCGCCGCAGAGTCCGTAAATCTCTATGCTTTCGCACTGGATCTCTACGCTCTGGCCGGCACCCTGGCTCTCTACCAAAGTACCTACTACGCTGATGCAAGCACCTGTAGTAATCTGACGGAGCTGATTCTCATCGACCTTGGATGGGTCGACTACTATCTGAATATTATTAATAGTAGAACCATCGTTAAGAGCGATAAAATCGACTGCTTTGCTACTACGATGGGTACGTACCCATCCCTTTACATTCACGATTGAATCGTAGGCTGTGCTCTTGAGCAAATCTACGACTTTAGTTCTTTTTACTTTTTCCATTGTTTTTATTGTTTCTTATTCAAAAGCACCCATGCGGAGCATATCTACCTCTTTCTCTGTGAGGAAACGCCAGTCACCGCGACGAAGGTTCTTCTTGGTCAAACCAGCAAACTGTACTCGGTCGAGCTTGGTGACACGGTAGCCGAGGCTCTCGAAGATACGGCGAACGATACGGTTCTTGCCACTGTGGATTTCGATGCCCACCTGTGACTTGTCGCGCTCGTCTGCATAATCTACTGCGTCTGCCTTGATCTCGCCATCATCCAAAGTAATACCATCACGAATCTGCTGCAAATCATGAGCAGTGATGTTCTTGTCGAGATGTACGTGATATACTTTCTTCTTCAGGAACTTAGGATGAGTCAACTTACTTGCCAAATCACCATCGTTGGTGAGAAGGAGGACACCTGTGGTGTTGCGGTCGAGACGACCTACTGGATAGATACGCTCTGGGCATACGTCCTTGACAAGATCCATCACGGTCTTGCGCTGCTGAGGATCATCGCTGGTTGTCACGTAATCCTTTGGTTTGTTGAGCAATACATATACCTTCTTCTCCAATGATACTGGTGCGTCGTGGAACTTCACCTCATCGGTGCGGAGAATCTTGGTTCCCAACTCTGTTACAACCTCACCATTGACTGTAACAACTCCTGCCTGGATGAACTCATCAGCCTCACGGCGAGAGCATACACCTGCATTGGCAAGGAACTTGTTCAAACGCAATGGCTCTGTTGGATCAAAGTTTTCCTCCTTATATTCTATACGCTTCTTCAGGCTATACTTTGCATTTGGATCATAGCCTGGTGTATGCTGACGATAGCCGCCACCACGGTTGTTGTTGTAGCCGCCACGGTTGTTGTTGTAGCCACCACCACGGTTGTTGTTGTAGCCACCACCACGGTTGTTGCTGTTGTAGCCACCACCACGGTTGTTGCTGTTGTAGCCACCACCACGGTTGCTGTTGTAACCGCCACCACGGTTGCTGTTGTAGCCGCCACCCTGCTGACGTGGCTGGTAACCACCCTGCTGACGAGGCTGATAACCGCCCTGCTGACGTGGCTGGTAACCGCCCTGCTGACGTGGCTGGAAACCGCCTTCAGCATCGTTATTATTGTTGTTGTAGCGTGGACGATAACCACCTGCCTGCTGACGTGGCTGATAACCACCGGCACGATTGTTATTATAGCCACCACCCTGTGGACGACCATAGCCGCCACGTGGTTGATAGCCACCACGCTGCTGTGAATGTTCACCATTTGAGCTCTGCAAGCCTGCGCCGAAGCCTTCTGGGCGGAATCCGCCCTCGCTATTACTGCTGCCTCTGTCGCTGCTATAAGCACGCTGCGAGTTAATACGTGGACGCTGTGGACGTCCGTTGCTGTGATAATTTCGCTGATAACCACCTGCTGGGTTATAACCTCCCTCACGGGTTCCTTCACTCTCAGTAGATTGACCTTGAGCTTTGTTTTCGATTTCTGAATCCATAGTCATTAATTCTTAAAAAATAGCCTCCCGGCTGGGTTAGTAAATCTTATTATTATTATTTATTAATCAATATCGTTAAGAATAATACGCCACATCAATTCTCCTTAGATACCTGTATAATTACTTGGGGTAATCGCCATCAATTCTGCCTTCACGCTATCACTAACGTTTAATCCCTGGATAAACTCATGAATGGTTTCCTCTGTCATGTGCTTATTGGTACGTGTCAAAGCCTTCAGTGCTTCGTATGGATGTGGATAAGCCTCGCGACGCAAGATAGTCTGTATAGCCTCAGCCACTACTGCCCATGTATTGTTCAAATCTTCCTGCAACTTCTCCTCGTGCAAGATGAGCTTGCGCAAGCCCTTCAGGGTGCTCTGAATAGCAATCACACCATGCCCCAAAGGAACACCGATGTTGCGAAGAACCGTACTGTCGGTCAAGTCACGCTGCAAACGGCTTACTGGCAACTTCAGAGCCAGGAACTGAAGAATGGCATTGGCAATACCCAAGTTACCCTCACTGTTCTCGAAGTCGATAGGGTTTACCTTATGGGGCATCGCACTGGAACCTACCTCACCTGCCTTGATCTTCTGCTTGAAGTACTCCATGGAGATATACATCCAGAAATCACGATCCAAATCGATGATGATGGTGTTGATACGACGAATGGCATCAAAGATGGCACCCAGATAGTCGTAATTGCTAATCTGAGTAGTATATTGTTCACGCTCTAAGCCTAACTTTTCGCTGACAAACTTGTTGCCGAATGCCTTCCAGTCGAACTGTGGATAAGCTACGTGGTGGGCATTGTAGTTGCCAGTAGCACCACCAAACTTGGCAGTGATCTTGCAGGCTTTCAAAGAATTGAGCTGTTCTGTGAGACGATAGACATACACCATGATTTCCTTACCCAAACGAGTAGGAGAAGCTGGCTGTCCGTGAGTCTTTGCCAACATTGGAACATCCTTCCACTCATCAGCATAGGTCTGCAACTGAGCAATGAGTTCCTCTACCTGAGGATAGTACACCTGTTCCAGAGACTCCTTGACAGAGAGAGGAACACTGGTATTGTTGATATCCTGAGATGTAAGACCGAAATGGATAAATTCCTTATAAGCATCCAAGCCTCCGATCTTATCAAATTCTTCCTTAATAAAATACTCGACTGCCTTCACATCGTGATTGGTTATTTTTTCAATATCCTTCACACGTTGTGCCTCGTTCTCATCAAAATTACGATAGATGTCACGCAAACGATCAAAAAGAGCATGGTCAAATGATGCCAACTGCGGCAATGGCAGCTCACACAAAGTGATGAAATACTCTATTTCCACTCTTACACGATAACGAATCAGCGCAAACTCTGAATAATAATTAGCAAGCGCTTCTGTCTTTCCCCTATAACGGCCATCAATTGGTGATATGGCTGTCAACAAATCTAAATTCATATCTAATACGTATTAATATATCTGATTAGGCTGCAAAGGTAGGAAAATTATCTGAAAAGACAGAAGAAATAATGATAAATTAGCTTAAAAAACAATAAAGGTTTCACAAGTAATCGTGAAACCTCTATTAGTGGGCGTTGACGGATTCGAACCGCCGACCCTCTGCTTGTAAGGCAGATGCTCTAAACCAGCTGAGCTAAACGCCCGAAAAATATTCCCTGCAACTCAAATGAACTACAGGGAACCACCCCTATAGTGGGCGCTGACGGATTCGAACCGCCGACCCTCTGCTTGTAAGGCAGATGCTCTAAACCAGCTGAGCTAAGCGCCCTTACGTTACGTAAAGCTTAATAGTGGGCGTTGACGGATTCGAACCGCCGACCCTCTGCTTGTAAGGCAGATGCTCTAAACCAGCTGAGCTAAACGCCCTTACGTTTCGTAAGCGGGTGCAAAGGTACGAACTTTATTTGATTCCACCAAATTTTTTCGCAACTTTTTTCATTTTTTTCTTCAAAAAACTTCATTTTCCCATAAAAAGTAAAGCTTTTTACCCTTTTACCTTTTTACCCTTTTCCCGTTTCTCATTTCTCATTTCTCATTAAAAAAAAAGAGGATGTGTCATAAAAAGTATGACACACCCTCTTTTTTAATATATATCTAATATAGATTACTCTGCAATCTGAACAGTAGCACGACGGTTGAATGAGATTGGAGAAAGCTCATCTACACCACCATTAGCCTGAGTTGTGATATTACTTCTCTCTACACCCATCTTAACGAGCTCTGAAGCAACTGCCTCTGCACGACCCTCAGAAAGCTTCTGGTTGATAGCAGGAGTACCTGTTGCGCTATCAGCATAACCGTTGACGAGCAACTTAGAACCATTCTCCTTAGCGTACTTAGCAAGAGCCTGTACGTTAACCAAATCCTGCTGAGAAGCAATGTTAGTCTTATTGATGTTGAAGAATACAGAAACTGGAGTATTAACAAACTCCTTAACAGATGCAGGAGTCTCTACTGGCTTCTGGTTAGCAAGTTTCTCCTTCAAACGTTCATTCTCTGCATTAGCATCGTTCAACTTAGCATTGAGTGCATCAAGCTCTGACTGATGGAGAGCATTGATAGCATCTACGTCTGGAGTCTTCTTCCAAGTTGACTTGCCAAGATTGAACTGCAAGCCTACCTCTGCATAGAGGTTGTTGTCATGAGAATCCCAACCGCGGCGTCCGCGCTCGACACCACCATCAATATCGTGCTCGATACGGTTCCAACCAGCCTCAAGATATACATTGAGTTTCTCAGCTACCTTCCAAGAAGACTGAACACCTGCACAGAGGTCCATTGAATACAAGTTGTGAGTCATTGTACGACCAATACCACCACCGACGAAAGGAATTACATTCCAAACACGGTTCTCATTGTAACCGTAAAGCAAATTGCTGACGTTGAACAAGACGTGCTCGTTCAAAAGCCAATACTTATTGAACTTGCCCTGCTCGCCTGTTGCCATATCATAAACCTGCTTACCCCAGATACCCTGCAACTTGGTACGCAAACCGATACCAGGAGTAAACCACTTACCGATAGCTACAGAAACACCAGGATTAGAACGGAACTTCTTGAAAGGACTTGTTGCGAAATTCTGACCATGCTCCTCGTTTGAATACCAAGCATTCCAATTAATACCAGCCTGAACAAACCAATTGCTCCAGAAAGAGTTTGTAGAAACACTATACTTTTCTGTAGGAGTTGCATCCTGAGCAAATCCACTCAATGAAAGACCAGCAAATGCCAGTACAGCTATTAACTTTTTCATAACTTTAATATTTAACAATCAATATATAATTCATTAAAACGAAATCACCTTTTATATTTTGGGGGCAAAATTACTACTTATTTTTTTATTTTTCCCTTTTTTCATAAAAAAAATGCACTTTTTTTTAAAAAAAGTTGTCTTTTTTCCATTTTTACCCCCATTTTAACCTAAAAGATGCTCAATTTCCTGCTGTTTGAGAATACAAAGCACATTTTTACCATCGGGAGTATAGTTGACGTTGCTACACGCAAACAGGTCATTGACAAGGGTTTCCATCTCTTCATTGCTCAATACCTGTCCTTGCGGAATGGCAGCATTCCGTGCCAACGTCAGAGCCAACGACTGATGTACCTCATCTAAGGCCTTCACCCCCTTCTCTTTGGCTGAGAAAACCATATCCTGTACCAGATGCAGAGGGTTGACGCCATCAAGTCCGGTAGGAATCGCATTGACGGCATAACTTCCTCCACCCAGATTATCCAGTTCAAATCCCATCTTACTCATCTCCGGCAAAAGCTTTTCCAAGATCACTTCGTCGGAAACTGGGAATTGAAGTACCTCTGGGAAAAGGACTTTCTGGGAATGACTCGTCTGTTGCTGAATCTGCTCAAGATACCGTTCATAAAGCACTCTCACATGTGCCCGATGCTGGTCTATGATCATCAGTCCCGACTTCACCGCAGTCATCACATACTTACCTTTATATTGATAATGTGCTGGTGACTTTTCGGCTAAAATACTTTGGGATGTATTGATTTCCGTTTCGCTTTCCGACTCGAAGATATCAGCTTCTCTTTCCATCGAATCCTGATTATTCAATCCTTCATACAACTGTTCCCACTGTTCATCCACCGGCTTTACCGCAGTTGGTTTCCCGGATGATGGGGAGGACTTGAATGGATTGTAATGCGGATTTAAACTAATCTTCGGGGCAGAAGCAGAAGAAACCACATCCGGATTGTACACCGGAATATCCGGTTTATCTTCCGTATCAAAATCGATGGAAGGAACATCATTGAACATTCCAATGGATTCCTTGACGGCTGCCATCAAGATCTGCCAGATAGCCTGTTCGTTTTCAAACTTGATTTCTGTCTTGGTAGGATGTATGTTGACATCGATGTCATTGGGATTAACATCAAAGTACAGGAAATAAGGCACTTGTTCGCCCTGTGGAACCAATCTGTCGTAGGCTGTCATCACCGCCTTATTGAAATAAGGATGCTTCATATATCGTCCGTTCACGAAGAAGAACTGATGGGCACCTTTCTTGCGTGCAGCTTCTGGCTTTCCCACAAAACCGGAAATCTTACACATGGTCGTCTCTACATTGACCGGCAAAAGATCCTGATTGATGCGCTTTCCAAACACGTCGATGATGCGCTGCCTCAGATTACCTGCCTTCAGATTAAACAATTCTGTATTGTTGCTGTGAAGCGTAAAGGCTATCTGCGGATTGACCAGTACGATGCGTTCAAATGCTGTCAGGATATTATTTAATTCCGTAGAATTGGATTTCAAGAATTTGCGGCGTGCAGGAACATTATAGAAAAGATTGTTCACTGAGAAAACACTTCCCACTGAAGAAGAACAAGCTTCCTGTCCCTCGAAGCGCGAACCAGAGATAGACAATTGAGTACCGACTTCCTCTCCTTCCTGACGAGATTTCAGAACGACCTGAGCTACAGCTGCGATAGAGGCCAAAGCCTCACCACGGAATCCATTGGTATGCAGATTGAACAAGTCTTCTGCCTGGCGAATCTTGGAAGTGGCATGGCGCTCAAAGGCCAGTCGGGCATCCGTTTCTGACATACCCTTTCCATCATCGATCACCTGAATACTGGTTCGACCGGCATCCACAACGGCTACATCAATATTTTTAGCACCCGCATCAACAGAGTTTTCTACCAACTCTTTGATCACTGAAGCCGGGCGCTGAATGACTTCTCCCGCTGCTATTTGATTGGCGACAGAATCGGGCAATAATTGAATGATATCGCTCATCTTTTATAATATTACATTTTTCTAAATCATCGAGATGACTCAGTCTTCACGGGCATCTCGCTCTTTTTACTGGAAAGAACCTGCAAAGGCGCAGCATGGCGCTTGATTACCTTCAACTGCTGGTCTTGCTTCTTGCCTCTCCATACGAAAATATCATTTTTATCCTTGGGGCGGATATCGTCAAACCAAGCAAAATTAGGGAGTTTCAACTTGGCTGGCGGCACCTGGGTAATCGGATAGAATGTGCCTACAGACTTATTTGACCATATTTTCTGCAACTGACGTTCTGGAGACAAGTACATTCTCATCGTATCGGTCTCCATATAATTCATGCCAACCAGTGAGCTATCCTTATCATTGGTAAGAAAATAGATGGTCTGGACATTACCGATAGACTCGCCCATCCGTGCCTGTCCGTTTTCAAAGTAAGCCTTCATCTCCTTGGAAGTTACCTGATTGAAATGCACGCTATCTGGCATCACATCCACAGAGAGTGCCTGTCCGATGACATGAGCCATGCGCACCGTAGAGTCATTCATGTAAACCTTGATTTCTTCTCCAAGGAGTTGACGATTCAGATTCCATACAATCGGGTCCTTATACATGGTCATGCATGAATCCTGGGAATTGAATACCATGGAATCGCAAACTGCCTGGACATCCTGTCGGTAAGCTCGCACCTTGCTGTAGGCATGCACCTTGCGATAAACAGAATCGGTATTGATATGGAAGGTATAAATCTTCATGGTATCTGAATGCACCCACAAAGTATCCTTCTGTGAATAATCAATGGCTACCGGATTACGGGTGGCAAAACCATATCCTGTCTTTTCATTATAACGCAAATAGTTGCAGTGAAGGGTATTGCGGTTTCTCTTATCATTGTAAATCACATTACCGAAGCCCTGACTGTTTCCGTCTTTCACATAGTAAAGACTATCACCCGTAATGGTCTTGTCCTTATCCACTAAAGTGGAGCGGCCATACAACCGGGCACGATCTGTCTTGGTATTATAATAGCCATCCTTGGTATTAACCACACTGGAGCCGGAGACAATTCTGGAAGGACCTACCATGTGGGCTGTTGATTTCCTTACATCATAATATAAGGTATCGGTAGTCACCAGGTCCTTTCCGCTACGGAGTTTCACATTGAAGACAAACTTAGCCTCTCGGGTCTTTGTATGATATTCACCCCAATCTGATACAAGGCGGTCCCTACCGTCAATCAGCGTTCCACCTTCAAAGAAGTTGGCCATTTCATACAAACGGTCATAATCCAAGCTATCGGTACGCAGGACTTGTCTGCGATGGTGCAAAACCACATTTTTGCGGGCTCTCATCATCTGCATCAAACCGTCATATTCTGCCCTGTCACAAACCAAGGACAAAGTATCACCCTGACGGAAATGCACATGACCGAACGCTTTCACCGAATTGGTGTTTTGGTAAAAATAGGCACTGTCGCAAGTAAGATGCGCCCCCTGATGAAGGAACGAGACCTTACCTTTGACAATCTGCGCATCAGGATTACTACCAAACATATCATACTTCAGTACATCCGCATGAAGAAGGTAAACACGGTCGCCTTGTGGGCGCTTCGCCTTTTTCTTGGGACTCTGCATGGCTTGCACCAAACAAAATCCAAATAGGCATAGAATCAGCAGGAGCTTGATTCTATGCCTGTTATTATTATTGAGAAAATTCTTACTCATCATTTAACCCAACCTTGATATTCAAATTTACAATTTTTGTAGCGATCGTTCATGCGCACATAAGTACGCTTTATCTTATCAACCACCCAATCATGCAAAGTCTTCTCACGTTCTTTAGCCAAGACGACATCCTTCATCACCTGGAAATCCTCTGTAATGGTAGCACGATGTCCTTCCACTTTATTGAGAAGTTTCACGATAGCACAAGTTGTCTTACCTCTGGAATTAATCATGGTGAAAGGTGCGGAGATTTCTCCTACCTTCATCGTATCAATGGCACGAGCCACCTCTGTAGGAAGATCTTTCAACTGGAATCGGGATGTACGGGTTCCTCCCTGAGTTGTATTGGCCATCAAACCCTTGTTGGAACGGGTATCCTTATCATCAGAAATGACTGTAGCTGCATCCTCGAATGTAAACTTCTTGTTTCTGATGTCGGTAGCAATTGAATCTAATCTTGACAAAGACTTGTCAATGGCCTCCTGAGATACGTTTGGCTTCAGAAGGATGTGGCGAACCTTGATTTTATCACCTCGTTTATCAATCAACTGGATGATATGATAACCGAACTCAGACTCTACGATTTTGGAAATTTTCTTAGGGTCAGTCAAGTTGAACGCTACATTGGCAAATGCAGGATCCAACATACCACGACCTACATAATCCATTTCACCACCCATGCGTGCAGAGCCTGGATCTTCAGAATAAAGACGTGCTAAAGTGGCAAAAGAAGTTTCACCCTTATTGACACGATCTGTAAATTCACGCAGTTCGTTCTTGACACGAGTGATTTCCTCCATGGAAATCTTAGGCTGGTTGGTCAAGATTTCCACCTCCACTTCTGTTGGCACAAAAGGTATGCTGTCGGCAGGAAGATTCTTGAAATACTGTCTAACCTGTGCAGGAGAAACCTTGATATCCTTGACCAATTCTTCCTTCATCTTTTGAATCAGCTGGCGATTCTTGAAATCATCATGCATGGATTGGCGCATCTGTGAAATACTCTGCTTTCTATATTCCTCCAATTTTTCACGAGAACCCGCCAGCGAAACCCAGTAATTGATTTGCTCATCAATACCATTCATAACCTCCGACTCCGATACTTCAATACTATCGATTGCCGCCTGGTGCAAGAACAGTTTCTGAAGGGCTATCTGCTCTGGGATAGAACAATCAGGATCACCAGCATACTTGATTCCTTCTGCCTCACTTTGCAAACGGGTAGCCTCAACCTCAGACTTCAATATAGGTTCGTCACCTACTACCCATATCACCTCATCCACAACACTTGCTTCATTGATCACCTGACTATCAGCAAGAGTTGCATCCACTTGAGAAGAGTCAGCATCCTGTGCAGCAAAACCACGCAAAGCTTTGTTGGCATTAGCAGAAATACCAACCAAGAACAACAAAGCAACAAATGCCAGCCCTATTTTATTTTCAAGATTCATGAATTTTCTTTTTTAATGTTTATTGACTGTATCCAGGACCTTCTCGTCCACAAATACAGGATATTTTTTTCTTAATGTTGCCACCCAATCTTTCTCCAACTGGTCCTGATAGTCGGCAACAACCAAAGCCTTCACATCGGTATAATCCTCTGGGGCCTTTTTCAGAACTTTTCCAAAAGTGGCATCAAAAGGATAATCCTTGACAGCCTGCACCGTAGTATCCTTATGGAAAACCATCTTATCTACCAATGCATGATCACCTTTCTTAAATATACCCTTTTCAACACGGATACGAATCACGGAATCCTTATTGAAAGTATTACGCAGGATTTCAGCCCATTCAGCAAAAGGTTTACCCTTTACACTCTTTTTAACCGCCTTGATATCGGCTTCATTCTTCACATGATAGGCGATACCCTTAAAGCGAGGCTGTTCCCACTTATATTTTTTCTTATTCTTGGCAAAATAAGAGGCTAATCCCTTTTCATCTTTTGCCGCTTTATCCCATACAAGACGATTACTGATCTCATACAACAAGAGACCATCATGATATTCCTGTATCAGATATTTCAAGTCTGAATCCTTAGCAGACAACTCTTCAGCCTTCTTCTCCAGCAAAGTTTCCTTGGCAGAAGAAGATTGCTCGTCTTTAACTAAAGAATCCAATTTCTCATCAATAATTCTTTCTCTGATTCCCCTTGCATCAATAAAACGATAAATATCATTCTTCAAGGAGTCATAAGGGAAGAAATTCTGCTTACCATTCAATTTAATGATATGGTAGCCAAACTCAGACAATACAGGAGCATGCAACTTACCCACCTTCATGGAATAAGCAGCATCCTCAAAAGCCTTGACAGTCTGACCTCTGGTAATCCAAGGCAACTCACCACCCTTCTGGGCTGTTCCCTTGTCATCAGAATATTTCCTTGCCATCTCTGCAAAATCAGCACCACGGCTCAAGACCTTATAAATAGAATCAGCCTTTGCCTTGGCAGCATTCTGCTCTGCAGGAGTAGCTTTCTGGTTAAGTAAAATCAAGATGTGAGCAGGCTTAACCATACCACCTGCTCCATCTATACGCTCTTGAGTTTCTTTATAAATCTTACGCGCTTCTTTCTCCACATCATCCGATGTGATAAAAGATGGTCTCACCTGTTGATCTCTATAAGTTTCGAATTCCTTCTTAAAAGAAGACAAGGTATCAACCTTTGCATCCAATGCCGCCAAAACCTTCAATTTGTAGTTGACAAACAAATCAACATACTCCTTTACGGTTTTCTTATCAATGACACCATTAGAGTTGTTCTTATTATAAGAGTACTCAAATTCAGAACGAGTAACAGGCTTACCATTAATCGTCATAACTGTAGGATCATTTTGAGCAAAAGCTATGCTCCCCGAGAGAAGCATAGCAGAAATCAGCGCATAAAATTTCATATCAAATTAATTATTCTGGACGACTATAGTTTGGAGCCTCACTTGTGATTGTGATATCATGTGGATGGCTCTCCAATACACCAGCATTAGTAATACGGGTAAACTTCGCATTGTGAAGATTTCCGATAGTGGCAGCACCACAATAGCCCATACCTGAACGCAAACCACCAATCAACTGGTAGATAACCTCCTGAACGGTTCCCTTGTAAGGAACACGACCTGCGATTCCTTCTGGAACCAATTTCTTTACATCCTTTGTATCACTCTGGAAATAACGGTCCTTAGAACCATTCTTCTGCTCCATAGCTTCCAAAGAACCCATACCGCGATAGCTCTTGAACTTACGACCATTGAAGATAATTGTATCACCAGGACTTTCCTCGGTACCTGCAACAAGTGAACCAATCATTACGCAGCTACCACCGGCAGCCAATGCCTTAACGACATCACCTGAATAGCGGAGACCTCCATCAGCAATCAATGGAACACCTGTGCCCTGCAATGCAGAATATACGTCATAGATAGCGCTCAACTGAGGAACACCTACACCGGCAACCACACGAGTAGTACAGATAGAACCTGGGCCAATACCTACTTTCACACCATCGGCACCATTTTCAACCAGATACTTAGCAGCAGCACCTGTTGCAACATTACCAACGACAACATCTACGTTAGGGAAAGCAGCCTTTACCTGATGCAGTTTTTCAACCACACCCTTAGAATGACCATGGGCAGTATCAATAACGATAGCATCAGCTCCAGCTTCAACCAAAGCCTTCGCACGATCCAAAGTATCTACTGTGACACCCACACCTGCAGCCACACGGAGACGACCCTTCTCATCCTTGCAAGCCATCGGTTTATCCTTAGCCTTGGTGATATCCTTATAGGTAATCAAACCAACAAGATGATTAGCGTTGTCAACTACTGGCAACTTCTCAATTTTATTTTCCTGAAGAATCTGGGCAGCTGCAATCAAGTCTGTCTGAAGATGTGTAGTTACAAGATTTTCACTTGTCATAACCTCGTCTATCTTCTTGTCCAAATGACGCTCGAAACGAAGGTCACGATTTGTAACAATACCAACCAAGTGATTCTCGTCATCAACTACAGGAATACCACCGATATGATAATCATGCATCATATCAAGAGCGTCCTTCACTGTACTGCCACGACGGATAGTGACAGGGTCATAAATCATACCATTCTCAGCACGCTTAACAATAGCGACCTGACGAGCCTGTTCCTCGATAGTCATGTTCTTGTGAATCACACCGATACCACCTTCACGGGCGATAGCAATCGCCATTGAAGCCTCGGTAACAGTGTCCATCGCTGCTGTAACGAATGGAACATTCAACTCGATGTTACGAGAAAATTTGGTTTTCAACTCTACCTCTTTAGGCAGTACCTCTGAATAAGCAGGAATAAGAAGGACGTCGTCGTAAGTGAGACCGTCCATTACAATTTTATCTGCAACAAATGATGACATATTGTAACCTTTTAAAAATTTATTGCGTGCAAATTTAGCAATAATATTTCAGATAAGACGCACTTTTTACGATTTTCTTACCTTATTAAAGCTATTTAACGTGATTAGTTGGCTTGTTCCGACAAGAACTTGATTCTCACGAGTCTAATTTCATCCTCAGAATAATCTTCTCCAAGCTCTTCTACAGCAGTATTCAAGTCATCAGTTTCGCTTTCCATAAAGTAGTCATAAATATCATCTACATGATCATCATCTACGACTTCGTCTATGAAATAATCGATATTCAACTTGGTTCCGCTATAGACTATGGCTTCTATCTCGTCAAGAAGTTCCTCGAACTCCAAACCTTTTGCCTCTGCCAAATCATCCAAATCAATCTGGCGATCGATGCTTTGAATGATAGACACTTTCAGCATAGACTTCTTGGCAACTGTGCGTACACGGAGTTCTTCCGGACGTTCTATCTCATTATCCGCACAATATTTTTTGATCAACTCGCAGAATTCCTTACCAAAGCGTTTTGCCTTACCTGCACCGACACCCTGGACATTCTGAAGTTCCTGCATATTGACAGGATACATAGTAGCCATCTGCTCCAATGAAACATCCTGAAAAATGACATACGGAGGCAGTTTGTGCTTCTTGGCAAAATTCTTGCGCAAATCCTTCAACATAGCATATAATTGCGGATCCAAAGCCCCACAACTACCTTCGCTACTGTTTTCAGATTCGTAATCCTCCTTAAACTCCTTATCTGCAACAATCATAAAAGACTCAGGATTCTTGATGAATCTCTTACCCGCAGCAGTGAGTTTAAGAAGTCCATAATTCTCAACGTCTTTCTTGAGATAGCCACAAAGCAAGGCCTGACGAATAACTGGATTCCACAATTTGTTATCCATATCTTCACCTGCTCCAAATTCTTCCAGATCATTGTGCTTGTGAGATACGATGTCATCCGTACCTCTACCCTTCACAAAGTCGATAATATACTCCTGACGGAAATTCTCCTTGACCGCAGCTACGGCCTGAAGTACAACCAAGAGAGCATCCTTCGCCTCGATCTTCGTTGTAGGATGCAGACAGTTGTCACAGTTATGGCAATTTTCCTCAGAATATTCCTCACCGAAATAATGGAGAAGCATCTTGCGACGGCAAACAGAAGACTCTGCATAAGCAGCAGTTTCCTGCAACAATTGCCTGCCTATATCTTGCTCTGCCACAGGCTTGTTTTCCATAAACTTCTCCAGTTTCCTCAAGTCTTTTCGGGCATAAAAGGCAATACATATACCTTCACCACCATCTCGGCCGGCACGACCAGTTTCCTGATAATATCCTTCCAGACTCTTTGGAATATCGTAATGGATTACAAAACGGACATCTGGTTTGTCAATACCCATACCAAAGGCTATGGTGGCCACGATTACATCGATTTTCTCCATCAGGAAATCATCCTGAGTCTGAGAACGAGTAGCAGAATCTAGACCAGCATGATATGGAGCTGCCTTTATCTCGTTGGCCTTTAATATCTCAGCCAATTCCTCCACTTTCTTGCGAGACAAGCAATAAATGATACCGCTCTTGCCAGGATGCTGACGGATGAACATGATAATCTGTCTATCAATATCCTTTAGCTTTGGGCGTACCTCATAATATAAGTTGGCGCGATTAAAGGAACTTTTAAATTCCTTGGCATCCACAATACCCAGACTTTTCTTGATATCAGTTCGCACTTTATCTGTAGCAGTGGCAGTAAGGGCAATGACAGGCGCATTACCAATCTCATTGATAATCGGACGGATTCGCCTATATTCTGGACGGAAATCATGTCCCCATTCAGAAATACAATGAGCTTCATCAACTGCATAGAAGGAAATCTTGACGGTCTTCAAGAAATCCACATTATCCTCTTTTGTCAAAGATTCTGGAGCCACATAGAGGAGTTTGGTCTTTCCAGACAGGATATCTTCCTTCACCTTTTCTATTGCCGATTTGTTGAGGGAAGAGTTCAAATAATGTGCCACACCATCATCTTCACTGAGACCATTGATGACATCTACCTGATTTTTCATCAATGCTATCAATGGAGAAATGACAATGGCCGTTCCCTCCATGATGAGGGAAGGCAACTGATAACACAAACTCTTTCCACCTCCAGTAGGCATAAGCACAAATGTATCATGACCACTCATCAGATTTCTGATGATAGCTTCCTGCTCGCCTTTAAACTTATCAAAACCGAAATAGCGCTTAAGCTGACCTGTAAGATTAACCTGTTCTGCCATATTCAACTTATCAATTAAAATCTATTTTATGTTCTATGGTATAAGTCCAATGGGGATTAGCCCATTGAACTTTTATGCTGACTCCAATTTTTGCAAATGAGCCTTATCTAATTGTGACTTTGCATATTCCAAAGTCACCTTAAACTTCTTAACTTTCTTGGATGGAATCTCAAACATGGCATCCATCATGATTGCTTCAACAATAGAACGGAGTCCACGAGCACCCAATTTGTATTCTACAGCCTTATCAACTATACAATCCAACGCATCCTCATCGAAAGTCAATTCTATACCGTCCATCTCCATCAGTTTGACATACTGCTTCACAATAGAATTCTTTGGTTCTACCAAAATCTTGCGCAAAGCAGCTCTATCCAATGGATTCAGATAGGTAAGGACTGGCAAACGACCAATGATTTCCGGTATCAGACCAAAAGACTTTAAGTCTTGTGGCAGGATATATTTCATCAAATCAGACTTATCGATGTTTCTGACATTCTGAACAGAGTTGTAACCAACAACATGCGTATTGAGGCGCTGGGCTATCTTCTGCTCTATGCCATCAAAAGCACCACCACAGATAAAGAGGATATTTCTTGTATCCACATGGATGTAATCCTGATCAGGATGCTTTCTTCCTCCCTTTGGTGGAACATTGACCATCGTTCCTTCCAAAAGTTTCAGCAAGCCCTGCTGCACACCTTCACCACTTACATCACGGGTAATAGAAGGATTATCACTCTTACGTGCAATCTTATCTATCTCATCAATAAAGACAATACCTCTTTCTGCTGCAGCAACATCATAGTCGGCAACCTGAAGCAATCGGCTCAAGATGCTCTCTACATCCTCACCCACATAACCTGCTTCTGTAAAAACAGTGGCATCTACAATGGTAAAAGGAACGTCCAGCATCTTGGCTATGGTTCTGGCGAGAAGAGTCTTACCAGTACCCGTGCTTCCTACCATAATAATATTACTCTTTTCGATTTCCACGCCATCATCAGTCTTCTGCTGCTGCAAACGCTTGTAATGGTTATAGACAGAAACTGACAAATAGCGCTTAGCCTCATCCTGACCTATTATATACTCATCAAGATACTTCTTGATTTCAACAGGCTTTGGAACATCTTTCAGTTCAAAAGAACTTGATTTATCATCCTTTAAAACTCCTGTTGACTGGACTATATCCCAGGCCTGACGCGCACAATCCTCACAGATAAAACCACTGACACCAGTAATCAGCAGTTTCACCTCAGATTCACTACGTCCACAGAAGCTACATACTTTCTTTGGCATACCTTATTATATATATATTATTTTCGTACCAAAACAGAATCAATCATACCATATTCCTTTGCCTCTTCTGCTGTCATCCAGTAATTTCTATCACTGTCTGCCCAAACTTTCTCGTATGGAGTATGAGAATGGTTAGAAATAATCGTATATAATTCTTTCTTGAATTTTTGAATTTCCTTTGCTTCAATCTCGATATCAGAAGCCTGACCCTGAACACCACCGAGTGGCTGATGAATCATCACACGGCTATGAGGCAAAGCAGAACGCTTGCCCTCTTGACCAGCAACAAGAAGAACTGCACCCATAGAAGCAGCCATACCTGTACAGATAGTAGCCACATCTGAAGAAATAAACTGCATGGTGTCATAAATACCCAAACCTGCAGTCACGCTACCACCAGGGCTATTAATATAGATTGAAATATCCTTGCCGCTATCTACAGAATCCAAATAAAGCAACTGTGCCTGAAGTGTATTTGCTGTATAGTCATCAATCTCAGTACCCAAGAAGATAATACGATCCATCATCAGACGAGAGAAAACATCCATCTGAGTTACATTGAGCTGACGCTCCTCCAGAATATAAGGATTCAAATACTTAGCCTGCGACTTGATGACATCATCAAGCACCATTCCATTAATGCCAAGATGCTTGGTTGCATATTTTCTAAAATCGTTCATATTACATCATTTATTATTCAAATTTATATACGAAAATCGAGGTTATCGACCTCTACATCTCGTTCTGTGGAACAAAGATAATAAAAAAAGTCGATAACCTCGAAATAAATCTGATATTTTTTCTAAAAAAATATTATTCTTGCATCATCTTGTTGAAATCCTCAACAGAAATCTCCTTTTCGTTCAACTTAACAACAGTCTTCAATGCTGTAGCCAACTTACGGTCGATAGAGCGATCTACCAATGCATCTGTAGAGTTACCCTTCTTGAGAATCTCATTTGCATAGTTCTCAACATACTCCTCAGGAATGTTGGTCATACCATACTGAGCGAACTGTGCACGAGCTGCTTCCTTTGCAGTCTCCTTGATATCTTCGTCGTTAATCTTGATATCCTGAGCCTTGATAAGCTGCTCCTTGATCAAATGCCAAGTCAACTCCTTAAGGCTCTCCTCGTAGTTCTTCTCTACGAAGTCCTCGCCCTTATCCTTGTTGTTAGCCAACATGATACGCTTCAACAACGCATCTGGGAATTGCAACTTGCCAACCTTCTTCTCGCAGTGAGCACGAACATCAAGGAGGAACTTATAATCAGAGTCGCCTACCAACTGTGCCTGCAAACCCTCAGCAATCTTAGCACGGAAAGCAGCCTCGTCCTTCACATCTGTATCCTCACCAAGAGCCAACTTGAAGAGCTCCTCGTTTACCTCATGCTTCTTGAAACGCTGGATTTCTGTAACCTGATAGCTGAACTCAGACTCCAAATCCTTCACAGAATCACGCTCAATCTTCAAGAGCTGAGCTACCTCTGTATCGTTATCTGGATAAGCCTTCTTAGGATTGAATGTGATGATATCACCTACCTTTGCATCATTGAAAAGGTTCTTCTGCTCTTCTACCTTAATGTAGCTTGGCATCATCATGGCACCCTCTACAGTAATGCCACCTTCCTTGGTGTTACCATTCTCGTCCAACTCACGCAAGTCACCCTTCAGCATATCATTCTCCTGATAAACCTCAGCCTTCTCATAGCTACCAGAACGAGAAGCGTACATATCTACCTGCTGATCAAGAATCTTATCATCAACAGTGATATTGTAGTAATCTACCTTATCACGACCAGAAAGAGCAACCTTGAACTCTGGAGCAACAGCGATGTCAAACATGAATGTATAAGGACCATCCTTCTCAATATCAACTGGCTCCTGCTTCTCTGATGGGAGAGGCTCACCGAGCATCTGGATATTATTGTCCTGTACATACTTGTAAATCTGCTGGCCTACGAGCTTATTGATAGCCTCCATCTTTACAGATGCACCAAACTGACGCTTAATCATGCCCATAGGAGCCTGACCTGGACGGAAACCAGGAACGTTAGCTTTCTTACGATAGTCCTTCAATGTCTTCTCGACATCATTCTTGTAATCCTCCTCTTCGACAACGAGGGTCAAAAGACCATTAATCTTGTCAGGATTTTCAAATGAAATTTTCATCTTGATGTTTTGTTTTTATATTATTAATTATTTTCTTCTTAATATTTTAATAGTTCGTCAACACGATTGGCTTGCAAAATTACGCATAATTCGTGAATATACCTAATATATAAGAGAAAAATTTGTTTTTTTAACCATCTTCCTCTGCTTCTTTGGCTCTTTTCTGCTCATCAATGAGCTGGAAGTCTTTTTTACGAAGCACAAAACTATTACTTAAATACTTCTCACGAACCACCTTATTGGTTGCCAAATCCTCCGGCTTACCCTGAAACAGAATTTTACCTTCAAACAAAAGATAGGCACGGTCGGTAATTGTCAGCGTCTCCTGCACATTATGGTCGGTAATCAGGATTCCTATATTGCGGTATTTAAGGCGCCAGACAATATGCTGAATATCTTCTACAGCAATAGGATCGACACCGGCAAAAGGTTCATCCAACATAATAAACTTCGGATCAATGGCAAGACAACGGGCTATCTCGGTACGACGACGTTCACCACCAGACAACTGATCACCCTTGTTTTTGCGGACCTTGTTGAGACGGAATTCATTAATCAGACTTTCTAACTTTTCCAACTGATAGCTGCGTGGTTTACCCGTCATTTCCAGTACAGACAATATATTGTCCTCCACACTCATTTTTCGAAAGACACTTGCCTCCTGAGGCAAATAGCCAATACCTGCACGGGCGCGTTTATACACAGGATAATTGGTAATATCCTGATCACCCAGATAAACATGACCTTCATTAGGTACAACCAAACCTGTAGTCATATAGAAAGAAGTTGTCTTACCTGCACCATTTGGTCCAAGCAAACCTACGATTTCTCCCTGCTTCACATTGATGGTAACACCATTGGCGACAGTTCTTTTACCATAACGTTTCACCAAACCCTCAGTTCTGAGAACCAGTTTATCGCTACAATCCGATTGCTGTTGATTATTAATTATTTCGTCCATAATTTGCATTTTTAGAGTGAAGAACTATTCATTCTCCGCATTTTTGGTGCAAAAATACTAAAAAACAAGCAAATATCACTTATAAAATCAAAAAACTATTCATTATATAGTAGTTTTTTAGAGGATTTTGGTTACTTTTGCACCATTAAACAGAGATTTATTAGCATGTTAATATCAAAATGGCTTACCACCTTCGGTAAATATCTTATCTTAATGGGGCGCGCTTTTTCACGTCCTGAGCGTATGCGCATGTTTCTGAAACAATATGTGAAAGAAATGTCACAGTTGGGTGTCAACTCCATTGGCATCGTACTGCTCATTTCATTTTTCATAGGAGCAGTAATTTGTATTCAGATGAAATTAAACATCCAAAGTCCTTGGATGCCAAGATGGGTATCTGGTTATACCACACGAGAAATCATGCTGCTGGAGTTTTCTTCCAGTATCATGTGTCTGATTCTTGCCGGAAAGGTAGGTTCCAATATCGCATCTGAACTGGGAACCATGAGAGTAACCCAACAGATTGATGCGCTGGATATCATGGGGGTAAATTCTGCATGTTATTTGATCTTACCTAAAATCTTAGGTTTGGTTACCATCATGCCTTTTCTGGTAATTTTCAGTTCAGGTATGGGCATCATCGGTGCGTATGGTACAGCTTATATCGGACACATCCTACCTCCAGACGACCTGACATTGGGACTTCAGCATTCATTCAATCAATGGTTTGTATGGATGAGCATCATCAAAAGCTTGTTTTTTGCATACATCATCGCCAGTGTATCATCCTTTTTCGGTTATACGGTGGAAGGAGGTTCTGTAGAAGTAGGTACAGCATCTACGGATGCAGTAGTCAGCTCAAGTGTTTTAATACTCTTCTCTGACGTATTCCTTACCCAAGTGCTTTCATAACAACTCAAATACCTCAAATTATTCTATAAGATTATGATTGAAGTTAAAAACTTGACTAAGTCTTTCGGTGACAAGACTGTTCTCAACAATATAAATATGGTATTTGAGACCGGCAAAACCAACTTGATTATTGGTCAGAGCGGCTCAGGTAAGACAGTCTTGATGAAAAATCTTGTTGGATTATTAGAACCTACAAGTGGTGAAGTACTGTATGACGGGCGCAACTTCGTACAGATGTCTAAGAAAGAAAAGGTATTCATGCGCAGAGAGATGGGCATGATTTTCCAAAGCGCAGCACTCTTCGATTCCTTGCCGGTTTTAGAAAACGTGATGTTTCCACTCGACATGTTTTCCAACATGAATTACAAGGAAAGAGTAAAAAGAGCTCAGGAATGTCTTGATCGCGTAAACCTGATTGATGCCCAGCACAAATTTCCAGGTGAGATTTCTGGAGGTATGCAGAAGCGTGTTGCCATCGCACGCGCTATTGTCATGAATCCCAAGTACTTGTTCTGTGACGAGCCAAACTCCGGTCTTGATCCAAAAACATCATTGGTCATAGACGAATTACTCTCAGGCATCACCAAGGATTACAACATGACAACTATCATAAATACCCACGATATGAATTCTGTAATGGGTATCGGTGAAAATATTTGTTTTATCTACCAAGGAAAAAAAGAATGGCAAGGCAACAAGGATGAAGTCATTTCATCCACAAATGAAAAGCTGAACGACCTTGTCTTTGCTTCAGACCTCTTCCGCAAGGTAAAAGAAGTAGAAATGAAAGAAGCGAAACCATAATAATACAGAAAATAAAAAAGCTACCAGCATAGAGCTGATAGCTTTTTTATTTTCATCTCATTTTCCAATCACCATGGACCAGTACCATGGGCACAACAACCTGTTCTTTAGTACTATCACCATATACCATCTGTAAGAAAACATCAGCCACATGGCGAGCAGTATCAGCCTTGGCATGCAGAACATGAATACCAGCCAGTCCCTTATGTTCTTCTTGCTGCTGCTCCATAAACATCCGGGCATTCAGCAACAATTGCTCATGATAACCTTTAGAAATACGATTCGGCTGATTGTATCCAGCCACAAAATCATTATATTTCCCCGCTAAGAGCAAGTCATAATAACCCTTGGCTGCAATCCCGGCAAAATAACCAGGATCAGGAGTTTCCTTCTTACACGAAGCAAATACCAATCCTATGCCCAATATCATGAAAAACAAGAATTTCTTCATCTTAGCTCCAATTACTTTTGACGGATAAAAATATTAATTGGACAGCCATGCAAAGACCAGTTCTCGCGAATCTTGTTCTCCAAGAATCTACGATAATTCTCCTTCACATACTGTGGTAAGTTGGCGTAGAACACAAACGACGGAATCGTTGTGTTAGGCAACTGTGTACAATATTTAATCTTAATGTATTTACCCTTGATACTCTGAGGAGGAAAAGCCTCAATGATAGGAAGCATGACCTCATTCAGTTTAGAAGTTCCGATGTGAACCTTACGATTCTGATAAACCTGCTTAGCAGTTTCCAAAACTCTGAAAATACGCTGCTTAGTCAAAGCAGAAGCAAAGATGATAGGGAAGTCAACGAATGGAGCCATACGCTTGCGGATTGCATTCTCGAAAGTATCAATAACCTTTTGATTCTTTTCCTCTACTAAGTCCCATTTATTCACTACAACAACCAGACTCTTATTATTCTTCTGGATCAACTGGAAAATATTCATATCCTGAGTCTCAATACCACGGGTAGCATCAAGCATCAAGATACACACATCACTATTTTCTATCGCACGGATAGAGCGCATAACAGAATAGAACTCCAGATCCTCACTCACCTTGTTTTTACGACGAATACCAGCAGTATCCACCAAATAAAAATCAAAGCCGAATTTATCATATCTCGTATAGATACTATCACGAGTCGTACCTGCAATTTCAGTCACGATATTACGATCCTCACCGATAAATGCATTGATAATACTGCTCTTACCAGCATTAGGACGACCGACAACAGCAAAACGTGGAATATCTTCATCAATACTTTCCTCTGGATTATCCTGGAGTTTATCCAAAATCATATCCAGTAAATCACCTGTTCCACCACCTGTAGCTGCACTAATACACTGAGGATCACCCAATCCTAACTTATAGAACTCAGCTGCCTGATAATATTCTGCACTATTATCTACTTTGTTGGCTACGAGGATTACAGGCAATTTGGCACGACGGAGAATAAGCGCAACATCCTCATCCCAGTCCGTCAAACCAGTATTTACATCCACCAGAAAGAGAACCAAATCAGCCTCTTCTGTAGCTACCAACACCTGCTTACGGATAGCATCTTCAAAAATATCATCAGATTTAACAACCCAACCTCCCGTATCCACTACAGAAAATTCTCTACCATTCCAACTGCACTTACCATACTGGCGGTCACGAGTAGTACCAGCCGTATCGCTTACAATAGCGCGACGAGATTGCGTCAAACGATTGAATAAAGTAGATTTACCCACATTTGGGCGACCTACAATTGCTACTAAATTTGCCATAAAAGTCATTTTTCCCCCTTCCTTTAGGAGGCTTCAAGGATGTGGTCTCTGCATCCAAGTTAAAAATTTGCCGAAGCTGACCATGCTCCGGCCCTCGCCAATCAGCGAGAGTAACTCCCTCGATTACATTCAGGGAGTTATGTTTTATCAATATTACTCCGGATTATATCCGAAAGCATCCAGTTCTTTCTGAGAACTACGCCAATCCTTATCAACTTTGACGAAAGTTTCCAGGAAAATTTTCTTGTCGAAGAATTTTTCCAGAGCCTTGCGTGATTCTGTGTTCACCTTCTTCAGCGCAATACCTTGATGACCAATGATAATACCCTTCTGAGAATCACGCTCCACATAAATCACTGCGTTGATGTGAATCTTATGCTCATCTTCCTTAAAGCGCTCCACTCTTACTTCAACAGAATATGGAATTTCCTTATCGTAATAAAGTAGAATCTTTTCACGAATAATCTCTGAAACAAAGAAACGAGCTGGCTTATCAGTCAACTGGTCTTTATCAAAAAAGGCAGGAGACTCAGGCAGTAGTTCTTTGATACGCTTCAAAAGCATATCTACACCAAACTTATTTTTAGCAGAAATAGGTAAGATTTCAGCATCAGGCAACAAAGAGTGCCACTTCTCAACAATATCTCCTAATTTAGTTTGGTCACTCTCATCAATTTTGTTAATCAACAGCAAGACAGGAATAGTCATCTTTCGTACCTTTTCCAGAAAATCCAGATTTTTTTCAGGATTTTCCACGACGTCGGTAACATAAAGAAGAATATCAGCATCAGCCAAAGCACTCTCCGAGAATGCAAGCATCATCTCCTGCATCTTGTAATTTGGCTTCAAGACACCAGGAGTATCAGAAAACACAATCTGCATATCATCGGTATTAACAATACCCATGATACGATGACGAGTTGTTTGAGCCTTAAAAGTAGCGATACTGATACGTTCGCCCACCAATTGATTCATCAGTGTACTCTTACCAACATTAGGATTACCTACTATATTGACGAAACCTGCCTTATGCATAAACAAACTTGATTTAAGCTAAAAAGACGCATCTTTCTTATTTCTCATAAGAGATGCGTCTTTTTTATTTTTGGATATTTATTTTTTTATTATTTTCCGTAAGCAGAGCCATCATAAGCCCACTTATAGAACGATGCACCATGTACAAATCCAGCACCAAAAGCAGTAAAGATGACATTATCACCCTTCTTGAGTTTGCTTTCAGCATCCCACAATGCCAAAGGAATTGTAGCTGCACTTGTATTACCATAATGATCGATGTTGACAACGACCTTGTCCAAAGGAATACCAGCACGTTTGGTTACCGCCTCGATAATACGAAGGTTTGCCTCGTGAGGAATTACCCAGTTTACATCGTCTGCTGCCAAGTTGTTCATCTCCATGATTTTCATCACATCATTGCTCATATCAGTTACCGCATAGCGGAAAACTGTACGACCCTCCTGATAGAGGTAATGCATTCTATGATCTACAGTGAATCGAGATGGAGGACAAACAGAACCACCAGCCTTCATATGAAGGAAAGGCAAGCCCTTACCATCAGTACGCAGGTATGAGTTCTGAACACCTACATTTTCTTCCTCTGTTGCCTCGACAAGAACTGCGCCAGCTCCGTCACCGAAGAGGACACATGTTGCACGGTCTGTATAATCTACCAAAGAAGACATCTTATCAGCACCGATAACAATAATCTTCTTAAAGCGTCCACTTTGAATCATGCTGGCAGCAACATCAAGTGAATACAAGAATCCGCAGCAAGCAGCTGAAAAATCAAATGCAAAAGCATTTTTCAATCCAAGCTTGCCCAAGACAATAGATGCTGTAGATGGGAACTTATAATCTGGTGTAGTTGTTGTCACAATAAGTGCATCAATTGTATCAGGATCAACACCAGTCTTCTGAATCAACTGCTTGGCTGCCTTTCGGGCCAAGTAACTGGTTCCGAGACCTTCTTCAGTAAGAATACGGCGCTCTTTGATTCCAACACGGGTAGTAATCCACTCATCGGTAGTGTCCACCATACGAGACAATTCCTCATTGTTGAGGATATAGTCAGGCACGTATCCACCTACACCAGTAATTACAGCATTAATTTTACCCATTATTCAGCTGCTTCCTTAACAATTGCAACCTTGCCTCTGTAGTAACCGCAAGTTGGGCAAACAGTGTGGTAAACGTAATATGCACCACAGTTAGGGCAAACTGCCAATGTAGGAGCTACTGCCTTATCATGAGTTCTTCTCTTAAGTGTACGTGTCTTTGACTGTCTTCTTTTAGGATGTGCCATAATTTTTAAATGTTTAAATTTTAATTTTTACTTTTTCAATTTTAAGAGTGCTGCCCAGCGCGGATCTACAATTTCCTCTTCTTCCTCGCCGCTTCGGGCGGCAGAATGCTCTTGAAGCTTTTCAATCATAGCAGGATTGCATTTTCCAGGTGCATGCACATGCTTGATAGGAATGTTGAGGGCTATAAATTCATAGATGAACCACGCGACATCGAGTATTCCTTCGTTCTCGGCCACAATCACGAGGTCATCTTCTTCTGAGTAGTCTTCTCCAAATCTTACGACTAATCGGTCATCAGTCTCAATAGATTGCTCCATATCGTCCAGACAGATATCGCAAGGTATGTGTACAATGCCTTCAGTATGAAAATTAAGTTCGAAGAAATCATCTGTACGACTGATTGACAGACTACTTAACAATTCTCCGCTCTGAACATCAGGGGCATCAATTGCCTTAAAATATGCATCATCAAGTTTAAACTCAAGGGTAGAAACTCCCTGAGGTAACGCTTTCAGATCAATTTTAAAAGACTCTATATTACACATATTACAATACTAGTATATTGTTTCGGGGTGCAAAGTTACAAATTATTTTTGAGATAAAATAATTTTTAGTGAAAAAAACTCTAAAATATAGCATATTAAGCAGTTATTTCAATATATTTATAGAAATCAACCGATTAAATTCGCTTATCGAAGAGGTAATTCTATCCTGAAAGTAGTGCCTTTTCCTACTTCGGAACTTTTCACCCATATCTTACCGTTATGGTATTCTTCTACTATGCGCTTAGCTAAAGATAATCCAAGTCCCCAGCCCCTTTCTTTTGTGGTAAAGCCAGGTCTGAACACATTATTGAGATCTTTACGTTTGATACCCTTTCCTGTGTCACTCACTTCAATCACTGCGCATTTATCAGTTTCTTCCACACGAAGCGTAATCCTGCCCACTTTTCCCCCCATGGCATCAACCGCATTTTTAGACAGATTCTCAATTACCCATTCGAAAAGAGAAGCATTGATCTTGACAATAATATCATGCTGAGGAAACACTTTTATCATCTGTATGGATTTAGAAGTACGGCGATCCATATAATCTATGACATGATCGAGTACCTCATTCAAGCTGGAAGGAACCGGTTCTGGAAGAGAACCGATCTTAGAGAAACGGTCTGCTATCAATTGAAGCCGCTTCACATCCTTATTCATCTCAGGAATTAAGTCATCATCTGGATAAGTTTCTTTCAAGATTTCTATCCAAGCCATCAGACTGGAAATCGGAGTTCCCAATTGATGAGCAGTTTCCTTTGACAAACCTACCCAAACTTTATTCTGTTCAGCTTTTTTAGAGGAAAGAAGAGCGAAGATGGCCACGACAACAAAGATGAGAACAAT